>JAAYEH010000512.1 GCA_012728855.1 Rhodopirellula sp. | reverse complement strand
GCCGGGCCGCAGGCAGTCGATCGCCTTCTTGTAGGCGTCGAATCCCACGAAGCGTCGTTCGGGCGGCACGTCGACCTTGTCGGGGTGATGTTGAGCGAGAACCTTGTGCGATCCCTCCAGACGTTGCCCGAAGATGTCCGCCATGGCGACCAGTTTGCAGGGGCCGTTGGGCGAGTCGAAGGCGTTAATCACCGCGCCGCTGCCGCGGCCGCCGCTGCCGATCAAGGCCAGGCGAATGGTGTTGTCCTCGGCGGCGTGGACGTGCGGAATCGCCACCCCGGCCAAGGCGGCCCCGGCCGTCAACGTTCCACACTGCTTCAAGAAATCTCGACGGGAATTCGTGCCTGCCGGCTCGTGCGACATTCTCTCTTCTCGTTTCATGGCTGTTCTGACCTTCGTTGGGAGTTTTGAACCGCAGTATCCCGTGTCCGCTCGGCCGGGATATTCTTCCCGCGGCCACCATTTACCCATGGTAGCGTGCCGGCTCGCGAAGATCAATTCACGGCTTCTTGGCATCGGCGAGAAAGACAAGTGTCGAATTCACCAGCGGCGGCAGTTCCGAAGGGGGCCGGGAGTCTTTTTTCCGTGTCGGAGGTGCGGCCGCGTTTCACCGCCGGGCGTCTTGCAGGACGGATTCCAGAGTCTCGAGCAACTGCTGAGCGCGGATCGGTTTGGATACATAATCATCCATTCCCGCCTCCAGGCATCGTTCACGGTCTCCTTTCATGGCGTGGGCGGTCATCGCAATGATGGGGACGTGCGTGCCCGTCTGCCGTTCCTTGACGCGGATGACGGCAGTCGCCTCAAGACCGTCCATCTCCGGCATTTCCACGTCCATCAGCACGGCATCAAATGACTGGGATGCCAAGGCGGCAATGGCCTCTTTACCATTGTTGGCGATGGTGACCGAGTGCCCATGTTTCTCCAACAGTCCGACTGCCAGCTTCTGATTCACCAGACTGTCCTCGGCGAGCAAGACATGCAGCGGAAGCCGTGGCTGCTTCGATTCGCCTCGATGCGTCTCCAAATCGGCGTCGACGGAAACGGCGGCTCCCAACGACATCTCGATGGCACCCAGGAGTTCCGATTGTTTGACCGGCTTCATGAGGTGCGCAGCAACCTTGAGTTCAGTACAGCGTTTCAGATCCTCGGGATGAGCCCCCGAGGTGAGGACGATGACCGCCGTATCCGCCAGTTGCGAGTCTTCCCGAATCCACTTCGTTAAGGTGAGGCCATCCACGTCCGGCATGTTGACGTCGGAAAGCACCAACGGCACCCGCGCCTTTTCTTCATGAGCTTTTCGTAAAACAGAGATTGCCTCATGGGCGCTGCTCACGGCTATAGGGTGCATGCCCCAGTTGCGCGTCATCTCCTGAAGAATGAGCCGGTTCGTGGCGTTGTCGTCGACAATCAGCACGCGGGCTTCGCGGACGACCGCCGGCTTGATGCTTGGACGACCGCCAGGCTTGGCAGTCGCCAGCTTGAAACGTGCAACGAACTGGAAGACGCTTCCTTCCCCGACCTTGCTCTGGGCCCAGAGGCGTCCGTCCATGAGAGCGACCAAACGAGACGAAATCGCCAGCCCCAGACCGGTTCCTCCGTACTTGCGAGTTGTCGAGGCGTCGGCCTGCGTGAACGCCTCGAAAATCTTGGTTAACGCGTCTTCCGACAGTCCGATACCCGTGTCGCGGACGACGAATCGCAGCACGGCTTCACTATCGGTTCGAGACTCGCAGTTCACTTCCAGCACGACTTCGCCCGCCTCCGTGAACTTGAGGGCATTGCCGACCAAATTGAGCAAGATCTGGCCGAGCCGGATGGGGTCTCCGAGAAGAGCGTCGGGGGTATCGGGATGAATGCGCCAGGCGAGTTCAAGCCCTTTGTCGTCTGCTCGCAAGGCCAGCGACTTCATCGCATCGCCAACCCGCTCCCGAAGGCCGAAGACCGTCTCCTCCAAATCGAGTTTGCCGGCCTCGATCTTGGAGAAGTCGAGGATGTCGTTGATAATGGTGAGCAAAGAGTCCGCGGACTCCCGGACCATTTCGAGGTAATCGCGTTGTGAGGGAGCCAACTCGGTGTCGAGGACCAGTTCCGTCATGCCGATGATGGCGTTCATGGGGGTACGGATTTCATGGCTCATGTTGGCTAAGAAGTTGCTCTTTGCCCGGTTGGCCACTTCCGCCGCCTCCTTCGCCGTTCGCAGCGCTTCGGCTGCTTGCTTCTGATCGGTAATGTCTCGGACCGTGGCCTGCAAATACGTCTTGCCCTCCACCTCCATGCGGGTCAGCAGGACCGTCGCGAAAAACCGGCTTCCGTCGATGCGCTGGTGGGCCCACTCGAAAACATGCGACCCATTCTCCATGGCGAGCGCCATCATTTCTTGCGCTTTCACGGTCGAAAGGGCCCCGTCCGGCTGGTATTCCGGCGAGAGGGTTGCCGGGGAACACGAGGTGAATTCTTCCTCATCTCTGCACCCGAACAGCCTGATGGCAGCGGTGTTTCCGCCTAGGAATTGATCTCCGGGAGCGAGCACCATGATGGCGTCTCGAGACGAATCGTAAAGGGTCCGAAATTTCATCTCGCTGGCTCGCAGCGTCGTTTCAGCCCGCTTGCGGTCCGTGATATCGCGGGAGATACCGAACGTGCCGATGATTTCTCCGGCGGTGCTGCGCAGTGGAACCTTGCTGGTCGAAATCCAAGTGACGCGCCCATCCGGCCAGGTCTGCTCTTCCTCCTTATCCACGATCGGCCTGCCCGTCTTCATCACTTCCTGCTCGTCGTCCAGGTATTGCTTGGCGCGCTGGGCGCCGTAGATGTCGAAGTCGGCCTTTCCTGTCGCCTGAGATGCGTCGTCCAGGCCGAAATACTGAGCCAGCGCTTTGCTGATTCGAATAAACCGGCCCGCAGCATCTTTGAAGTAGATGTAATCGGGCGAATTGTCCATGAGAGTGGCCAACAGGAACCGCTCGTAAGCCAGAGCCTCTTCTGCCTGCCTGCGATCGGCGATTTCCCGAGTCAGTTCCTCGTTGGCGACCGCCAATTCAGCCGTTCGCTGCCGGACACGTGTCTCCAATTCGTCATGCGCTTTCCAGAGAGCGGCTCGCCAGCCTCGCATGGCGCGCAACACAAACAACCATCCGACCAGCAAGATTCCAGTGACGGAAACGGCGAGCAGGATGCTCGAATACGTCCTCCGTTGTTCCGCTGCCAGGATCGCGATGGAGGAAGCGCTGAGGGAGTCCGCCAACTCTTGCATACCCCGGGCATAGCTTCCCTTTTGCGCTTCGTATTCGCTGCTGAAGAGAAGGGAGTGAGCTTCTTCCAGGCGTTGCTGTCGCACAAGGTCAAATGCCTCGTTCTCCATCGCCACCAACCTGGCGTTGGCAGCATCGGTTTCCATCGCGTTGCGGCCGCGATAGGCCTGAGGAGCCGTGGCCATTGCCTCTTCGATCGCCTGTTCGAGTTTCGGTTCGTGCCGGCGATACCGCTCTTCCCATGCCAGATCTCCCGTGGCCACTGCCATGCGGGCCGACATCGTCAGCACCTCGTCGAGGTAAATGATCGTACCACGGAGTTGTTCAATCCTGAAATTCCGCTGTTTGGTCACTTTGACGATCTGATACGACCGGTACAGTCCCCAGGAGAGCCAGGCGAGGACGATTCCGGTGAGAATCACGGCCGTCGTCAGGAACCTCATCGGAAATCGCCCGCCCGGCGGGGCATTGTTTGAAACCATGACTTCCCCCGATGAAACCCTCGAAAGAGAACCGTCCGCAGCCCCAGCGACTGTCGACGTCGCCGAGACCTGCGCCCCGCTCTCTCATTCCGTTTGTAGAGCCGCCGAAGAACCCGCTTGATCAGTTCATCGTACTCCGCACGCACTTCGCGGAAAGTGGATAAGATAAGCTCCCGGCGGCCATTCTATCACCGGGCGACTCCCGTTGGTAGAATCCTCAAACGGTACGTGAGGCAGCCCAGGAAAGACCTGTTTTGAACAGTCAAGTGGGTCGTTGGGCCTTGCGGGGAGGGCTGGCCTTGTTGTGGCGGACGCTCGACGGAAAGGATCTGATAGCAGCCGTCGGGGTCGTTTTGACGCCAGGGACGATCGGCGATCAGGTCCAGTTCCACGAGCCCGTTTCGTGCGTCCCACAGCGCATGCCGATCGAAACAGGGTACGGCGCATTGGATGCGATCGAGCCGCCAACAGGATCTTCCCTCTTGGTCGGCAGCCAAGGCGAGGAAGCAGTACCATCCGATGTCTTCCCGCCGCAGTCGTTCCCGCCAAGCGAAAAGGGCTCCTACTCACCCCGCTCGCCCAGCGGATGCTCCACGACCTGCAGTTGGCCGGCCTGTCGGAGCGGACTCAGAAATCCTACCTCCACCTGACGACCGTGGGAGAGGAACTCGCCCTCGGCGGTCATGGCGAAGCCGATGGCCTGCTTCTTGCGGGAATTGTCTGTTGGCCCGGCGGATGAATTGTCGCCATACAGTCCGCTCCTCCTGGCAGACCTGGAACAGCGTTACCGGAACCTGCGTTAGCAGCTTGGCGAGTGTTTTTTTGCGAAGGATTGCAATCCTTCGCGGCCTGTGATACACTCGTGAAATACAGTTCCACCCGTGTAATAGATACTGGGGGGTGCAGAATGGCCGAGGGCGAAGTTGCTCCCATCGCGCAGTCGTATGACGCCCCTGCTTTTCGTAAGGGGATCCGGCTGTTGGAGTTGCTGTGCCAGGCAGCCAAGCCGCTGTCCGTCACGCAGATCAGCCAGGAGCTGGAACTGAATAAACACATGATCCTGCGCCTATTAGGCACCCTTTGCGACGAGGGGTGGGTCGTGCAGGAAAAGGGGCCTTTATACCGGCTGAGCATGGTGCCGCTGCACCATTTCAGTAAGCCGATCAGCCGTATGGATGTGGTGGCCGCTGCCGAGGAGCCGATCGCCGAGCTTTGGGAGGCGACCGGCGAGACCGCCTACATGAGCATTCGCGACGGCGATCGGTCGATGGGGGTAACCGTTCGCCAGACGCGGCGCGAGGTTCACGTGGCCGGTCGCATCGGTGCGCGGCTGATGATGCATTGCAGCGCGCCGGGCAAGATCCTCCTTGCACACGCCGAACCGAAGCTCTTCCAACACTTGTCGCAAGAAGGCTTTGCCCGGCTCACGGACAGGACAATTTGCGACCCAGCGGAACTGGCCGGCCATCTCGAGCAAGTCGTGCGGCAGGGGTATGCGACGGACAACGAGGAGTACCTGCGCGGGATGCTGTGCCTGGCAGGGCCGGTGTTCGACTACACCGGCCGGATCGTCGCGTCGATCGGCATTACCACGCTGACGATCTTTCATAGCCACGCTTCCATGGTGGCGTCCTGCGCCGGTGCCGTGATGGCCGCGTGCCGGAAGGTATCGCACGCGTTGGGCGGCGTTGATCATTTGGGGAGCCAGCCTGCACCAACGCCCGCGCAGGGCAAGGTTGCTTCGCTTATTTCAGGGCGAGTAGACACGGAGAACCGCGCATCATGACGACACGACATATAGTACGGTCGAGCCTTATTCTCCTGGCCGTGACGTTTTCCGTTGCGGCCCAAGCGGCCGAGAGTCTATCCCAAGACCTCGGGAGAAGGGGACAGGCACATTTTGCTGCGAAGACTCCGCAAAGTGAGCCAGTCCCCGGCGGTTTTGGGATAGGCTCTGAGACGACGGTCGCATTCGACGGCAAACAGATCCTCCCTGCGCACGGCAGCGTGTCCGGCTTCTGGCTGTTCGCCGAAGACGCCGGCGCCGAGCTGGCCTTGATGGGCCACCCGCCGCGCAGAGCCGTGGCTGCCCTGGACAAAGGCCGGCGGATCACGATCCGCACTGTCGCGGGAACGGTCGGCCGGCAAGCCAGGCCGCTGGTCGACACGAAGCGACTGGAAGGCTCACCAGCCCAGGTGGAAGCGAGATTGGAGTGGGAAGACGACACGGCGATCCTCGTGATCGACGTCTCGGCTACGAACGGCCCGACCGCCGTTCAGCTCGACGCACCACGGATTGTCGAGGGCGACAACGTTACGGCCCTGGCGATGAAACCGTGTGAGCGGACTTATCCGCAGCCGGACGCCGTCGGCTGCTCGCCGCCGCTGCGCGCGGCCATCGAACAAGCACTGATCGAATGGGACTGGCGCATGCAGGACGGCATCGCCGCGCCGCGAGAGTCGCGCAGCTACGCCCAGGCGGTCCAACGGACGCTGACTCGCGGCGATGCACTGCTTGACGACTTGACCGGCGGCGGCGAGTTAGGCGGGAAGCGGACAGCCTGGGAATCGCTGCATGAGGAGTTTCGTGCGCTGAAGGACAGCGCGGGCGCGACGGACGACCAGTGGGAATCCCTTTGGAGGAACGTGCATCGCTTGCGCCGGGAGATGGTGCTCGGCAATCCCGCGGCCGACATCGGCCCCTTGGTGTTCGCCAAGCGCGTGCCTTCGGTCATGTCGCATCAGCTCACGCAGTACTACGGCTACACGGCGCAGCCGGGTGGAGGCGTGTTCGTGCTGGAGGAACCGGGCCGGTCGATGAAGGTCAGGCGACTGACCGGCGATCTGCCCGCGGGCAGCTACCTGCACCCGGAGGTCTCTCACGATGGCAGGACGATCTACTTCGCTTTCTGCGAGTGCGACACGCCGCCGAAGAGTTGGGGCGATCCGGCCGCGGCCGACCGGCGCTATCACCTCTATTCGGTCCGAGCCGACGGTTCCGAGCTTCGGCGTCTGACCGACGGTCCCTACGACGACTTCTCGCCCACCTGCCTGCCGGACGGCAAGCTGTTGTTCATCTCGACCCGGCGGGGCGGCTACCACCGTTGTGGGCGCGGCCCGTGCTACGTGTACACGCTGGCCATGGCGGAGGCCGATGGTTCGAATCCGCATCCGATTTCGTTTCACGAGACCAACGAGTGGGATCCGGCGGTGTTGAACGACGGCCGCGTGATCTACACCCGCTGGGACTACGTGGACCGCAACGCTGTCTTCTACCAACAGCTTTGGACCGTGCGGCAGGACGGCAGCAATGCGCGGATCTACTACGGCAACAACACGTTCAACCCGGTCGGCACGTGGGAAGCGCGGAGTGTGCCGGGCTCGTCGAAGGTGATGGCCACCGCCGCGCCGCACCACGGCATGACGGCCGGCTCGATCGTGTTGCTGGACACGAACCGCGGCGTGGACGGTCCGGCGGCAATCACCCGGCTTACGCCCGACGCCGCGTTTCCCGAGTCGGAAATCAAGCTGATGCGGGGCATACCGGTCTCCGAGCCGACGCGGTTTGACGATCCGCAGAACCAAGGATGGGGGCCGACCGGCCGCGAAGTGGACAAGCAGCGGACGGTCTGCGAAGAAGAGCTTCGTTGGCCGGGCCACTGCTACCGGTCGCCCTGGCCGCTTTCCGAAAAGTATTTCCTGGCGGCTTATAGCTTCGATCGCTTGCGCGGCGAGCCGGGCGTGAATCTGCCGAACATGTTTGGGCTGTACCTCTGCGACGCTTTCGGCAACAGAGAACTGCTGTACCGCGATCCCAATATCTCGAGCCTCTGGCCCATTCCATTACGCGCCCGCAGCAAGCCGCCGGTGCTGCGAATGCCCGCGCAGTTTGCCGACAACACGGCGGAGGAGCCCGAGGGGACGTTCTTTCTGAAGAACGTCTACGAGAGCTGGCCGAAGCTGCCCGACGGCGAGATCCGTGGGTTGAGAATCGTGCAGGTGCTGCCGAAGACCACACCCCATGCCAACACGCCCCGAGTCGGCGCGGCCAATGCGTCGCCGGGCAAGCAGGTGTTGGGCACGGTGCCAGTCGAGCCGGACGGTTCGGCCTGGTTTCGCGTACCGGCCGGCACTCCCGTGCTGTTTCAGGCGCTCGATGCACGCGGGCGCGCCGTGCAGACCATGCGTTCGCTGACCTATCTCCAGCCCGGCGAGCACGTGTCTTGCGTGGGGTGCCACGAGCCACGCACCACGACGCTGCTCGACCCCGGGGGAGCCTCGGCGCTGGCCCGCCCGCCTTCGGTGATCGAACGCGGCCCCGACGGTTCGCTCCCGTTGAGTTACCCGATCCTCGTGCAACCGGTGCTCGACCGGCATTGCGTCGCTTGCCACAATCCCGAGAAGCCGGAGGGCAAAGTGGTGCTAACGGCCGAGCCCGCGGGGCAATTCAGCCGATCGTACGATGCTCTGGTTCCGCTGGTCGCGTACACGGCCTGGGGGAATCCGCAAGACAACTATGAGCCTTTGACGGCGCCCGACCGGTTCGGCGCCCGGGCGAGCAAATTGACGAAGCTGCTCGATGAAGGGCACTACGACGTGAAACTTTCGGAGGACGACTGGCAGCGGATCGTCACCTGGATGGACGCAAACGCGCTTTTTTACGGCACCTTTAACCCGGACGAGCAGGCGAAGCAGCTACGCGGCGAGCGCATCGCCGGGGCGGACCTTCGGTAACGATCATGACAAGACGACGCTTGGGACAATCCGATCTGGAGATTTCGCCCGTGGCCCTGGGTTGCTGGCCGCTGGCGGGCATCACAAGCGGCCCGATGACCGACGAGGCGGCGACGGCCGTGATCGACGCGGCGCTGGACTCCGGCGTCAACCACCTGGATACCGCCTTCGCGTACGGCCGTCACGGGGAAAGCGAACGGCGCGTCGCCCGCGCGCTGCGCGGACGCCGCGACGCGGTTGTCCTGGCCACCAAGGTGGGAGTGTACTGGGACGACAACGGCTCGTTGCGATTAACCTGCCGGCCCGAGCTGCTCCGCAGACATTTTGAGGAAAGCCTGCGGCGTCTGGAACTCGATCATATCGACCTGCTCTATCTGCATGCGGCGGCCGACGACGCGCCGTTGGCCGATTCCGCCGGTCTGTTCCGCGACCTGATCACCGAAGGCAAGACACGAGCGGTCGGTGTCTCGAACCTGTCGGTCGCGCAAATGGGGGCATTCGCCGCCGAGTGTCCGCTCGCCGCCTGCCAGGTGCGCTACAACCGGCTGCAGCGCGACATCGAGGCCGACGTGTTGCCCTGGTGCCGCGACCACAACGTCGGCCTGGTGGCCTACGAGCCGCTGGCCTTGGGCCTGTTGACCGGCAAGTTTACCCGGGACCATGTGTTTGCCGAAGACGACTGGCGCCGCCGGTCGCCGCTGTTCATGGGCGACGCATGGGAGAGAAACCTCCACGAGGTCGAAAGGATGCGCCCTCTTGCCGAGGGCCTCGGCTGCTCGGTGGCACAACTGGCGGTTGGCTGGACGATCTCGCAGCCGGGTGTCACGGCTGCGCTCTGCGGCGCCAAGCGGCCCCAACAGATTCGCGAGACGGCGCAAGCTATGTTCATGGCCGGGCCGTTTCCGGACAGCGCCGAGTCCCCATGACCGAAGGGAGCCCCCATGTCCAGAATCGCGAAACTGTTGGCCCTGACCGCGAGTCTGTGGTCGCCCGGGCAACCGGCCGTCGACGCTGCTAGTCCTGCCCGGCCCAACGTCGTGTTCATCCTCATGGACGACCTCGGTTGGGCTGACGTCGGCTGTTACGGCAGCGAGTTCTACCAGACGCCGAACATCGACCGGCTGGCCGGCCAAGGGATGCGATTCACCGACGCCTACGCCGCCTGCAACTGTTGCTCGCCGACGCGCGCCAGCATCCTCACCGGCAAATATCCCGCGCGGCTGCATCTGACCGACTGGATTCCAGGCTCGCAGTTTCCCAAAGCGAAGCTGCGTCCGCCGGACTGGCATCAGCAACTGCCCCTGGAGGAAGTCACCTTGGCCGAGGCACTCCGGACGGCTGGCTACGCCACCGCCGCGGTGGGCAAGTGGCATCTTGGCAAAGCGCCCTTTCTGCCGCAGAATCAGGGTTTTGATGTGAATATCGCCGGCAACCACAGCGGCGCGCCCGGAAGTTATTTCTGGCCCTACGCCCACGACGATCCGGCCAAGAGCCTATCCCAAAACCGCGAGCGGAGAAGGGGACAGGCACATTTTGCTCCGAAGACTCCGCAAAATGAGCCAGTCCCCGGCGGTTCTGGGATAGGCTCTGAGGCAACGCGTTATCACGGCGGTCCCGTGCCCGATGTATTTGCGGGCGGAAAACCGGGAGAGTATCTCACCGACCGGCTGACCGACGAGGCGCTGACGCTGATCGAAGCCAATCGCGAGCGTCCCTTCTTCCTCTACTTCTCGCACTACGCTGTCCATACCCCGTTGCAGGCCAAGCCGGAACTCACGGAGCAGTACCGCGCCAAACTGCGCCCCGGTTTGAAGCAAGACAACCCGGTTTATGCCGCCATGATCGAGAGCATGGACCAGAGCGTGGGTCGCGTCATGGAGAAACTTGACGCGTTGGACATCGCTGACCGGACCGTTGTCTTCTTCACCTCCGACAACGGCGGCTATAGCGGTTACGGAGGCAAGCCGGGTGGAACCTGCAACGCCCCGCTGCGCGAGGGCAAGGGCAGCGCCCACGAAGGCGGGCATCGCGTGCCGCTGATCGTCCGCTGGCCCGGCGTCACGCTCCCCGGCAGCGTTTGCCGCGAGCCGGTCACGAGCGTCGACTTCTATCCGACGATTCTGGCCATGACCGGCGCCCGCGGCGATCGGCAGCATAACGCCGCCGTGGACGGCGCGGACCTGGTGCCGACGTTGAAGCAAGAGGGCAAGCCGGGTCGCGACGCGATCTACTGGCACTATCCACACTACAACGTCTTCCCGCAAACTCCCTACGGGGCCGTGCGGCAGGGGGACTACAAGCTCATCGAATTCGACGAGGACGGCCGCGCCGAACTCTACAACCTGCGAACCGATCTGGCCGAGACGACGAACCTGGCCGAGCGGATGCCGGAACTGGCTACCACGCTCCGCGGCAAACTGGCGGCGTGGCGGAAGTCGGTCGGCGCGCAGATGCCGGTTGCGAACCCCGAGCATGATTCCGCCCCCGCCAAACGCTCTGAACCGAACCCCAGACCCGGCAACTGAGGAACGAGTCAGGAATAACTTCCTCGTTTGAACGTTGGGAACGGGAGCCAGTAGATGGAACAGGAGAGAACAGAGGCAACAGAGAGATCATCTCCGTTATCTCAGTTGACTCCTGTGCAATCCACACCCTATACTCAACATGCTGTCGGGTGCGTCTCTCATTGACCGTCAAATGGGGAAGTTATTCTTGAGTCATCTCTAACCATCCGAGGAAACCAGACATGACGACGCGAAGTTCCACCCGTTCGTGTTCATTGTCGCGGAGAGACTTTCTCGGTTCGCTTGGTGCCGGTTCTTGCCTGGCGGCGCTGGCTGGGCGAGCATCGGGCGCGGAAGATGGAAACGCCGCCGAGCCTTGGTTCAGGACGCGCGGCGCGGTGCTGGTGGTCAAGGACATGACGACCTACGACTGGCCGGCGCTGGCGAAGCAGGCCGGTCTGACCACGCTGGCCACGCACATCCGCCCGGGCGAGATCGCGGCGTTTGTCCAAACGGACGCAGGGCAGCGCTTTCTTGAGGGTTGCCGGCGCCACGGCATCGCCGTCGAACACGAATTGCACGCGATGGGCGACCTGCTGCCTCGCGACCTGTTCGACAAAGACCCCGCCATGTTCCGCATGAACGAGAAGGGGGAGCGCGTGCGAGATTTCAACCTCTGCGTGCATTCGGCCGCCGCGCTGGAGGTGGTCGCGGAAAATGCGGCGCGTTACACGCAGGCGCTGCGGTCCACCACCGGCCGTTACTTCTACTGGATTGATGATGGCCGACCGATGTGCCGCTGTCCGAAGTGCCGGGAGTTTTCTGAAAGCGACCAGGCGCTGCTGCTGGAAAACCACGTCTTGCGCGCCATCCGTCGCGTGGACGAGCGGGCGACGCTCGCGCATCTAGCCTACTTCAACACGTTGGAGGCGCCCAAGCTGGTGAAACCGGAGCCGGGCATTTTCCTGGAGTACGCCCCCATCGAGCGACGCTACGACACGCCGTTCAGCCAGCGCGAGGCAAAGACCAGCCGCGGCAACCTGACGCATGGGCAGATGCTGGACGCGCTGGACGCCAATCTCGCCTGGTTTGGCCGCGACGGCGCGCAGGCGCTGGAATACTGGCTCGACGTGTCGCGATTCTCCGGCTGGAAACGGGAGAAGACCGTGGAGATTCCCTGGCACGACGATGTGTTTCGCGACGACCTCGACGCCTATGCCCGCCGCGGCATCCGGCATGTGACCACGTTCGCCGCGTGGGTCGACAGCGACTACGTGAAGCGGTGGGGCGTCGCCCCGGTGGAAGCCTACGGCGAGGGCCTGCGCCGCTGGCGCTGCGTGGACGGCCGGCCGCAGGCAGCAGAGAAAATAAACTAGGGAGAAACCAAGATGCATTGCCAACTTCAATTCCGTCGAACTACTGCCGGTTCGCTTCGCCTGGGAGTCAGCGCCCTCGCCATGCTTTGCGGCTTCGGGATCGCGGTGGCCCAAACGGCGGATACTCCGTGGCAGGAGCCCATCGACGTTGCCTTTACGGCCCGCTCGGACGGCTCGACTCAGCGATACGTCGTCATGCTCCCGAAAGGAATCGACACGACCGGACCTGTTGATCTGCTCGTCGCGCTGCACGGGCATGGGAGCGATCGCTGGCAGTTCATCCGCAATCCGCGCGACGAATGCCGGGCATTGCGCGACGCGGCGGCCCGCTATCGTATGATCTTCGTTTCCCCCGACTATCGCGCCACGACGTCATGGATGGGGCCGCAGGCGGAGGCAGACGTGCTTCAGATGCTCGACGAGCTTCAATCGCGCTATCCGGTGCGCCACACGATCGTGTGCGGAGGCTCGATGGGCGCAAGCTCGGCGCTGACGCTGGCCGCGCTCTACCCGGACAGGGTCGATGGAGTCGTGGCGCTCAACGGAACGGCCAATCACGTCGAGTACGAAGGCTTTCAAGACGCCATCGCGCGTTCGTTTGGCGGCACGAAAGCGGAGGTGCCCGACGAGTACCGGCGGCGCAGCGCCGAGTTGGGCGCCTCGCGACTGGCGATGCCGATGGCTGCCACGGTGGGCGGACGCGACAGGAGCGTTCCGCCGGACAGCGTGCGGCGACTGTTCGGCGAACTCAAGAAACAGGGACGCCCGGTGCTGCTGATCGACCGGCCCAACGGCGGTCACGCGACCGACTACGACGACAGCATGAACGCCGTCTGTTTCGTTATGGACAAACTGCTCAACAAGGACCGTCGCTCGCTCGTCCTGCCGGATTACTGCAATACACCGGACGCCATGGCCGTGCTGGCCGACGGCACGATCATTCTCTCGGTACCGAATTTCACCGATCCGACTTCACCCGGCGTGCTGATGAGGGTTTCGACGAACGATCAGGTCTCGCTGTTCTGCAAATTGCCGCCACATCCTGAAACCGGGCGAGTCTATCCGATGGGCGTCCGCGAAGCCCTCTCGGGCGACCTCTATGTGGCCGACTGCCAGTTCATGGACGAGACGCCCGACAACTCGCGACTCCTGCGCGTCCGGGTGGTCGCCGGCAAGCCGGGCCGCGTCGATGTGGTTGCGCAGGGACTGAACGTCGCCAACGGCGTGGCAATCCGCGACGGATTCGTCTACGTGACCGATTCGGCAATCGGTACGACCGACGACGGCGCGGTCAGCAGTGCGATCTATCGGTTCCGGCTCGACGAGCGCAATGCACAAATCAAACACACGGGGGACGATCCGCACCTGGTCGCAACCCAGAAGACTCTGTGCAAGGAGATCCCGGTCGGTGCGGACGGCATCGATTTCGATGACCGCGGCAACCTGTACGTGGCCAACTGCGGCGATGCGGCGATCGAACGATTTGAACTCGACCGCTCGGGCAAGGTCGTTGCGCGGAAGGTGATCACGCCAACCGGCTGCATGAAGTCGGCAGATGGGATCTTCTTCGACCGTCAGTCGCGGAAGATCTACGTGGCCGACATCCTGGCCAACGCGATCCGAGCGGTGACGCTCGACGGCCGGGTCGAGACGGTGGCCCAGGACGGCGACAACGACGGCTCGGACGGCTTGCTGGACGGTCCCAGTGAAGTCGTCGTGCGCGGCAAGGAGCTGATTGCCGCCAACTTCGACCGTGTCTTCCCCGGCTGCGTGAATACCAAGCCGGACAAGCCGTATACGCTTTCGGTCGTGAGGAAAGAGGGGCAATAGACAACTGCAACTCAACGTCGGTCTGGTCATTGCCGAATCCGCTTGTAAGGCTGCAAGCCCCGGATCGAAGCCTCGCCGGTCTCCGTTGGTTTCTGTGGAGTCGGCGGGGCGCCAACGCCGGACCGGCCGGCGCGGATCATCTCGGCGACTTGGCCGAGGGTCTCGACGTCGATCTGGCGGAGCCGGCCCGAGTAGTCGGGCCCCACGTCGAGCGAGAAGATGTTGCCAAATTTGACCGCGCCGAGGTAGTCGCCATAGAGCTTTTCGGCCGTGTGGCAGAGCGCATCGTGAATCGGCAGCGAGTAGAACCACATCGCGCCGCCTTTGTGGGGAGGCAGGATCGGGTAGGTAAACTCAGCCAGTTGGTAACTACTGCTGGGCGAATCTTTCATGTGCGGGCCGGCCGCGGCATGGTCGTCCAGCGGCCCGGGGCGGCCCATTTCGCCGAGTCGGATATCCGCGCCCTGCTGGTCGCCGTGGTTGAATCCAATGAAGCAGCCGCTCTGGAACGACTTGCACCAGGCGAGGGTTTCCTGGTGGCTGAGGCCACCGTCGCCGACGGCATGGTCGAACCAAATGTACTCGATGCGGCCGTACTGGGTGAGCAGCTCCTTCAGTTGAGCTTTCTTCACTTCCGGATTGGTTCCTCCACCGGTGCGGCCTTTGCCGTCCACGGCGTCTGGCCAAGTCCAGTCGCCTTCGGAGAAGTAGAGCGCCAGCTTGATACCGTGCTTGTCACAGGACTTCTTCAACTCGGCGAGCACGTCGCGGCCGAGCGGCGACCTGGTCACCTTACGGTCGGTGGTCTTCGTATCCCAGAGGCAGAACCCGTCGTGGTGCTTGGTGAGAAAAAGGATGTAGCCCATGCCGGCACTCTTGGCCGTGCGGGCCCACTGATCGGTGTCGCAGCCGGTGGCTTTGAAGAAGCTCACGTCGGTAACACCCGGCGTCCACTCCTTGCCGGAGAACGTGCTGAACGACCAGCAGATGAACATGCCCCATTTCAGATTCTTCAACTGCTCGGTGCGCTGGATCATGTCTACCGGTTCTGCCGCCGCGGGCAACGGCGAGGCCAGCAGAGCCAACAGCAGGGCGGTAATGAGAAGGACGGTGCGTTGCATGGTGATTACCTTCGGTGAAAGTGTCTCGCATTCCCGCATTGTAGCTTGCGCTCGCGAGGCCGTCACGCTCTCACGTCGCGCCCGCCGCCAAACGATCCTCCTGCACCACCGCCGCGAATTCCAGTTCAGGACGCCGATCCACCATGCATAATCCGATGGCCGCCCTGGCACCCGGGACGCGGGGAGATTACACTTCCAGTCGCACCACCAGCAACAGGAGATGAACGATGAGAACTCTAGCGATCTTCATGACGGCAGCCCTGCTGGGACTGGCATCTCATGCCGCGGCCGCCACCACTTTGTATGTGGCTGCAGACGGCAATGATGCCAACCCCGGCACTGCGGACCGGCCGTTCGCCACGCTCGAGCGTGCCAGAGACGAAATCCGCCAGCGCAAAGCCGCCGTTGGTCTGGCCGAGGACGGCTTCACTGTCGAACTGCGCGGTGGCACATACCAACGGTCCCAGCCTCTGCAACTGACGGCGAAGGACAGTGGAACTCCGTCAACTCCGATCATCTACCGGGTGAGCCGGGGCGAAACGGTGCGGCTGGTCGGCGGTCGCGAGGTGACCGGATGGGAACCGGTTGCCGACGCGGCCGCGCTGGCCCGCCTCGACGAATCGGCGCGGGGGCAAGTCTGGCAGGCGGACCTGAAGGTCCAGGGCATCACCGACCTGGAAGGCATTGGTGCGGCGAAAAGCTACCAGTCCGATCCGGGGCTGGAAGTCTTCTTTCAGGAAAAGCCGATGACGCTGGCCCGTTACCCGAACTCCGGATACATGTTCATCGCCCGCGCCCTGGACGCCAGCGGCCAGCCTGGAACCGGCATCGTTACGAGCCCCGAAGGCAAGTTCGTGTGCGAAGATCCGCGGCCGGCCCGTTGGACCAAGGAGAAGGACGTCTGGCTGCACGGCTTTTGGGCGTATGACTGGTCCGACCTCCGCATTCCCCTTTGCAGTGTGGACCCGGAAGCCCGCACTCTCAGCCTCGGGCCGCGGGCCGGCCAAAGCTTCCGCGTGCGTGCGGGACAGTGGTTCTACGCCCAAAACGTCCTCTCCGAACTCGACAGCCCCGGCGAATGGTATCTCGACCGCGACACGGCAACGCTCTACTTCTGGCCTCCGGCGCCTCTCTCGGCGGGCAAGGTTGTTGTCTCGCTGGTCCGCGATCTGGTGCAACTTGACGGCGCCTGCCACGTTGCCTTTCGCGGCTTGCTGTTCGAGGCCGGCCGAGGCAGCGCGATGGTCGTGAAAGGCGGCGCCGACGTTCGCGTGGTGGCCTGCACGATCCGCAACATGGGCAACTGGGCCGTCAAGGTCTACGGCGGCACCAGACATGGTGTCGTCGGCTGCGACATCTACCAGACGGGCCAGGGCGGAGTTCATCTGGAAGGCGGCGACCGCAAAACTCTCACGCCCGCCAGCCACTACGCCGACAACAACCACATCCATCACACGGCCCGCTGGGATCCGGTCTACCAGCAAGCAATTACGGTGTTCGGGGTGGGCAACCGCGCTACCCACAACCTGATCGAAAACGTGCCGCACATCGCCATCGGCTTCACCGGCAACGACCAGACGATCGAGTACAACGAGATCCACAGCTCGGTCTTCCAGTCGAACGACGCGGGAGCGATCTACACGTCTCCCCCCGACGAAACCTGGTCGATGCGGGGCCACAAAATCCGCTACAACTACTTGCACAACATCCACGGCTTCCAGGGCAAGGGCTGCCAGGGCGTCTATCTGGACGACTGCTTCTCGTCCGCCGACATCTCCGGCAACATCTTCTACGACGTGGCCACGGCAATCCTCATCGGTGGCGGCCGCGACAACCTGATGACCAACAATCTGTTCATCAAGTGCGGCCACGCGTTCAGCATCGACGCTCGCGGTCTCGGTTGGGCCAAGGCCGTTGGCACGTTCGCCACCAAGGAACTGATCGAGTTGAATTACCGGCAGCCGCCCTGGTCGGTCAAATACCCGGAGCTGTTGGGCATCCTCGAGGACGAACCGCTGGCTCCCAAGGGCAACGTCATGGCCCGCAACATCTGCTGGGGTGGTCCCTGGGGTCGGACGCAAGCCGAGGCGTTGCCCCTGGTCAAGTTCGAGGACAATCTCATCGACGTCGACCCGCGTTTCGCCGGAACTCCGCCGGCGGACTTCCGCCTTGCCGACAACTCGCCGGCCCACAAGTTCGGTTTCCAATCAATACCGCTGGACAAAATCGGCGTCTATCCGAGCGAGGACCGAGCCTCATGGCCAGTGGAACATTCGCTGCGTCCCTGATTCTCGCGGAAACGCCCTTCCTACTCAATCAGATGCCCTTTGAAACGTCCTTGAAACCAATGGCTCTTTCGGAGAATTTGTGGGTGGATTGAGAGCGGTTTGGTGGAATGACGGTTAGGTTTTCGGAGGAGTAGGAGGGCAAAAATTGGGGGGGGCGCCATCGTTTGACGACGGGGCCGGCGGGTTTTCTTCCCGGTCTCACCCGGCTATCCCTTGTGGAGTCGCTCGGCCGATGAGGCATGTGGTCGTGTGGGGTGTTGTGGCAGACCGACGAGTCGATTACCATGCGAGTGGCTCTCGAGGATGCGGTTCCCTGTTGCGAGGATCGATGGGTGTCTTCATTCGGCCCCCACTGCGGTTACTGCCTGCTACTGACAATGGGATCGGAAACGATGTCGACCTACGGTCTCCCCTTCGCGATCTTTGTGGTGTGTTGTCTTTGTAGCTGCTTCCAAGAGACGAAAGCTGTGGCGGAAGAGATCCGATCCGGAGATCGAGTCGTGACTCGAAATGTTGCTCCGCTGATGGACGAGTATCCCCGCAAGAAGTCGCTTGCGGACTTCAAGGCCCATCCCCAGCAGAGCGGCAATACCTGCAGCGCGGCGGCGGTCAGGAACCTGCTGGGTCACGTTACCGGCAGTGCGCCGTGGGAATTGCCCTTGTTTTTCGAGATCGTGGCAGAAGACCACAAGGGGCTGTCGCACCTGGAGGAGAGGCTCAGGCAAGTCGGTATCGACAATCCCATGGCGTTGAGCGCCTTCGGCGGCACGGGCGTGGGGATCAAGGCGGTGATCAACAAGCGATTGCCTGATCGATTGAAGTGCGATTTCCGAGAAATCCCCAAGCTGGAAGACCGCATTCACTTGATCGCTCGCTCGATCAACAACGGCTGGCCGGTGATCGCTCCTCTGGTCAGCGCTTCGGTGCATCATTGGGTCACGATTACCGGTTACGACTTGGATACCCGGCAGTTGACCACCGCCGCTTTTGGGACGTTGAGCTTCGATCGTTTCGATGCCCTGAACTCTTGGCGGTCCACACCCGGCGGCCTGCTTGCCAAGGCATTCCAAATTGCCAACGAGGAGCACATGGGCCGTTGTCTTCTGGTTTACATCACCAAGGATGGCTTTGAGGATTGGCCTGCCTCGGATTGAGCCGCAGGCGGCTTTCCAGGCG
Source organism: Rhodopirellula sp. (assembly GCA_012728855.1). GTDB lineage: Bacteria > Planctomycetota > Planctomycetia > Pirellulales > Thermoguttaceae > JABWBD01. The sequence continues at coordinate 33,846 of JAAYEH010000512.1, read as the reverse complement.
TGTGAGAAACGTCGGCATCGGCTGCGACCCCAACTACAGCGGCCCGGGGGCTTTTCAAGGCTCCCTGACCGAAGTCCTCTTCGTCCGCGAGCCCGTGAGGGGAGAAAGGCATCGTGACCGCTGTTGACAAGCGGGAGCCTGTCGCGTAGGTTCAGCGGTTGGATCGGAATGGAAGTTCGGTATTGTTAGGGCTTCTAAAGGATCGACGAGAAGTGTTCACGCACGGAGAAGACAGACATGGGTGACAAGGGAAGCAAAGACAAGGGCAAACGGGAACAGCAGAAAAAAGCCCAGCGGACTCCAGAAGAAAAGCGAAGGCTGAAGAGAGAGAAGAAGGGCAAGTAACAGATCAAACGGCAAACGCCACCGCCGACCTCGTGTCGGTGGGCTGATGATTGACGGCTGAGACATCTCGCCATCCCCTGGAAACCCGTCGTGGCCGGGCCTGCTGGCGGACCAGGACCGTGGTCTGCTCGGCAATATTCACCCAATAGCTCATCTGCCGCCCGCCTTCTACGAAAGGCCTCGTCGAGCCATGCGCCAACACCTGCTCCGAATTCTCGTCACTGCATTGACACTGGCCACAACGGCTACCGCTGCCGACTACTACGTCGCGCCCACCGGCAACGACGCAGGCGCGGGCACGAAGGAGAAGCCGTTGGCGACGCTCCAGCGGGCTCGCGATGTGATCCGCCAACGGAAGCAAGCCGGGGCGATCGAGAAACCCGTCACCGTGTGGCTGCACGGCGGCGTGTATGGCCTGAGCGATCCGGTTATCTTCACCCCCGCCGACTCGGGCGCCGCCGACGCGCCGATCACCTACGCCTCGCTGCCCGGCGGACGGGCCGTGCTCAGCGGCGGCGTGCGGCTTGCCGGGCAGTGGACCCGCACGGAAGGCAAGCCGTTCTGGCAACTCGAACTTCCCCGGGCCCGCGACGGCCAATGGGTTTTCTATTCGCTCTACGTCAACGGCCAGTCGCGGACTCGGGCGCGGCATCCGAACTACGGCGAAAAAGTCCTCCGCGCCGAAGGTCGCGAGCCGGGGGGTGATCCACGGCAGGCGCTGAAATACTTCCCCGGCGACGTCGATCCGTCCTGGTCCAATCCGACCGACATCGACGTCGTGCTGCTCTGCTCGTGGACGCCGACCATCCACCGCGTTCGCGAGATCGTGCCCGAGCGCCGCGCCGTCCGCTTCTTCAGCGGCCACGGTCGCAACGTCGATTTCTGGGAGCGCAACTTCCGCTACTATCTCAGCAACGTCTTCGAGGCGCTCGATCAGCCCGGCGAGTGGTATCTCAATCGCCACACCGGCACACTCTACTATTACCCCATGCCCGGTGAAGAGATGGCGACCGCCGAGGTCGTCGCCCCGGTGATGAAGTCGCGGATGATCGAGTTCGCCGGCGAGCCGGCCGAAGGCCGCTTCGTCGAGCATCTTCACTTCCGCGACCTCGACTTCCGGCATGTCGACGGCGACATGGACCGTTATAACGGCGTCTATCGCCAGGGCCATATGTACCTGGACAGCGCCATCGCCGCCCGCGGACTCCGCCACGCATCGTTCGAGCGCTGCGAACTGGCGCAACTCGGCGAGTACGCCATGGAACTGGCCGACGGCTGCCGCGACATCGCCGTCCGGCAGTGTCACTTCTGGGATCTCGGCGCCGGCGCTCTACAACTCGGCGTCACCGACCTCGCCACTCTCAAGGCGTCGCTGGAGAGCAACTCCCCGGCAGATGCCGGGATCGCCGTCGAGGGGCTGATCATCGACAACAACTGCATCCACCGGCTCGGCACGATCTGGCACGGCTGCTATGGCCTCGTCAATCGCTTCGCTTCCCAGACCCAAATCACGCACAACGAGATCTTCGACACCCATTGGGACGCCATCGGGTTGGACGCGCGCTGGAGCTGGAAAGGCGAAAAGTACTCCCACGGCAACGTCGTTGCGTACAATCATCTCCATCACCTCGGCCTGGGCTATCATACCGACGCGGCCGGCGTCTACCAGTTCGGCCCGCTGGACACCCACATCCACCACAATCTCATCCACGACACGACCGCCTATCCGTATATATGCGGTTACGCGGGCATCTATCTCGACGAGCAGTCTCGCGGCGCCCTGGTGGAGAACAACCTGGTCTACAACGTCGACTGGTTCGCCTACTTCCAGCACAAGGGGATGGACAACGTCTTCCGCAACAATATCGGCGCCTTTGCTCGCGACGGACTCATTTGGCGAGGGGGCCTGAACGACACCTGGAAGTCGAACTACATGGAGGCCGTCCGCAACCTCTATATCGCCCGCGACGGTGTTGCCATCGCCCGCGACTGGCAGCCCGGAGAAAAGCCGCCGGTGCTGGCCGACAACGTCTATCATACCCTCGCCAAAGACACTCCCCTGACCTTCGCCGGCAAGAGTTTTGCCGAGTGGCAGGCAGAGGGTCAGGACAAAGGCTCCCTCGTCGCCGACCCCGGCTGCCGCAATCCAGCCGGATTCGACTTCTCACTCGCCGGCGACGCGCTTGCCTGCCGGTCGGTCCGGTTCGTTCCCTTCGACGACGAGATCCGCACGGCCGGGCTCTATGGCGACGCCGCTTGGCGCAGCCTGGCGAAGGCTCATCCGCCGCGCACGCCCACCGCGGTATGGGCGGAAGACGACTTCGCGCGGCTCAACAGCTTCGAACTTGACTTCAACCTGACGAAAGACGGCGACGAGCCGGGTGTCTTCGCGATCACCGCCGACAAAGCCGCGGGCTTTGCCGTCACCAGCGAAATCCCCGGCGTCCGCGGGCCGAAATGCCTCAAGTGTACGGATCGAAAAGGCCTGCTGAAATCCTTCTACCCGTATCTGCGTCTCTCCCCACGTTCGCTGAAGCGGGGCCGAATCACCTTCACCTTCGCCGTGCGGCAGCCGGCGACATCGCCCAGCCGACTTCAAATCGAGATGCGTGGCCGCGGCCAAACCGAGGATCCCGGCCCTTCGATCGCCATCGGCCGCGACGGCGCGGTTACCGCCAACGGGAAGCGCGTCGGTACATTGAAGCCCGACCAATGGACGCGTTTCGAGCTGCGCTTCGCCCTCGGTGAGAAAAACACCGGTGGCTACACCCTGGTGGTTCGTGACGGCTCCGGTGAGACTACTCATACTCTGCCTTTCGGCCGCCCGACCTTCAACGAAATCACCTGGCTGGGCATCGTCGCTCCGGACGACGCCGACGGAACATGTTATCTCGATGATCTCTCGCTTGAAGTGGCCGAGTGAGAGGCGATCCACTCGACAGAAGAGCCTGCGACGGTATGATTGATATGCGGCGTGCCTCAGCGGCCAGTCTGAAGAAGCGTTCTACGCTCTAGCGGAGGGGAGACGCAACATGACTACCATGGATTTTGAACCATTGACGGTAACCGTCCCTTTGTGGGAGGATCCTGCGGGCGTCTTTCGCGTCGGCACGAGTCGGGTATTGCTCGAATTGGTCCTTCGCGCTTTCCGGCGCGGTGAGACCGCCGAGGGCATTGTCCGATCCTATCGGACATTGCAGTTGCCGGATGTCTACGCGGTAATCAGCCGTTATTTGGCCGACCCCGTCCCCTTTGACGAGTATCTTCGCCAATGCGACAAACAAGCCGAAGCCCTTAGCCGCGAGATCAGGGCATCGCAGCCACCTGGGCCGACCAAGGAGGATCTCTTGGCGCGTGCCAGGGCTAAGGGATCGATCCAGTGATTGCTTTTCTAGTCGATCAGAATTTCAATGAGCACATCGTCGACGGGTTGACTCGCCGCGATGCGACACTGGAATTCTTCCACGTTCGCGATTTCGATTTGGCAACAGCGCCCGATCCCACTCTACTTGAGTGGGCGGCCGCGCGAGGACTGATCCTGCTGACACACGACGGCAAGACGGTTCCTGCATTCGCTCGCACGCGCGTTGCAGCCGGTTTGCCGATGGCGGGTGTCTTTCTCGTCAATGACAGTATGCCGGTCGGGCAGGCCATCGACGAACTGCTTGTTGCGGCGTCTTGCCTCTCGCCGGGAGAGTGCAAAGATCTCATTCGGTACTTCCCGATGTGAGCGACACGTTCTCTCCACCGGGGAGTTTTGTAGTCGACCGGGATCGGGTATCTTTACTCGAAGCGGTCCAGCCATGCGGTCCCTGGAGAATCGAAAAGAATGCCACCCTCTCGCCACGCCGAAGCCCCGGAAGTCCAGCTTTTCACCGACGGGGCGTGCAGCGGAAATCCAGGGCCCGGGGGGTGGGCGTACATTCTCCGTCACCCGGCCTCCGGCAAGGAGATCGAACGCTCGGGCGGCGAACGGGAAACGACCAACAATCGCATGGAACTGTTGGCGGTGATCCGGGGGCTGGAGGCATTGAAAAGACCGTCGGCGGTCGAACTGTTCACCGATAGCACCTACGTGGGCAAAGGGCTCTCGGAATGGCTTCGCAAATGGAAGGTCAACGGCTGGAAGCGTCGCGACGGCGACCGCCTGGTTCCGATCAAGAACGAGGAGCTTTGGCGGCAGTTGGACGCTTTGCTCGCCGAGCACCGCGTGGGATTCACTCATGTCCGCGGCCACAGCGGGCACGTCGAGAACGAACGCTGCGATACACTGGCCGTGGCCGCCTATCAGAAGTTCTTATGAGGCGATGAATGCTCCGGAGAAAACTCCCGCCGAGATGCTCGCCACCCCGGTCCAGTTCCTCAAAGGCGTAGGACCGCGTTGGGCGGGATTGCTCGAGCGGCTCGAAATCGAAACCCTGCGGGACTTGCTCTTCTTCTTCCCGCGCGACTACGAACGGCTCGCCGAACGCCGCGAAGTCGCCGGCCTGGAGGAGGGCACACTGCAAACGGTCCGCGGCGTGGTCGAAGAGGTCGATCTGCGCAACACCGGCGCCGGCAAGTGCGTGCTGGGGGTGCTCTTGCGCTGCGGCAACGATTACCTCCGCGGCGTCTGGTTCAATCAGCCCTTCATGGCGGATCGGTTCGCGTTCGGCCAGACGGTCGTCTTCTCGGGAAAGCCGAAACGCGAAGGAATGTTCTGGGCGATGTCGCATCCTCGCGTCGTTCCGCTGGGCGACGGCGAAGAAGAGCCGCCGTCCGGCATCCTGCCGATCTACCCGCTCACTGAAGGTCTGAAACAGTGGAAGATGCGGCGGCTCGTCCGCCAGGCGATTGAGAGCCATGCCGGACTACTCGACGAGGTCTTCCCACCCGGCTTTCTCGAAGCACACCGGCTTTGGCCGTTGGGCCGTGCCCTCCCGCAGATCCATTTTCCCAGCGACCAAGAGAGTCTGAACCAGGCGCGGCGGCGATTGGTATACCAAGAGCTTTTCATCCTGCAACTCGCTCTGGCCGTCCGCCGCGGCCGTCAGCAGGAGACCCGCGCCACGCCGCTGGAAGCGACGGCGCGGATCGACGCCCGCATCCGCCGCCTCTTTCCCTTCGAACTGACCGAATCCCAGCGGCGGACGATTGCCGAGATCGCCTCCGACATGGCCCGCCCCCTGCCGATGAACCGCCTGCTGCAAGGCGACGTGGGCAGCGGCAAGACGATCGTCGCCGTCTACGCCATGCTGCTGGCCGTGGCGCATCAGACCCAGGCCGCTTTGATGGCGCCGACGGAAATCCTCGCCCGCCAGCATTGGCAGACGCTCCAAAAACTGCTCGCCGGCAGCCAGGTTCGCATGGCGACGCTCACCGGCGGCATGGCCGCGAAGGAACGAAACGATCTGTTGCTGCGGATCGCCGCGGGCGAGGTGGACCTGATCGTCGGCACGCACGCGGTGCTCCACGAGGACGTTCAGTTTCGCAACCTGGGGCTGGTGGTGATCGACGAGCAACATAAGTTCGGCGTCCGCCAGCGGGCGACGTTGCGAAGCGCCGGACCGGCGCCGCACTATCTGGTGATGACTGCCACGCCCATCCCGCGAACGGTCACCCTGGCGCTGTTCGGCGATCTGGAACTGTCGACTCTCCGCGACAGCCCGCCCGGGCGGCAGAAAGTCCGCACATACTTGGTGACGGAGGCCGATCGCCAGCGATGGTGGGACTTCTTCCGCGGCAAGCTGCGGGAAGGCCGGCAAGGCTACGTCGTTGTGCCCTTGGTGGAAGAATCAGAACAACTCGCTGCCGCCAGTCTCGCTACGGCCTACGAGTCGCTAGCCAACGGACCGTTGGAGGCCTTTCGGCTCGGGCTGGTTCATGGACGGATGGCGCCGGAGGAAAAAGACGCGGTGATGGCCGATTTCCGCAGCGGCGAAATCCAAGTGCTGGTGAGTACGTCGGTGATCGAAGTGGGAGTGGATGTTCCCAATGCCACGCTGATGACGATCGAGAGCGGCGAGCGCTTCGGCCTGGCGCAACTTCACCAGCTTCGCGGCCGGATCAGCCGCGGTCGCTATGCGGGTTATTGCAGTGTCTTTGCCGACCCGCAATCGGACGAATCGCAGAAGCGGTTGGAAGCCTTCGTCGGTACGACGGACGGGTTTCGGCTGGCGGAAGTGGATTTCGCGCTGCGCGGTCCCGGCGAGCTGTTCGGCACGCGCCAACACGGCCTGCCGCCGTTTCGCGTAGCCGATCTGCTGCGCGATGCCGAGATTCTCGAGGAGGCTCGCCGCGATGCGCAAGCGCTCATTGCGGCCGATTCGGAGTTGGCGCTGCCGGAGCACGCTTTGCTGCGGCGGATGGTCCTGGCCCGCTACGGCAAAGCGATGGATCTGTCGGACGTGGGTTGAGAGTTGAGAGTGGAGAGTGGAGCGATCCGTCTGGCTCTTGACCCTCGACTCGTCAATAGTCGTACCAGATTCCCAGCCCGAGCTTGTCTTCGAAGCGGTCGTAGAACTCGTATTGATCGCTCTTGCCGGAGTAATACTGCATCCCGGCGCGAAACAGCCCACCGCCGGCGCCGCGCCATGCCAGGCCGGTCTGCAAAACCAGGTTGCCGCCGAAGTCGACTTCTTCGCGGAGGTGGGTGTTGATCGCAAGGAAGGGCGCGGGACGCGGGCCGGTCGGCAGCGCCGGCGCGTACTCGGCGCCGAACTGGAACTCCCAAGGTTCCGAGCCACCTACCGCGTAGAAGGCCCAACCGGCTTCGGCGTAGAGTCGCAGGTCATCGGTGCAATAGAACGAATTGCCCCATACCAGGACGTTGCGGCTGTAGTTGATGCGGTCGAATGTTTGGTAGCGAACCATATACTCGTCGCCGAGGTGGGAACTCAGATGATAGACGGCGAACTTGGTCTGGAAGCGGCGATTGCCGAAACTGAGCGGCATGCCCATGCGAAAATCGGTGGCAACGACGTCCTCCTTGTGCTCCATGTCCAAGCGAGGGAAAGCGGCCCCCTCCAGGTCGATCTGAAAGCCTTCGGGAGAACAGGCGTCGTGGGTTCCGTAGCGGAGGAGCCCAACGCGGCCGCCGATAGCCACGTCCCAAATCCAGTTGCTCTCGCGTTCGTGGACCCACATGCTGGCAAAACGGGGCTCTTTCTGCCCGGCCAGGTAAGATCGGTAGATCAGACCGCTTGGTAGAACCTGCAACGATCGCGGGCTTTCCCCAGAAATCAACTCCGCAGCAGGATTCTCGTTAGCGGCTTCGAATGGCCACGGGGTCGACCGCACCTCATCTTCCAGCGGCGGAAGAATACCCGCGGCTTCTTCCGCGCGGAGCGGATCGACCCCGAGCAGCGGAAACAGCCACAGCAGGGCGGCCACAAAGATGGTGAATCGGCAAAAAGCCCGCGGGCGGAAAAGATCTCGCATTCTCTCTGTTCTCACTCCGCCGATCTACGTCTCCGGGTGCTTCCTTAGAGCCTATCCCAAAACCTTAGCGGAGAGGGGGACAGGCACATTTTGCTCCGAAGACTCCGCAAAATGAGCCAGTCCCCGGCGGTTTTGGGATAGGCTCTTAGTACACGCCGGCCTCCTGAATAAGAGTATCGTCACCAGCGATAGAATCACCCAAGACGAATCAGCCGGTGGGGGAGCAGTTTCGTACGACGCTAGCCCGCTTGAGCCTTTTTCATGCATGGCATAGAATTTCGACGATTCGTCGAAACAGCAAGCAGCCCGACTGCTCGCAGCAGCCGGGCTGGTGAACCACTCTTGCGTCTGAACTAAGCCCTTCCGTAGGGCGGGAGACCTTCTTGCCATGGAACGAACGCTGGTCTTGCTGAAGCCCGACAGTGTTCAGCGGCGACTGGTGGGCCGTATTCTTGCCCGATTAGAGGACAAGGGATTCAGCATCATTGCCATGAAAATGATGCGGGTCTCTCGGGAGTTGGCCCGGCGGCACTACGCCGAGCACGTCGCCAAGGACTGGTATCCGGAGTTGGAGGCTTTCGTCACCGGTGCGCCGCTTGTGGCGGCGATCGTCGAAGGCCCCCAAGCGATTCGCGTTGTCCGCGAAATGGTCGGCGCGACCAACGGGCTCAACGCGGCGCCCGGTTCGATTCGAGGCGACTTCAGTTCCAGCCGCCAGATGAACCTGGTCCACGCTTCCGACGGCCCCGCCGCGGCTCACCGCGAGATTGGCACCTTTTTTCAGACCGACGAGATCCACAGCTACGAAGCGACGATTCGCCCCTGGTTGCGTGCGCCGACAGAAGACTAGCCTGCCGCTTCGCCAACCGCGGTGCGTCGAATCCTGCGCGACGACGGCGCGATGCTTTCCCGCCATTTGCACTCTGATTCCACGCTCCGATATAATGGCGGCCAAAGATCTCTCTAGAGGAGTACGGACCATGCAGCGATGCGCCATCGGCTATCTGATTCTGCTTCTGGGCCTCGGCGGAACCGTTCTTTGTCGTTCGGCCACCGCGGAACCCCGGCTCGAACACGGACTTCATTACACCGAGCCCGCGACGGTCTGGGACGAGGCCATGCCCCTGGGCAACGGGCTGCTCGGGGCGCTGGTCTGGGGCGACGGCAAGCCGCTGCGGATCTCGCTGGACCGCACCGACCTCTGGGATCTGCGGCCGGTGCCCGAGTTCCAAACGGCCGACTATTCGTACCCAACGATGCGGCAGTGGGTTCGAGATAAGCGGATCGAGGATCTGCACCGCCTCTACGACAATCCTTACCGCAATCCCGGTCCGACGAAGATCCCCGCGGGGCGGATCGAATTGACGTTCGACGACCCGTGCGTCTTCCAAGATGCCTCGCTCGACCTCGGCCAGGCGGTCTGCGCGGTGCGATTCGGCGATGGTGCCGCCGTGCGTGTTCTCGTCCATGCCGGGCGACCGCTGGGCGTGATCCAAGTCGCCTCACGCAAGCCTACCTCCGTTGTGCTGATTGCGCCCCCTTTTGCGGGCAAGGCCACCGAAGGGAAGACCGAGGGGAGCGGCCACGGCGATCTGGCCACATTGCAGTATGAACCGCCCACGGAGCAGCGCGGCGATGCCTGGGCGGGATACCTGCAGAAGGGCTGGGGAGGCTTTCGTTTCGCGGTGGCGATTGCCTGGCGGCAGTCGGAATCCGGCTGGCTGGGCGTGTGGTCGATTGCCACCTCCAAGGAGTCCGACGACCCGCTGGCCGCGGCGCGGATACGCTGCGAAGAAGCTCTCGAGCAAGAATTCGACGCCTTATCGCGAGATCACCAGCGCTGGTGGGAGTCGTACTGGAACCGAGCGTCGGTTACGGTGCCGAATCCGGTCGTCGAGCGGCAGTGGTATCTCGAAACCTACAAGTTCGGCGCGGCGACCCGCCCGGATACGCCGCCGATCACGCTCCAGGGCCCTTGGACGGCCGACAACATGAAGATCCCGCCGTGGAAAGGCGATTACCATCACGATTTGAATACCGAACTGAGCTACTGGCCCGCCTACAGCGGCAATCGGCTCGACGGCGCGTCCGGCTACGTGCGATGGCTGTGGGACACCCGAGATACCTCCAGACAGTGGACGGCGCGGTTCTTCGGCCTGCCCGGGTTGAACGTGCCGATGACGTCCGACCTCGAGCAGAACCAGATCGGCGGCTGGCACCAGTACACACATTCCGCCACCACCGCCGCCTGGCTCGCGCATCACTTCTGGCTGCACTGGCGGTATAGCATGGATCGGCAGTTTCTCAAGGAAAAGGCGTATCCCTGGCTCAAAGACGTAGCCACGTTCCTGGAATCTGTCACGGAAAAAGGCCCCGACGGCAAGCGGACTCTGCCGCTGAGTTCATCCCCGGAGATCAACGACAATCGTCTGGAAGCATGGTTTCCCTCGATCACCAACTACGACTTGGCCCTGATTCGATGGACCCTCGAGAAAGCAGCCGAACTGGCCGGGCTGGTGGGCGAAGCGGGCGAGGCGGACCGCTGGCGCCGAGTCCTCTCGGAGATGCCCGACCTGGCTGTCGATCCGGGCGACGGCAAGCTGCTCGTGGCCAAAGGCTTCCCACTGGCAGCCTCGCACCGCCATTTCTCCCACCTGATGGCGATCCATCCGCTCGGGACGATCTGCTGGGAGAACGGGGAGCGCGACCGCACGATCATCAAGGCGTCGCTTGCCGACCTCGATGCGAGGGGCACGAAGCAATGGTGCGGCTACAGCTTCTCCTGGCTGGCCAACCTCGCCGCACGGGCCCGCGACGGCGAGAAGGCCGAGCAGGCGCTGGAGATTTTTTCGCGCGCCTTCTGCCTGCGCAACGGCTTTCACTGCAATGGCGATCAATCGGGCAAGGGCTACTCCAATTTCCGCTATCGACCCTTCACGCTGGAGGGCAATTTCGCCGCCGCCGCCGGCTTGCAGGAAATGCTTCTGCAAAGCTACAGCGGCGCCGTTCGCCTCTTCCCAGCCGTCCCGGCGAACTGGCGCGACGTCGCCTTCCGGGGTCTGCGGGCGGAAGGGGCATTTGTCGTCTCCGCCGACCGCAAGGACGGCCGCACCGCATCGGTGCGGATCCTTGCCGAGGCAGGGGGCCCACTGCAACTTGAGAATCCATTCGGTGCGGATGGCTATTCGCTGACCGGCGCCGCGCCGGACAGCGTGCAGACGCAAGGCCAGTATCTGCTCCTCGACATGCTGCCCGGACAGACCGTAACATTCTCTCGCAAGTAAAGTGCGGGAGTGCCTCTGTTTCCGCGGGCGCTTCCGAGGGATAGCGGTATGCATGGCGTGGCGAGGGAGAGCGTGGAGCGAGGCGTTTGCGGTTTCCCGCGGATTGCCTTAGGGATGGTAGGGCTTATTGGGAACGTAGACCATTTCCGACCCCAATGTCTGTCGGCCCAGCAGTTCATCGCGGAGTTCTCGATGGCGGCAGGCTGCGGTACCGTCTTTCCGGGTGACGATGCGTGCGGCGGCGGCGGCGATTTGGCCGGCGATGCGAGCATCGGCCCCGGAGGCCAGGGCGATGCCGAGGGCGGCGAGGAAAGTGTCGCCGGCACCTATTGCCCGCGAGTTCGGCACCGGTTGGGCCGCGATCCGCTGCGGCGGACAATCACGCTGAAAGATCACGGCTCCGTCGCAGTCGAGCGTGACCGCCACGATTTCGGCGCCGGTTGCTGCGATCAGCGGCGCCCCCCAAGACAAAACGGTCGCCATCTCAATGGGACATCCATCACCGCTCTGCTCCAGCAACTGCGCGGCTTGCGCTCGATTCGGCTTCACCGCGGTTACGCCCACGTCGCGGTACCGTCTCAGGTTTTTGGAGTCCACGACCACGAACCGCGGCGATTGTGATTGAAGCGCCGCCAAGGCGGCCAGCACGCTCGGCGTTAAAACACCGTACCCATAGTCGGACACGATGATCAGATCGCAGCGATCGAAAACCTCAGCCAACCGATCGATCAAGGCTCGCTGGCTAGCGGAGGAGATCGCGGCGACGTCACCTTGGTCGAAGCGGACGAGAATCTGGCCATCGGCCACGACACGATTCTTGGTCAAGGTCCGCCGGCCGCGTTCCCACAACAGGTGCTCGGTGGAGACTCCCGCGCTTTGCAGTGCCTGCTCGAGCAGGGCGCCTTCCGGATCGTCGCCGCGCACCGCCAGGCAAATTGCCGCCGAGCCCAAGCCGGCGACGTTGGCGGCGACATTGGCCGCACCGCCGGGGAATTCGTTTCGCCGGGCGACAGCGACCGCCGGGACGGGAGCTTCCTGGCAGATTCGCCCGGCAGCTCCCTCGAGATAAACATCGAGCATCGCCTCGCCGAGGACGACCGTGCGGATACCCGAAATCGCATCGAAAACGCCCGAGACGTCCATGTGCTCGTATCCTTTGAGAAAACCAAGCGGGCTCCGCCGCCGGGTGGGAAGTATAGCACCGCAGGCAGTTCCCAGGAAGGCGAAAATGGGAAAGTGCAGGCGGCTTCATTCCGTGGCCCGCCTACACGGTCCCGGTCCTGCCGGGTGGCAGGTAACCCTTTTCCACGGCGTCGCGAATCAAGCCGACGACGTGGCGCCACAGTTCCGGCGCACCTTCGGCGATCGACCGGTTGCGCTGGATCACCTGGTCGGCCGTGATGCCGTGATGCCGCCAGGCTTTGCCTTGGGTGTAATAGTTGTGAAGAATCGGCTGGAAGCGGTCCAAGGCGGTGGCGTAGCGTGCCTCGGGTGTCTGCCGGGCTTCAAACTCATTCCACAGCGAACGGATTTCCGTCGCCTGATCCGTCGGCAGGATGTTGAAGATCCGCTCTGCTGCGCGCTGCTCACGTAATTCCTTGTCTTTCGCGCCGACCGTGTCGTAGGCGAATGTGTCTCCGGCGTCGATCTCCACGAGATCATGCACGACAACCATCTTGAGCACCCGCAGCAGATCCAGGCCCGGCTCGGCGGCATACTCGCCCAGCAGCAAAGCCAGTGCCGCCAGATGCCAGGAGTGCTCGGCGTCGTTTTCCCGCCGGGATCCGTCCATGAGCCAGGTTTGCCGAACGACATGCTTGAGCTTGTCGATTTCGACAAGGAACTCAATCTGACGAGACAGACGCGAAGGTTCGGTCACGAGGCGTCTTTCCTTCGGGTCCGGGAGGTTCCGCTTGCCGACTGCCCCATCCGGCCTGCGATACGCAGGGCCAACTCCAGCGCCTGTTCGTAGTTGAGCCGCGGATCGACGTCGCTGAGATAGGCGCGATCGAGATCGGCCTCCGTCAGTCCCCTCGCCCCGCCGACACACTCCGTGACATTCTCCCCCGTCATCTCGAAATGCACACCGCCGAGAATCGAGCCTTTGCGATCGTGCAGATCGAACGCCTGCTCGAGTTCGGCCAGGATATCGTCGAAATTGCGTGTTTTCACGCCACGATTCGTCCGGATCGTGTTGCCGTGCATCGGGTCGCAGCACCAGAGCACGGTGCGGCCTGATTTCGCCACGGCATCGATCAACGGCGGCAGGCAATCGGCGATCCGCTTGCAGCCGAAGCGATGGATCAACGTCAACCGGCCGGGTTCGTCGGCGGGGTTGAGGATTTCGATCAGTGAAAGCAACTCTGCCGGAGCGATCGACGGCCCGATCTTCACCCCGATCGGGTTGGCAATGCCGCGGAAATACTCGACGTGGGCGCCGTCCAGCGCCCGCGTTCGTTCGCCGATCCAAGGGAAGTGGGTGCTGAGATTGTACCAGTGCAACCGGCGGGGAACCTGCCGGGTTTGGACCTGCTCGTAGTCGAGGTGCAACCCCTCGTGGCTGGTGAAGAAATCGACGCGGCTGAACTCGCCCAGTGTACGTCCGGCAAGGGTCTCCATGAACCCCACGGCATCGACGATGGCGCCGGTGATCCTGCGATATTCGTCGGCCAGGGCCGCGTACTTGACAAAGTCGAGATCCCACAACTCGGGATGATGGACGTCGGCGAAGCCGCCGTCGACGAGGCCGCGTATGAAATTCAGCGTCAGCGCCGCTCGCTCGTAGCCCCGCAGCAGCAGTTCGGGGTTCGGGATTCGATCCTCAGGCGTGAAGCCTTTGCGGTTGATCAGATTGCCGCGGTAGCTGGGCAGCGAAACACCGTCGCGGGTTTCCGTTTCGGCCGAGCGAGGCTTGGCGTACTGTCCGGCAAAGCGGCCGACTCTGATCACGCGCTTGCGCGAACCGTAGACCAGCACGATTCCCATTTTCAAGAGGATCTTGAGCTTGTTGGCGATGGCGCTGGACTGGCAGTCTTCGAAACATTCCGAGCAATCGCCCCCTTGCAGAAGAAACCGTTCGCCGCGGGCGGCGTCGGCCAATTGCGATTTGAGGTTTTCGACTTCCCAACTCGTTACCAGCGGCGGCAGCCTGGCCAGGCTGGCGAGCACACGGCCCAGCGCCTCGCAGTCCGGGTAGGTAACGCGCTGGGCGATTGGTTTGTCGTGCCACGAAGTGCAAGACCAGGGGCGGGGTTCAACGGAAGTGGGGTTCATCTTGCAGCAGGGTTCTTTCGTCCATCCTAACGCGGCCCGCGGCCGCAACCAAAACCGTTCCACCGCAACGGCCAACGGAGGCTGCGTGAGAGTTGCAGCCCCGATGATAAAGAAGAGCTTATCGGTTGAAAGAAGTCAAGCAGGTGGGGCTCGAAAGCCTGACGTACCATGGCAGCGATGCCTTACCGCTGCGATTCCTCCTCGATCTCGGTGATCGGCTTCATGGTATAGAGATAAGTTTTCATCGCCTCATCCAGCGGTGGCATCCGCCGACGCAGCCATTCGAGCGTCATGGCGGCGTGTTCGATCTCTTCGTCGCGGTTGTGGATCAAGACGGCCTTCAACGACTCGTCGGCGGTGACATCGGCACGCTGGTTGTACCAGTCGATCGCCTCCAGCTCTTCGATGACGCTGGAGAGGGCTCGATGGACGTCGCGGGTTGCGGGAGAGAGTTCCGATACCGGTTCATGGTAAGGGAGGGCCATGACGTTCTGTCTCCGGGGTGCGAGGTCTTCTCAATCGCGAAAGGCGGACGACGGAACGTCCCGCCTACACGGGGCGGCTGCCACAGTCGTCGAGATGAAATCGCGTCTGGGCATCGTGCTGCCAGCGTTTCAGTTTCCGTTGCAGGGTGCGGACTGAGATGCCGAGCGACTGGGCGGCCTGAGTGCGGTTGCCGGCAAAGCGGTCGAGAGTTTGCCGAATGGCGACCTTCTCGATGTCCTCCAGCGAGAATCCTTTAGGGATATCAAAATGGGGGGCTCGGACAGGCTTGCCATTGCGGGCCATCGGAGGCAGATCGACCATGGTCAGCGCGGTAGAGCGGGCCAAAACCACCATGCTTTCGACGCAGTTGCGGAGCTGGCGAACATTGCCCGGCCAATCGTAGGTTTCGAAATAGTCCATCAGATCTTCTTCGAACACGCATTTTTGCCGGTCGTTGGTGCGGCAGACCTGCTCGAGGAATGTCTCGGCGAGAAGCCGAATGTCTTCGCGACGGTTGCGCAACGGCGGCAAATCGATGGCGACCACATTCAAACGGTAGTAGAGATCCTCGCGGAATTCTCCATCCCTCACCATCTTCTCCAACTCACGACTGGTGGCGGCGATGACCCTCACGTCCACTTCTCGAATTTCGTTGGAGCCGACCGGCGTCACGCAGTGATCTTCGAGCACACGCAGCAATTTGGCCTGGGAAGTCAACTCGAGGTCGCCGATTTCGTCCACAAAGAGCGTGCCGTGATTCGAGGCTTCGAAACGGCCGGCCCTGTCCGTCGCCGCACCCGTGAAGGCGCCTTTGGTATGCCCGAACAATTCGCTTTCGACGAGGGTGTTTGGAATGGCGGCCATATTCACCGTCGTGTACGGACCGTCGCGACGGCTGCTGTTTTTGTGAATCGCTTCGGCGACCAGTTCTTTACCGGTACCCGATTCACCCATAATCAACACCGTCGCGTTGGTGTCTGCCACACGCAAAATCTGGTCGAACACGGTATGCATGGCGTCTGAGCGACCTATGATTCCCTCAAAACCGTTCTCGCTGACTTGCTCCTCCAAAAGTTGCACCGGGTTGTCCTCCTGCCAGTGGGGCGGGACGAAACGGGAACATCCGTTTTGCACCCGCCTAACGTTTAGTGGCATTTTACCGTGACTCCCGCCTCTCATTGCATCGGGAATAAGGGCGAATGTGCCGTGGGAGAATACGCCGAGCGCCGGGTCGGGATTTGCCCTAGGAGCTGGCAAGACGATAAGAGGCACCTAGCAAGACAGGGACTGGCTCCGAGCCAAACAATCGCAAAACGCGGCGATTCTTTCGCCAATGCTAAGTCGCGCCGGCGTTGCCGCAGTTCTTGGTGAGTGTGACGATGTTGCCGCGATCGTTGTAGCTGATGTCGTCCATGAACGTCCGCATCAGCAGCACGCCGCGGCCGCTCGCCTTCTCGAGATTGGCCGGGTCGGTCGGATCCGGGAGGGCCGTCGGGTCAAACCCCTTTCCTTCGTCGCGGATCGTAAAAATGGCTCGGTTGCGGGTGAACTTTGCTTCCACGTGGACGTGCCGATCGCAGTACGGCTGCTGATACCTCCGCTCCTGAACCAAATTATGGTAGGCGCGATCGCTGCTCTCCTTGAGTTTGGAGTCGACCTCCAGGTTGCCGTGATACATGGCGTTTACCAGCGCCTCTTCCAAAGCCACTCCGACGCGCATGCGATCGACTTCGTCCGAAAGCCCCACCTGCGCCACGGCCTCCTGCAGGTAGGCGATCAGCGGGGGAAAAAGGCCGGCGTCGTTCTGCAATTCAAATTCGTGTTCGCTCCGCGTGATGCAGCACATCAGGCGGCTCTGGCTCCGCTGGTGCGTCGCTGCCGCCAGGACTTTCTGCAGCGCGTCGGGAAGGTCGCGGCTGATCAACCGCTTGGGGACATAGCTGGCTGCCCCGGCGCGAAGCGCCTGGATCGCCACCTCTTCGTTCCCCATCGAGGTCATCACAACTACCGGAACGAGCGGAAACCGGCTCCGCACAGCCTCAACGAGCTGCAGGCCGTCCATCTCCGGCATGATCAGGTCGGTGAGAACCAGATCCGGAGCCTTCTGCTGCATTTCGTCCAGCGCCAGGAGGCCGTTGGCGGCATATTGAACGGTCAGTTCGGTTTCTCTCTCAATCACTCCCCCGACCAGTCGGCGATCGACCGCCGAGTCATCGACTACAAGGACCGTCGGCATGTGGTAGTTCTCCTCTCCTGCAATTTCCTGCTCAGCCAACTTCGGCTTTTCGATCGTTCTCGCTTCCAGCAAGCCGGTCGGACAGCGCGGGCAGGACGCGGGTGATCTGCGCCTCGAGTTGCGCCGCCAATGCCCGTTTTTCGTCTTCACCGGCAGTCATCGCCGCCTGCTCCAACTGAAAAGCAATTTCAAACCCTTCCTCCGCCCCCACGTGCTGAAGCGAGCCTTTCAGCGTATGGGCCGCCCGCTTCAACTCCACCCGGTCGTCATCCTCGATTGCCTGACGGACGGCGGCTAATCCTCGCGGCGCCTCCTCGAGAAATGTCGCCGCAACCACCCGCAACAGTTCGGCGTCGCCCGAGATTGCATCCAGTGCCTTGTCCCAGTCCAGCGGCGAACGATTGACCGCGGACAGCGTTCCGCCCGGGGGCGTCGCCGGCTTGCCCAGGTCGAACCGCTCGACAACTGTTCGAATCTTCTCGAACAACCGATGCGCATGGATCGGCTTCGACACATATTCGTCCATTCCCGCGGCAAGACAACGTTCGCTATCCCCTTTCAAGGCATGGGCGGTCATCGCAATGATCGGGAGATGGCGACCGGAATGCTTTTCGCGGGCTCGAATGGCCGCGGTCGCCTCCAGTCCATCCATCTCCGGCATGGAAACATCCATCAACAGCAGGTCGAATCGTTCGGACTCGACCGTCGTAACCGCCTCACGGCCGTTGTTGACAACCACCGCCTGGTGTCCCTGGCGTTTCAATAGGCCCAGCACCAGCTTCTGGGCAACGAGGCTATCTTCGGCCAGCAACACCTTCAACGGCGGTGGCGGCGCCGGTTCGAATGGTCGAGGGGGTGTTTTTTCGCCGCCCGCGGCAACCCCCAACCCCAACAAGATGGCGTCGAACAGTTCGGAGTCCTTGACCGGTTTCGTCAGGTAGCTGGTGATTCCCAGTCGCTCGCAACAGGCCGTATCGCCGGGTCGGTCGCAGGAACTGAGCATCATGATCACCGTGCCGGCAAGTCCAGGGTTGGCCTTGATCCGCTCGGCCAGCGCGAAACCGTCGAGATCCGGCATGCCGGCATCGGTAAGGACGAGGCGGAACGGCCTCTTGGTCTCCGCAGCCTGCCGGAGCAGATCCAAAGCGCTCACCGCCGACGCGGCCGTCACGGTCTCGATCCCGTGCCGGCGGAGCATTTCTTCCAGGATGCGTCGATTGGTCGCGCTATCATCGACCACCAGAACCCGCAAGTTCTCGACGGCGTCGGGGGGCACCGGTAATGGCTCGACAATCTCTTCGCTCGACACTTCAAAACAGGCGGTGAAATGGAATGTGCTCCCCTCGCCCGGTTCGCTTTCCGCCCAGATTCGGCCGCCCATCAACTCGACAAGCCTGCTGGAGATCGCCAACCCCAGCCCGGTCCCTCCGAACCGTCGAGTCGACGAGAGATCGACCTGCTCGAACGCCTCAAAAATGCTCGAAAGCTTGTCCGCGGGAATGCCGATGCCGGTATCGCAGACCGCAAAATGCAAGATGATCTTGCCGTCCATTTCCGTCTGCCGCTCGAGGTCGAGAACGACCTCTCCGGCGTCGGTGAATTTGATGGCGTTGCCCACCAGGTTCACCACCACTTGCCGCAGGCGGGCGCTGTCGCCGATCGCCGCCGTCGGCACATCCGGCCGGATCCGGCAGGCCAATTCCAGCCCCTTCTCGTGGGCTCGCATGGCCAACGACTTGACGGCGTCGCCCAGACTTTCGCGCAAATCGAATGGCGATTGATCGAGGCTGAGGCGGCCGGCCTCGATTTTTGAAAAATCGAGGATGTCGTTGATCACCATCAACAGCGCATCGCCGGAATCCTGGACAACCTTCAGGTATTCCCGTTGTTCCGGCGTCAATTGCGTGCCAAGCACCAGTTCCGTCATGCCGATGATGCCGTTCAGCGGCGAACGGATCTCGTGGCTCATCGTGGCCAAGAACGTGCTCTTGGCCCGACTGGCCGATTCCGCCGCTTCCTTGGCCAGAGCGAGCTGCAGTTCGGCGCGTTTTTGTTCCGTAACGTCCCAGAACACGACCTGAGTGCCCACGATGTTGCCGTCGGCATCGCGCACCGGTGACTTCATCACCTGCACATCGCGGATCACACCGCTCTTCTCGTACTTCTCAAATGCCTCGAAGAGCCGCCCTGTTTCGACGACTCGTCCGTCGTCGCGGCGATACTTGTGGGCGAGGTCCGCGGGATAGAAATCGAAGTCGGTCTTGCCGATGACTTCCGGCAAGGGTCTGCCGAGCAACTCGCAAAACGATCGATTGGCGAAAGTGAACCTGCCGTCGAGATCCTTTCGGAGCACCTGGACGGGCAGGTTTTCCACCAGCGATGAATAGAGCGCTTCGGAGTCTCGCAACTTGCCTTGGGCGCGGCGCCGCTCTTCGCGAGCGGCGTGCCCGATCAGGGCGTTCACATAAGCCACCAGAACGGCGGTTGCCGCCAGCGATGCCAGCAGTTCGCCCAGAGGAAGCCAGCTTCGGCGATCGGCGAGGTAGGCATCGGTCGGGGTGGCGAGAATGGACCACTGCCGCCCCGGCACCTCCAGTTCCACTGCGTGCTCGATGCCGCCGCCCTCTTGTTCCATCCTGCGAAACGACGTGGGGATAGGCCGGCGCCGCAGGGGTGACGGCCGCCAGAAGACGAGTTCGCCCGCATCGAGAATCGCAGTATCCACGATCGCCAAATCGATGCCCAGGGGCTCGTAATAGGACATCGCCGCGTCGACAATCGTCCGAACGCGCAGCACGCCCGCCACGACTCCCTCGACCTGCTGCTTCCGCTGGTCGGATTCCTCAGGCGGGCCCCGCCCACGATAGATCGGGGCGAGCACAAGCAGATCGCACGACAATCGCTGCTCCTCCGCATCGCCCCACGCCGTCACCGTCAGTTCACCAGAAACCAGGGCGCGGTCAATCACATCCCTCGCATGGGGGTAGCTTCCGAGATCCAATCCGGGGCTAAGCGGGCTCTCCTTGAAAGGCTCCACGCAATCTACGGGGAAATAGAATTCCCGCGGCTCGGCCGCAACCCGTTGCCCGCCGGAGCCTTGCTGGCTGATGCGGTAGGTCGTGTCGCCTCGCTGGCGAATCGCCCTTTCCCAGCTCTCGCGCTGCTCCGCGACAACACGGGGCGCCCATGCCATCGCCACTATCCCGGCATGGCGCTGCAACAGCGGCTTGACAAACGCCTTAAACTCATGCGGATCAACCTTTTCCGATCCATTGTAAAAGCCCTTCAGCGTTCGCACCACCTCGAGATTCCCAGCCAATTCGCGCTGAATTGCTCCGAACCGTTGCTCGGCTTCGAACTCGAACCTTGCTTCGATCAGCTTGTGCTCTCGATGCCGCAGCGCAAGAAATCCCAACAGGGAGACGGCGATTCCCGCCAGCAAGATTGCCGACAACACTACCGCTCTCGATCGGAATGACCTTTGGCGAGCATGGTATGCCATCGCACCAGTCCCCTGGCCCGGTCCACGCGATCACACGACTCTGCCGAGGTCTTTCGCACAAAAAAGCGACGCTCCGGCTTCACCTGACGTTGAGGCGTTCCCCTCGAAAGTGTGGACGAGCCGAACAATGCCCCTCTGCGAAAGGAACAGCCCCCCGCGATCGCAACGCTTCCATTCTAACTGTGCGCCAGGACATCCGCCACCCACCAACAACGAACATGCTTTCGCTGGAAATCCCCGCGGTTGCAGGTTACCATAAAACCCAGCACGGCCGCGCGACCGGTCGAGTTGTCTGCCGCTGATGTCGCACGGGCGTGGCTGCGGCCGATGGAAAACCTTGGAAGGAGATTCTGCAATGGACTACGTTCGAAGGCATCGATGGTATGCAGGGCTGGCGATTGGGCTTGTGTTGGGGCTGATTGCCGGCGGTCTCTGGCCCGATGCGCCGTTGCATGCGACATGCACCGATCGCGTCGACAATTATGCGATCGCCACAGGATTCGTCGACGACGACATCGAGGCGGTCTACTTTCTCGACTTTCTCACCGGGATGTTGCGCGTGGCGGTCGTATCGAATACGATGCCGAGCTTCCAGGCCCGCTATGAAGCGAACATCAACGCCGACCTGGCCACGGTGGTGGCGTTTATCAACGGCGGCGGCGACGCACGCAATCGGGGCGCCACGATGGCCACGCAGATCCAACTTCCCCAGACACCCAAATACCTGATGGTTACCGGCATGGCCGATATTCGCCGCGGCGGCGCCACCCGCCAGCAACCCGGTCGATCGCTGGTCTATGTCGCGGAGACAAACACCGGTATCCTCCTCGCCTATGCGGTTCCCTGGTCCAAGGAGAAACACTCTGCGAACCAGCCGGATTACGGCGCCCTGAAACTCTGGGCGGGCGATCAATTCAGCACGGCGATCAAAAGACCCGAGTAGGCCAACCGGCAGGAAATCGGTGCCGGGAAGCCCGACTGTCATTCGGTCAAACGATGGCGTAACGGCAAACGGTAGGCGAGCAGCCGGGCTTCTGACCGGTCAGTTCACTTCCGCCGGTCGACGAATTGCCGCCGCGTGCCGCGTCGATCTCGTTGACGAAACTTTCGCCAGCCCCTAAACTGGTTGGTTTATCGGGCTTGGCTACAGTAAAGTGCCACGGACTTGCGCAGGAACCCCACCAGTATGGCTGCATCGGCTACCGCTATCGAGCAACTGGCAATCAACACCATCCGCACGCTTTCGATCGACGCGGTCGAAGCGGCCAAGAGCGGTCACCCGGGCACTCCCATGGCCCTCGCGCCGGTCGCCTACGTGCTCTTCAACGAGGTGCTCCGTTACGACCCGGATTTTCCGGTATGGCCCGGCCGCGACCGCTTTGTTCTTTCCTGCGGTCATGCGTCGATGCTGCTGTACTCGGTCCTCCATCTCAGCGGAGTCAAGCAGCTTGACGAGCAGCAGCGCGTCACCGGCGAGTTGGCCGTCCGCATGGAGGACATCCGCACCTTCCGTCAACTCCACAGCCGCTGCCCCGGCCACCCCGAGTACAGCTACACGACCGGCGTGGAAACGACGACCGGGCCGCTCGGCCAGGGAATCAGCAACAGCGTGGGCATGGCGATCGCCGCGCGCTGGCTGGCCGCCCATTACAATCGCCCGGGCTTCGACCTTTTCGGCTTCAATACCTATGCCGTCTGCAGCGACGGCGACCTGATGGAGGGTGTCGGCAGCGAAGCCGCCTCTCTGGCCGGTCACCTCAAGCTCTCGAACCTCTGTTGGATTTACGACGACAACAAGATCACCATCGAGGGTTCGACGGAGCTGGCGTTCAGCGAGGACGTGCGGCTCCGCTTTGCCGGTTATGGCTGGAACGTGGTGGAAGTCGACGACGTCAACGACCTGGCATCGCTGCGAGCGGCCATCGAAGCATTCCAACGGGTCGAGGATCGGCCCACGCTGATTGTCGTGCATAGCATCATCGGCTGGGGCGCTCCCAACAAGCAGAATTCCCACGGCGCCCACGGCGCACCGCTGGGCGAAGATGAGGTTCGCGCGGCGAAGAAAACCTACGGCTGGCCCGAAAGTGAGCATTTTCTGGTTCCCGAAGAGGTGCGCAATCATTTCCGGCAAGGAATCGGCCAGCGCGGCCGCCGGCTGCGAGAAGCATGGCAGAATCAGTACGCCGACTACCGGAAGCAGTACCCGGAATTGGCGCGACAACTCGACTTCATGAACGAAAGAGAGCTTCCCGAGGGCTGGGACCGCGACATCCCGTGCTTCGATGCCGACGCCAAAGGCACGGCGAGCCGCGCTTCTTCGGGCAAGGTGCTCAACCAGGTCGCCAAGAAAGTCCCCTGGCTCTTGGGCGGCTCCGCCGACCTGGCACCGTCGACCAACACGCTTCTGAGCTTCGAGGAGGCCGCGGGCGATTTCAGCGCGGCGAACTACGCCGGCCGCAACTTCCATTTCGGCATCCGCGAACACGCCATGGCTGCGGTGGCCAACGGCATGGCGTTATGCGGGCTGCGACCCTACGGGGCGACCTTCTTCGTCTTCAGCGATTACCTGCGCCCCTCCGTGCGGCTCAGCGCGATCATGGAGTTGCCGGTGATCTATGTCTTCACACACGACTCGATCGGCGTCGGCGAAGACGGCCCCACCCATCAGCCGGTCGAGCAACTGGCCGCGCTCCGCGCCATCCCCGGGGTGATCGTCATCCGTCCCGCCGATGCCAACGAAGTGGCCGAGACCTACAAGACAATCATGCCGCTCACGAAAAACCCCGCCGCCCTCGTGCTGACGCGGCAGAATCTGCCGACGCTCGACCGCTCGCGTTATGCGTCTGCGGCCGGACTGCACCAGGGTGCCTACGTGCTGGCCGACGCCAAGGGGGGCCGGCCCGACGTCATCCTCATCGGCACCGGCAGCGAGGTGTCGATCTGCGTCCAGGCCTACGAGACGCTCACGGCCGAAGGGATTAAAACCCGCGTAGTCAGCATGCCGAGTTGGGAACTCTTCGACGCCCAGCCGGTGGAATACCAAGACGCCGTGTTGCCGCCTGCGGTCACCGCGCGGGTGGCGGTCGAAGCCGGCGTCGAGATGGGCTGGGGCAAGTACCTCGGTTTTCATGGCCGCTTCGTCGGCATGAGCGGGTTCGGCACCTCCAGTCCCGTCAAGGTGGTTCTGGAGCATTTCGGCTTCACCCCGGCCAACGTCGTAGCCGAAGCGAAAGCGGCCATCGCAGCCGCCCGATGCGGATAGAACAGTTTCTTCTTTTCATCCGTGTGTCGCTATCCGTGTGCGAAGCATTTTGGACGCCCACGGATAGCGACATACCGATCCACGTCGAGACCGGCCTCGCTCATTCGGGGGATCTGTGGCAATAGCGCTTGAACGTGCCTCGGCTTCGGATCAAGATAGACGATGGTTCCGCCTTGGTCGCGGAACGAAGAAGGGGTCGGGAGTCTTTTTCCGTACCGGCCTCACCGCCGCTCGGCACTTCCTACGTGGTTGACGGCCGATGGGGAAAAAGACTCCCGACCCCCTTGGCAGCCACCCGACCCCCTTGGCAGCCACGCCCGCGCGGCATTGCGACACTTATACTTTCGCCGATGCGTAAGGGAGCATGATCGTGACGCATTTCGCACCGACAGTCCATATGCTGTTCTGCCTTTGCCTTGCCGCCCCATCCCTCGTCTTCGCCGATTCCCCGCTTTCGGCAAAGAGCAACTATCTGGAAATAAAACGGGATGCGGCCGGAGAGCCGATCCTGGTGGTCAGCTATCCTTGGGCACGGCACCAGCGGCCGTCGGTCGAGGTTCGGCTCATCGAGGAGGCCGCGGAAGAAAAGAATGCTCGGCCTCTGTTTTTCGTCTCCGAGTACATGAAGGGAACGAACCGGGTAGCCATGTATCGATGCGAGGAACTGTCCGAGAGCCTTCCGGCCAGCACCGAGTTCACGAAGGACGAGGTGGACTTCACGGTACTCGGACGCCGCAATATCCTCGGCAAGCCGTCGGTTATGGTTCTCTGCCGATCGAGAAGTCCGGGCCCGCGGCAGGGCACCCGCGCGGTTTTCGCACTGCTGGAGGCATGGTCGGTCAATAATAAGATGTTGTTCCTGGAACTGCCGCGAGAAGCATTTGCTCCACCCGGCCGATTCGAGGTCGTCTTCTATCGCGACGAGAACATCGTGTGGACCGAAACGGTCGATTGGCCGGGCTATCTCCAGTAGTCATTTGATCGACTGCACAAACCAAAAGGATTACGCATTTGGCATTTCGCCCTCGCACCTCGACTCAAGGAGACTCGCCGTGAAATCGATTGCTGATGTATGTCGCTGGGGACTGAACCTCGTTGTGATTCTCAGCCTGCTTGGCCCGGCCCTCGGGCAGGATCAGAAAGCCGCGAGGCCCAAACGACAGCCGCATCCCTCCCTGGCCCCGGTGACGGACGATCCGGCTCTGCCTCGCGTGCTCTTGATCGGCGACTCGATTTCGATGGGCTACACGGTTCCGGTCCGCGAGGCTTTGGCCGGAAAGGCCAACGTCCACCGGCCGATGACGAACTGCGGTCCAACGATCCGTGGTCTGGAACAACTCGACCAGTGGCTTGGCGACGGCCGCTGGGATGTGATCCATTTCAACTTCGGACTGCACGATCTGCGGAAGACCGACGGCAAGCACCAGGTTCCCCTCGACGAGTATGAAAAGAACCTCAAACAGATCGTCGCGCGGTTGCAGAAGACCGGAGCGAAGTTGATCTGGTGCAGCACCACCCCCGTCCCCGAAGGCTGCCAGCCCATGCGAGAGCCCGAAGACGCCCCGGCGTACAACGCCGTCGCCAAGAAAGTCATCGACGATGCCGGTATCGCTACCGACGACCTCTACGGCTTCTCCCTGCCGCGGCTGAAGGAGATCCAACTCCCCGCCAACGTCCACTTCTCGCCCGCCGGCTCGGCCGTGCTGGCCGAGCAGGTGGCCAAGTCGATCCGGGAAGCCCTCGAAAAAGCCAAACCGTAGGAATCTTCAGCGGTAATACGGCACGGCCGGTTCGGCGTTGATCTGCTCCCGCAGCATCGCAAGCTGCTCGTCGCTGAGATGGCTCAGTGCGAACAGGCAATACCCGTGGATACCCATGCGGCGGACGAGTTCGATCTGTTCGCGGATCAGGTCGGGGGGCCGCGAATTCACATCGGTGCCTGACCGCATATAGAGCGAGAGCCCCGTCACGAGTTGGTCGTCATCGTCCAACGCCTCGAGAAACTCTCGCTCGTTCACCCGGACGGCGAGACTCTGCATCTGGTAATCCATCGGCATGACGATATCGATCCAGCCCTGCCGGGCCCATCCGGCGGGATCCTGCCCCTGTAGGGCGCCGCCACGGAGGCTGGAGAAGACGGCGGCCGACATTTTCGCCGCCGGCCGCGCTTGGCGGACGCCTTCCGCGGTGCGGCGGACGATGTCGCCGATCGCCTCGCGCTGCCATGCGATCCAGTCTTCGTCGGTCGCTCCCACTAATGGCTTGTGGAACTGCGACTGAAACTCCTCCCGGCACCGCTTGCAGTAGCACCGGTCCATCGTGCGGATGTAATCCAGGTGGATGCCGTCAACCGGGTAGTCGCGCGCGACGCCGACCATCAGCTTGATGAGGAAGTCGCGATACGCCTGGCGATGCACATCCGCGCCCAGCGGGATCTCCTTGCCGTCTGCGTCGATCATGGCGATATCGTCGCCGAATTCGGCGCGGAACCAGTCGCGAAATCTCCGGTCGCGGTATGTGACGCAAAACCAAGGATGCACCTCCAGCCCGGCTCGATGCGCCGTGTCTAATAAATGGCCGAGCGGATCGAGCGATTCCTCTTCCGAACCGCTCGACGGCATCGCATCGCTGCGGGCCAGAAACGTGTTGCGGACGAAGATGTCGGGCACGATCGCATTGAGCCCGGCCTGTCGGCAACGGGCAACCGCGGTTCGGATTTTCTCCGCCGATGCGATGTCCGAAGGACCGGCCCACATCGCGCGGGTCTCGCGAACCACTCCCTGGTCGGTTCGGGGCAGCTCATATCCCTGTTGCGCGATGCGAAGCTGCTCCGGGGCGACGCGGCCTTCGCCGCGCTGGAATCTTGCTAGCACTTCAAGCTGCCGCGCGCCGCCGGGTGTTTCCAGCTTAACGGTTCCCTCGACGGTGACTTCCGCGGGAACTTGCGGCGGCAGGGAGCATTCCATCCAACCGGTGGGCGTATCCAACGGTGCCCACTGTGTGGCAAGGTTCGCCCGCCAGTCGCCTGCGGAAACGGTCAAAGGGGCATTGACGACGGGCAATTCCCGGTCGCCGGCATCTCGGACGACGAGCCTCAACCGCAACGGCCCGCCGGATTCCCATGTCGATTGAAGCTCCGCCACTGACACGGAAAAACGCGTGAGATCGGCCAGCGTGAAGGTCAACGCACGCACCACTTCGCGGCGGTCGAAGAAGGCGGGCGAGTCGGTGATGTCGAGCCAACCCCCTTCGGGCTTCTCGATGAGAAAGTAGTAGTGGCCGCGGATGCTCGCCAGGCCGGGTTGCGGCAGGTCGCCGTATTTGTCGTTGAACCATGCGCGTGTTGCTTGGGCCGTGTGCTCCCCCGGCGTAGCGAGGTCGATTCTCTCGTCCGTGTACATGGCGGTCATCGACTCGGTGGCGGCGCTATACAGTCGCCAATGCTCGGTGCCCATCCTCGACGTAAGCCGAATGGGAGCGGTTTCCAGCACGCGATAGCAGATCGAGAGCGGCAGGGCGATCTTACCGCCGGGTTGATAGTGGACCACTTGAGCATCGAGTGCTATGCCGAGAAAACTCAGCTTGCCGCCGCCGTCGTAGAGCTGTCTGCCTTCGGCGCCCCGGCCCTTCACTTCAACAACTCCGCCGGCGGATTGCGACGAGTCCGCGACGGCGCGGCCGGCGAAGAAAGCAGCGCTGGCCAGCAGCAATGAGATTAGTGTCCGTTTCATCGTGGAATCTCCTCCAGGCTGATTTGAGTATTGTAGACCGGTTATCCTTCGCATCCCGTCGCTTTCAATTGGCGAAATGCCTCGCCGCAGGAACGGTAATTCTCTTGTGACATCCCCATGCAACCGTATTCCTCGACGTAACCAATCAGTCCGCCGGCATCGGTCGCCAGGCATCGGTGAAGTCGGCGGGCCTCGGCAAAGATCTCTTCGCGGGTTCCTTGCAGGGAAACCGTTTGATAGCTGATGGGAACCATGAAGCACTGCTTTCCGCGGAGTCGCCTTCCCACCTCTGCCACGTCGACGACATTGGGCTGCGAAATATTGAGCACGTCGACACCGATCTCGTGGAAGTCGGCGGCAATTTCCGTCAGGTTGCCGCAGCAGTGATACCAGACGTCAAGTCCCAGATCGTGGGCCAGGGCAAACTGGCGCCGGTAGCGCGGCTTGAACACGCGCCGCCACAAAGCCGGCGACACCATCAACCCGCTCTGGGTACCCCAATCGTCGGCCAGGTGGATGCCGTGGAATCCATGCCGGGCCGCCAGCCGCATCAGTTCGCATTCGAACTGGAGAATCGCATCCAACAGCGCCGAAAACCCCTCGGCGGCCAGCAGCACGTCTTCCATGCTGTTTTCGAAGCCACGCAGGAGCGTGTAGACCGTGAAGCCGCTCAGGTCCAGGCTGGCCAACCGGTAGCGATCGCCACAGGTCTCCAAGAAGCCGGGCACCGCCGCCATCCGCTCGTCTTCGCGAATCGGCGGGATGCGGATTTCGCCGGGCCGGGGCAGGTCGGGGTAGTACGGCCGCACCGGGTGGCCCATCGTGCCGTCGTTCATCGATTCCAGCTTGTAGCCCCACTCGTTCACCGACCAATCCCAGGCGTTGAGGGAAGAGTCCTCTCTCGGCTCGTCGCCCAAGGAGAGATGGTACAGCATTAAGTCGCCGTCCGCCTGATCGCAATTCCAGAAGACAATTGGAACGCGATCGGGCCGGCCGAAGCGGATTGCCTTATCGACAAGCTCTTTGCGAGAGGCCATGGCGGCGGTCCCTCAATTCCAGTCCAGGCGAAGCCACAGCGTGCGCTGCAGCGGGACATCGACGGTGATCGAGGTCGCCTCCCGCGCCATCACCTCGCCGGTCAACTCATTCATCACGGTGGCGCGATGGGGCAAGGCGATCTGCTTCCGTCCGCCCATGACACCATGCACGCAGAGCAGATGCCCATTGGTGTAGATCGAGTCGCCGGGCACGGAGGCCACATACGCATCCGACCAGCGGGCGATGTTGTGGAGCAGATCCGGACCTAAACTGCCGGGGATGGCGACATACACGCTCCGCCAGGCGCCGAAATCGCGCGCGGCGAGGCTCGCTTCGCCGCCGTCGATGTATCTGCCCAACACAACCGCTTCCGTGTCGTCGACCCAGAACTTGGCGGCGTGTGACGACCCTTGGA
The DNA here is from genome assembly GCA_012728855.1 of Rhodopirellula sp. GTDB lineage: Bacteria > Planctomycetota > Planctomycetia > Pirellulales > Thermoguttaceae > JABWBD01. The sequence goes on along the minus strand of JAAYEH010000512.1, from coordinate 4,855 downwards.
CGGGCAGTAACCCGTCGCCGAGCGGATGCTCCACCGGCATCGCCTCGCCGGCCATCGCGGTCGCCACCTGCGAGCAGGCAAGCCTCATTCCGACCAGTCGGCTCGTCCGCTCAATAGACAAACCGTCGTCAGCGACATATCCCGGCGCGTACATGAACACGAGAGTCTTTCCGTCGCGCTTGAGGCCGTCGATGGCCGCGACATGTGCATCGGTCAGGCGGTACGCATTGAGGAAAACGTAGATCTTGTAGTCGCCCATGTCGGGATGGGTCAGGTCATCGGTGATATACCTGTCGTAGGGGACGCCGGAGGTGTTCAGCGCCGCGCGCTGCGTGTTGAGCGAACTGAAGATCACCTGCCTCATGCCTTCGGCCAGCCAGTGCGAACTCTCCTCGTCGGCGAACACCGCCATGTCGGGATGCCAGTCCGTGACGTTGGCCAGTCCGGCGCGGTAGCCGGCATGGATGCCGGCGATGTCCTGCATGATGCCCTCATCGTGGAACCAGCCGCCCGACATGTCGTAGTACCAGCAGCCCATCCCGCAGGCCATCATCAGCCCCATCTCGCGGCGATTGATGGCCACGAATTCATCGAGGTTCTCCGCCCAGGCGATGAACATGCGCCAGGCCTCATCGCGGTAGCCGTGAGTGAAGGTGCGCAGGTCCAACTCCTGCAGGCAGATCTTGTTATGCAGACGCAGCGAGCCGGGCGTGGTATGGTTGCAACCCGACTGGCCGAGGCGCCGCCACGGACCGTACCCGGCGGGCGCGTGGATGATGTCGATCTCAGGCGTGCTCATCAGGCGGCGGGAGCCGAAGTGGTTTAGCGATGTGCCCATCACGTGCGCGCCCCAGTAGGTGGTTGTGAAGACGGGCTTGCCTGCCGCATCTTTGGCCGCTCCCGCGAAAGCCCGAACGGTATCGCAGGTGCCCTCGGAAAGGAAACGGGCGTAGTCGGCGATGCGGGTATCGGTGGCGGGATCGCGGAAAGTCTGTCCGGCCGCGCGCCGCTCCTCAGGCGACGGGAGCGAGACCGTGTCGAACGTTACCTCGGGATCGTGCCACGCAGCACGCAGCGCAGCGTCATCACCGTAACGCTCGCGCAGCAGTCGGCCGAAGTCGCGACGGGCCGCCGGACTGTAGTCGGGCTCGTGATCGGGACCACTGCGCCGGTACGATGAGAACTGCCCGTCATCTCCGCCCGTGATGGTGAAACCGACGACCGCCTTCCACAGCGGTGTCTGTTTCAGATGGGCGATGTAGTCCCGGACGAGCTGAGAGCCGTCGTCGCGAAACGCCTGCGAATACAGAGAGGGACACCAGAACTCCTTGGCATCCGCCAGCGCCGCGCCATAGCGGGTATTATGCACCGATTTGCCGATGGCCCGGTTTCCCTCGATGTCCTGGCAGACCTCGCCCTGGTGCTGATCGCCCCAGCCGGGATAGAGCCCCAACATCACGATGTCGGGCACGAGATAGCCGTCGGGATCGGCCCTCAGCGCGTACATCAGCACTTCATCGGCCTTGGCGAAGTCGTACTCTCCCTTGGCTTTCCACAGGTGGGTGCCATCGGCCAGGTAGGGAGAAAAGACGATGGGACAAACGTGGATGTGCATATCGGCCCGGCCGAAGTCGCCGTTGTAGCTTGTGGTGGGCCGCCAAAAGGTCATCAGGTGCAGCATGGGCGGCGTGGGCTCGCCGTTGATGAGCAGCGTGGGCTGCCCGTCGATCGTCCGCACCGTTGCTGTGGCGTCCTCGCGCTGCGCCAGGCGAGCGTAGACCTCTTCCTCACTGTGGAGCTTCTCCGCAGTCAGGCGTGGGGCGGTGTAGGTCGAGGCGATGGGCGACCCAAAGTAGAGATCATCGAAGTAAATGGTACACGGATTGCCGTTGACGACCAGGACGATATCGAGGAAGGCGGCACCGGGCCGTGCGGTGAAGACCGTCGACCGGGTCGACCATTCCTCCGGTCGGCAGCGGATGGCGATTCGCTGGTCATGGGGGCTGAAGATGTGCGGGGACAGCGCCCGGCCCTTGTCCGCCGTGTACTGGCGGAGGCAGAAGTATGCCTGGGAGCCGAAGGTGGCGTCCGGAGTATGCACATGCGCCCGCACCTCGTACCGTTGTCCAGGTGTGATCGGGAGCATCTCGGCGGTGGTCAGCGTTTGGAAGCCGCGCCCGCTGGTCTTGCGGATCCTGACTGAGTGTTGACCGGACCTGACGGTGTCGGGATCCAGTGTGCAGGTGCCCTCGGCCCCGTCCTCCAGCTTAAATTTCCAGCCAACAGGAATGCCCTCGACGCCGTCCTCGAAGTCACCGGTGAGGAGGAGGTTCTCCTGTGCCTGTACGTAGTCGTTCGCCAGCAGCAGGACGGCAATCGCGATAAAGTGTCTTCGCATCGGTTCGCAATTTCTACGCGCCGTGCGTGCATGTTCGGCTCGTTTGGCTGCGGCCGCAGGGCGCGCTAGGAGATTTGAATTCCACCCACATGCCTGAGTCTAACCGGTGCAAATCGTCAAACCAAGTGCCCTGGCAGCGAGGTTCGCAACCGAGGCTTGACACCGTCCCCCGCCCAGTCGAAAATCGGGGGGTTGGAGAGCGGCATTCCAATCCGTCCGTATCACTTTTTTCTCGAGCAAACCTTATTGGAAAGGCAACCATGAGAAAGTTCTTTGCAGCGGTTGTGGCGATCGGATTCTTGGCTTCGTTCGGTCTGACCGCGTCGGCGGCGGACACCGAGGAAGGATTCGTCTCCTTGTTCAACGGCAAGGATCTGGCCGGCTGGGTCAAGCGCGGTGGGTCGGCGGAGTACCAGGTCGAGGACGGCGCGATCGTCGGGAAATGCGTTCCCGATACGCCGGGCAACACGTTCATGTGTACGGAGAAGGAATTCGGCAACTTCATTCTGAGGCTGCAATACAAGTTCCTTGCAGACGGAAACTCGGGCGTGCAGTTCCGCTCCGCCGCCCGTGCGGAAGGCAACGGCGAACGAGTCTACGGCTATCAGTACGAAATGCGTCCCGGCGGCGACGCGACCGGCCGCATCTACGACGAAGGCCGTCGCGGCCATAAGTTTGGCGTCATTTGGCTCGACGCCTATACGCCACAGGATCGCCTCGACGCCGCCGAGGCAAGCTCCAAGGAAGGCGAGTGGAACGACGTGGAAATCCAGTGCGTCGGACCGTCGATCAAGACCTGGCTGAACGGCAATCCGGTCGTCGACATCTTCGACAGCTTCTCGATGAAGGGCTTTTTCGGCCTGCAGATTCACGCCGGAAAGTCCGGCTCCGTCGCTTGGAGGAATATCCGCGTCAAGGATCTGGGCGAGAGCAACTGGGAACCGTTCTTTGTCAAAGGCGACGACGGCAAATACAAGCTCGTCAACGCCAAGTTCGTTCTCCCCGAAGAATGGTCCTTCACGGAAGACGGCGTTCTCTGCGGCGCCCACTCCAAAGACCAGAAGAAGGACGGGCTCGTCATTTCCACCCGGGACTACGACAACTTCATCGCTCGCGTCACGTATCGCATGCATGGCGGCAACAGCGCACTCTATTTTCGGGCTGAAGAAACGGCCGCCCCCTGGGTTCTTCGCGGATTCCAAAACGAAATCGCCAACAGCGGCTTGGACTCCGCCCTCTGGCACACCGCCGGCATCATCGACGGCAAGATGGTTCGCGGTCGCGGCTGGGTCGTCAAGAACGAGGAGTTCGCCGAAAAGGTCCGCAACAAGGACGACCAGTGGAACACAACCTGCACCGCCGCCTACGGCGACCGCCTGGTCCAGACGCTCAACGGTTTTTGCACGTCGGACTTCATTGACGAAGCCTGCGAGAAGACGGGAAAACTCGGACTGCAAATGCACGGCGGGGCCGACTGCGAAATGTTCTTCAAGGACTTTGAAGTCATGCCCATTACCGAAGAGATGATGAAGCTCATCGAGCGGAAGTGAGCAGAGGGCTGACGCGGCCGGTCAGTGCCCCAACTCCGATCGGGCCTGTTTTGCCTCCCGTTCGCCAGAATAATCGCGTCCCTGTACTGCCCGCAGCAGAAGCGTGAAGGGTGCCAGTTTTCGGTCGCCTCGACACCCCGCAATCCAGTGAACCACGCCCGCTGGATACGCCGCCAAATCAACAACGGTTCCCATGCATAAGAAAGCGGGATTGAATGAGGACTTCTAGGTTTATCGCCACCTTGGCAAGGGGCACGGAGTTAACGGACGAACTAGCCGAGGCCATTTACGGGTCGGGCTGTGACGACGGATCGTTGTTCTGTTCCTGCGGAGTGGTCCAGATCGGCTTCGACCGGGAGGCCGAATCGCTGGAAGACGCGATTCGCTCTGCGATCGCCGACGTTCAGAAAGCCGGTTGCACCGTCGCCGAAGTCACGCTTGAGGGGGATGTGTTGGCCGCTCTGCCCGAGCGAACGTGAACAGCGCGGCCCGTTGCGCACAGCGGTTAAACGACCTTGACAGGGGTGGTCACGCGGGGGTGATGAGCGGCGTTGAGTTTCGGACTCAGGTCCGCACGTTGCCGGGCGTACATGCGCGCCCAGAGAGCCTGACATACCCTTGCGGGATTTTGTCGTGGTCATTCCCCGATGGGGCGGGGTTTGATTTGGAAGCGGAGTTCGTAGCCCGTTTCGGGGAGACGCGGACGGCGAGCGTTGAGTTGCTGGCAGATCGCGTGCAACGCCAGCGTATAACGCGGGGCACTGAGTTGCTCCAGATGGACCTCAATTACGTCGCCACTGACACGCAGGTCGCCGGGCGTGTTCAGCAGCGCCCGGATGATGCTGCGCCCTTCGCTCGGGCTGTTGCTGTAGTGGACGCCGAGCATCGCGTACAGCCGCGTTTCGAT
>JAAYEH010000511.1 GCA_012728855.1 Rhodopirellula sp. | reverse complement strand
GAGCCAGTCCCCAGCGGTTTTGGGATAGGCTCTAAGTCGACAGTTGAGAAATGGGAACCAGTAGGGGGAAGGTGGAACTTCGGCGAGTATTGATTGTTGGACGAGCGTCGCGTCCGGCACGCGCCTGTCCGAAAAACGGAGCGGCCACTGCGGCGTACTTCATTGCAGCTCGGCTGCGTTAGAGGCCCTATCTTCGCGTCAACGTCAAGCCGACAACCGAGACAAAGGCGTCCTCGCGGCGGGCAAAAACGGTCCTTTATGCAACGCACCGCGTTGCTGTTGCCGGGAGAGACGTTGTGTTGCAACGCTTTGCGGGGGAATGGTTTAAGGCGTGAAGGTGGCAAGCAATCGCAACGGGTCCGCTGATGGGTGTGTTGCATGTTCGGGCGAGCGCTCGGCCTTGGGGTGGGTGGATCAACGTGTGCGGTGGCCGAGGTGGAGGGGCGAGTTGAAGCAAGCGGTTGGGCATGGTTGGACATGGCTGGGGTGGCCGAGTTCCCGATTGATCGTGATGTATACATACGTATATTACAGGATGCCATCTGCGGCGCGAGGAGTCAAGGAGTATTCTTTGAGCCAAGCGTGCGGGACTTTCACGACGCGTGCGTGGACGATTTCCTCGCGTGAAACGAGGAGAAAAGAAGAATGAGCCGGTCCCGGGCGGTTTTGGGGCAAGCTCTTACGCACGCGCGACACGCCTGCGGGAGGACTCGTCTTGGGAGTAGGTCGAGACGGGAAGAGCCTGGCCCGAAAAAAATCGCTTGCAGGTTCGCGCCGCAAAGGTAGGATGGACGGCAGACATCACGAATCGTTTCGTGGGTACTGGAAGAGCCTGCATTGAAGGCAGGTATCCGGAAGGGCCCGCCGCCTCCGCCGATCAAGAGCGGAGGCGGCGGGCTTCTTTTTTTGTCGTTTCACCAACTAAAGGAACAAAACGGGGACAGGCACCTCGCCACGAAGCGTATTTCGTGTGTTTTCAGTGTGTATCTCGGAGCCAGTCCCCGTTTTGTTCACCAATCGAAGGAGTTCGAAGCCATGTGCGACCAGACCAACCCCGCCGCTGCCACGCCGCCGACCGATTCGGGAAAACGGAGCGGCCGCACGTCGTTTGACGAAGTCGCGCGGCGGGAGGTGCTTGCCATCATCCGCAACGGCAACAGTCGCCGCGTGGCGGCGCGGTACATCGGCTGCGCGCCGAGCACGATCACGCGGGCGGCCGCGCGCGATCCGGAGTTTGCGGCGGAACTGTCGCGTGCCGAATCGATGGTCGAGATTCATGCGCTGCAGGCGATCCGCAGTGCCGCCAGCACCGACCGCTACTGGCGGGCCGCGGCATGGCTGTTGGAGCGACGCAGCCCGAGCGATTTTGCCCGGAAGTCCGACGGTCGGTACACCGTAGCGGAAGTGTTCGAGATCCTGGCCCGAGTGCTTGCGGCTCTCGGCGAGCGAATTCCTTCGGAGCAGCGGGAGTGGGCCATTCAGAAGCTCAATACCGTGCTGGTGGAGTTTGAGCCGGGGCAGAAGCACGAGAGGTCGACGTCGGAACAGGAAGCGGGGAAGGGCGAGGGGTAGGGGACGGGCACATTTTGCTGCGAAGACTCCGCAGAATGAGCCAGTCCCCGACGGTTTTGGGATAAGCTCTGGAGTAGCAGGCACGCTCCGCCGTGCCGTCCGCTGGGGCAAGGTACGGAGAATACTTCGTGATTGGGGCAAATAGCGGTGCGAAGTGGATTTGTTGAATGGCAGCGGACGGCACGGCGGAGCGTGCCTGCTACTCTTTCACAGCTTCAACCATTGATGACGATTGATATTGAGGAACTGGAAGAACTAACCACGGACACGCGGCGGCTGGTGAGGTCGCTGGAGGCGCCGTGCGGGGGGCCTTCGCGCGAGTATCTGGAGGCGGCGCTTCCGATACTTAGCGAGCGCGAGGTACACCGGCTGGTGCTGCGCTGCCGGAGGGCGTTCTTGCGGAAGCACGAGCAAGGTGTTGAAGAGGAAAACGCGCGGAGGGATCCGCGGGATTTGTTGGCGTGGGGGCAGGAGTATCTGCCGGAGCATTTCACGAAGGGGCCGTCGGCGATGCATCGGTGGTTGGCGGAGAGATTGGACGGGATGGAGGAGCGGCGGGGGAGCAAGGTGAATGTGCTGGGGCCGAGAGGGGCGGCGAAGTCGACGTTGGCGACGCTGGCGTATCCGTTGCGGGCGGCGGTGGAGGGGCGGGAGCCGTATATCTGGATCGTTTCGGATACGGCGCACCAGGCCCAGGCGCATTTGGAAAACCTCAAGCAAGAACTCGTCGACAATCCTCGGCTGGCTGCACGCTACCGGGGCTCTGCCGGGCGGGGGCCGGTGTGGCGGGCCGGGACGATCGTGCTGCGGAACGGGGTGACCGTCGAGGCGTTTGGGACGGGGCAGCGGATCCGGGGGCAGCGGCGGCGGCACCACCGGCCGACGTTGATCGTCTGCGACGACTTGCAGAACGACGGGCACATCGAGTCGGCGGTGCAGCGGCAGCACGCGAGAACGTGGTTCCACGGGACGCTGCTGAAGGCGGGCACTCCGCTGACGAACGTGGTGAACCTGGCGACGGCGCTGCACCGGGAGGCGCTGGCGATGGAGTTGGATCACACGCCGGGCTGGACGAGCCGGGTGTTTCGGTCGATCGATCCGTGGCCGGCGATGATGACGCTGTGGGAAGCGTGGGAGGCGATCTATGCCGATCCGCACAATCCGGAGGCTGCGGAGGCCGCCCGCGCGTTTTATGAGGAGCACCGGACGGCGATGGATGAGGGGGCGGCGGTGCTGTGGCCGGAAGTGGAGGATCTTTACACGCTGATGTGTCTGCGGGTGGAGAGCGGCCGTCCGGCGTTCGAGCGGGAGAAGCAGAACTCGCCGGTGAACCCTGATCTGTGCGAATGGCCGGAGAGCTATTTTGGCGAGGGGATCTGGTTTGAGGAGTGGCCGCACGATTTGCAGGTGAAGGTGCTGGCACTGGATCCGAGCAAGGGGAGCGATTCGCAGCGGGGCGACTACTCGGCGTTCGTTCGGCTGGGTGTCGATCGGCAGGGCGTGATTTACGTGCAGGCGGATATGGCGCGGCGGCCGACGCCGCAGATTGTTGCGGACGGCGTGGAGCATTACTGCCAGTTTCGGCCGCATGCATTCGGTGTGGAGGCGAATGCCTATCAGGATCTGCTGGGGACGGCGCTTGAGGAGGAATTCCAGCGGCGGGGGATGCTGGGGGTGCCGGTGTCGCTGATTCGCAATGACGCGAACAAGCTGGTGCGGATCCGTCGGCTGGGGCCGTACCTTTCGGGGCGGCGGATGCGGATGAAGTCGGATTGTGCGTCGACGCGGTTGCTGGTGCATGAGCTTGAGGAGTTTCCGGTGGGCGATCACGATGACGGGCCGGATGCGCTGGAGATGGCGGTGCGGTTGGCGGCGGAGATGTTGGCGCCGGGGTATGATGACGGGCTGGGGAACCGGCTGCGGGTGTAATTGGGGAACAAGAGAAGGCTTGAACGGGAGACAACTGAGGGCACGGAGGGAGATGGCTTGGTTATGCCGTGAGGGGCGAAGCGAGACTGGCAAGGAGACGTTCGCCCGGGCGATCCACGGGGCTGGCCGTCGCCGCAAAGATCCTTTCGTCCCGGTTAAGCGCGCGGCCATTTCCGACTGGCCTTGCTTTAGCAGCCCTCCCCCGGTTGGATATGGGGCCGAGTCGTTGACAGGGGCGTTGAACCCGATAGGATGACAGTAGAGTTCCAATCAACGCTGCCCAGACTCACGGAGAACGCCATGAGCGCCTTCCTTCGGTGCCAAGTTGGTCCCGGGATGTTTAGCGGAGAGGTTGCCGTTCGCGGCAAGACCGCCGAGGGCACCGAGTTCTCCCTCTTCGTCGCAGACGATTACGTTGAGTATGATGCGCCGGCCGCCAGCAGCCATCCGGTGGACGGATGGATTCATGTCGACGTGCTTGCTCGGGAAGGCGGTCTGGTCCTGGTGCGTTTGCCGGGCCAGACGTTCGAGAACGGTCGGACGGTGACCGTACGCGACTGTGAGGTTGAATTCCGTCCGCGCCACGAGGCAGTCTGAGTCGACGAATGATCCTTTCCAGTCTCAATCTCGGGCCTGCGTCGTTCATGCTCCGCCCGGGAATGGCCATTGCGCAACTCATCGTCGAAGAGGTCAAAGGCTGCCCCATCGAAAACCCCAGCCAGTTTCAGGGACAGCAGAATCCCGCGGGCTGATCGATTTGCAGTTCGACGGCAGTGCCCTTCTTCACCATTGCCGCGCCCGCAGGGCCGGATCAGATTGCGGCAAACGGAAGCACTTCCGGCTCGCGATCGTTCTTGCTCATCGAAATAGCCTTTGCAGTGGCAACTCACTTCGCTAAACTAGAGGGGTAAATGCCACCGATAATCGCTCGGGACGGTGGCGGAGTGGCGCTGGCGAACTGCTCGTGGATCAACTTTGCTCGGCTCCCCGCACGCGGCACCCTGCTCCCCGCTCGCTTCCATGCCAAACAAACGTCTCCTCCTCCAATGGATCGGCCACAGCGACTTGCGGGCCATGGCCGTTTCTCTGTCGGCAGCCCAGCGCGATACGATTCTGGCGGAGATCAAAGGGCCCGTCCCGGAAGCCGGAGACTTCGGCCCAACCAAGACGCTCCTCGATACACAGCCGTTCGACGAGATCTGTCTGCTGAGCAACTACCGGGCCGAGTGGAACAAGCGCTATCTGGACTGGCTCGGCGGCAAGGCAAAGCTCGTCCGGGTGGATCTCAAGAAGCCGACCGACTACGTCTCCATTTTCCGGATTGCCGATGCCGAGTTGGCCAAGATCCGCAAGCGGGCCGACTGGCCGGAGATCGAACTCTGTCTGCACCTCAGCCCTGGCACACCTGCTATGGCGGCCGTCTGGCTGCTCTTGGGCAAGACCCGCTATCCGGCGACGTTTTACGAGACCTTCGTCGGCCGGTCCTGGGTCACCGAAATCCCCTTTGACCTGACGATCGACGTCATCCCCGAACTCTTGCGAAACCCCGATCTGCGGCTCCGCCACCTAGCTGCCGAGAGCCCCAGCGAGATTCTTGGGTTCGAGCAGATCGCGGGCGACTGCCAGGCCCTGCGCATCGCCGTCGGCCGGGCGAAACGCGCCGCCATGCGAAGCGTGCCCGTCTTGCTCCTGGGCGAGAGCGGCACGGGCAAGGAGATGTTCGCGCGCGCGATCCGCGACGCCGGACCTCGCCGCAACGGCCCCTTCGTGCCGGTAAACTGCGCGGCCATTTCGCGAGACCTCTTGGAATCGGAGCTCTTTGGGCACAAGAAAGGAGCCTTCACCGGCGCCGACCGCGACCGCGCCGGCGCCTTCGAACACGCCCACGGCGGAACCCTCTTCCTCGACGAGATCGGCGAGTGCGACGCCTCCATGCAGGCCAAGCTCCTGCGGGCCCTCCAGCCCGACCCCGGCGCCGGCCCCTGCCAACTCAAGTTCCGCGCCGTTGGCGACAGTGAAGAGCGTTCCTGCGACGTGCGGGTGATCGCCGCGACCAATCGCGATCTCTTGAAAGCCGTCGGCGAAGGCCGCTTCCGCGAGGATCTCTACTACCGGCTGGCCGTCATCACGATCCGCCTGCCGGCCCTGCGGGAGCGAAAGGCCGATATCCCGGGCCTCGTCGCAAGCTTTTTAGACAGGATCAACCGGCAATTTCGCGAGGAGGACGCCAGTTACCGGCATAAATCCATTGGTGACGACGCAATTTCTTTTGTGAGCCGGCACCACTGGCCGGGCAATATCCGGCAGCTTCAAAACGTCCTCTTGCAGGCGGCCGTCATGTGCGACCGCGACGAACTCCGCCGAGGAGATCTCGAAGCGGCCCTCGCGGAAACCCCCGAGGATCCGCGAAACCGCAACCCGCTTGACCTTCCCCTGGGCAGCGGTTTTAATCTGGACGAGCAGCTTAACGAGATACACCGCCACTACTTGCGCCGAGCCATGGCGGAAGCCGGAGGTGTCTTGGCCAAAGCCACGAAGCTGCTCGGCATGAACAACTACCAGACGCTTTCCCACCGGCTGAAACAGCTCGGCGTGGAGGGCGACTGGAAGTAGCTCCGTTCGATCAGGGACGAAAACCACCAACCGCCGGACGTTGGCACACCGGTTGCTTAACGCCCGGGCATGATGCTCTTCGAGTCAGACGACCTGATGAAAGCCGCCGGTTCACCAATTAGATTGAGTCGCCCATGATCACCGCAATTGCGATCGAGAACTTCAAAGGAGTGCGTGAGCGAGTCGAGTTTCAACTCAAGCCGCTGACGCTTCTCTTCGGCGCCAACAGCGCAGGCAAGAGCACTGTCCTTCATGCGCTCCAGTACGCTCGCGAAGTGTTCCTTCACCATAACCTCGATGCCGACCGCACAGGTGTTGGAGGGGATTTCGTCGAACTCGGTGGATTCGGATCGTTTGTGTACGATCACGATCTGCAACGCACTGTATGGCTCAGGCTCGAGTTAACGGGGGACGAGGAACTCCAACGCAGTCTAGCGACTCGCCCGCAAAATGACCAGTTATGCGAGGTCGACGAGCACCTGGGAATCGGTGATAAGCTAAGCGGCTTTCCATTCACTTTTTGCCAAACTGCCAATGCCTCCGTCGAAGTTGGCGTTGCGTGGGATTTCCAGCACAACGTGGCCTACGTCAGGTGCTATAGATTGTATTTCGAGAAGACGTTGTTTGCGGAAATCCTTGCGGAGAGGGGAGGAGAACGCATCGTCCTCAACTCATTAAACATTGAGCATCCGTGCCTTACGACTTTTCGCGACCGTGATTTGCGGCAAGACAAAACCCAGCCTCCAATTGAGGAGCTTTACGAGACTCCCGACTCATCCCTTCTACAAGTTTCCTTCAGAGATACGTTATATATGCCGGCGCATGTCGAACCTGGCGTGGAGCCGAACTCTGGCTTTCAGCCAATTCCCCTGGAACGACATCCCGATGCACTACCCGACGCGCTCCCTAGGGCGCACGGTGAAGTAGTGTTTGCCAGTGAAGGCGACGGCGCTGAAGTCCGCTTCGAGCTCAGCACTTATTGGTGGGGATTGAGAACAGATGTTACCACGGAGTTGTCCCGCATTCTCATTTGCCCGCTAGACATACTGCGTAAGCGCCTCTCAGACATGCGTTACGTCGGTCCGCTCCGAACAATTCCCTCGCGAAACTACGCCCCCTCAAAGCATGCAGATCCGTCGTTGTGGGCATCGGGGCAAGCAGCATGGGATCTCTTGTTCGGTGCGGATGAGAACGATGAGACGCTGGTCGGCCGTGTCAGCGAATGGCTGTCCGACGAGCATCGGCTCGACGTCGGATGCCGGCTCCGCTTGCGACGCTACAAAGAATTGGATCTGGATGACCCAATGCTGTTGGAACTGATGAGCGAGCGTGTCGTCGATAATGCCGCGAGCCTGTGGCGCGCGGCAGTGGAGCATGCCTCAACGAAGACCGGACTTTCAATCGGACTGCACCGCGGAAGCGTCCAACTTCACCCTCGAGATTTAGGGGCGGGGGTTTCGCAGGTTGTCCCTGTTGTTGTTGCCGCGTTCGCCGATGGGAATAAGCTCCTGATGATTGAGCAGCCCGAGTTGCATCTGCATCCGAGGCTGCAAGCGGAGCTCGGGGATCTGTTCATTGAAGCAGCCCTGGGCGAGACCAAGCACACGGTGATTTTGGAGACGCACAGCGAACTGATACCACTTCGCTTGATGCGGCGAATTCGAGAGACCGCCGAAGAAAAAGGATGCTCAGACCTGCCGCCCATTACGGCAAATGATGTGGCGATCTATTACGTTGAAAGTTACAATTCAGCGACGGTTGTCACCCCGCTGGAGTTGGGCAAGAGAGGTCAGCTTCTCACTCCGTGGCCGGAGGGGTTCTTCGAGGAGGGGTTCCGGGAGCGATTCGCAGAATAGGGCCCGTAGGTGCTGTACAGCTTTGTCATCACGCCCGATGCCTTCGATAGATCCACCGCCACGGACACGGACCGTGAGGGCGTCATTCTCGTTGAACTTCTCCG
>JAAYEH010000510.1 GCA_012728855.1 Rhodopirellula sp. | reverse complement strand
TTTTCCTGTATCGAAAAGACGGCAACAGAGAAGAGGAACCCGTACTCTGTGTTTAAGTACGGGTTCCTCTTCTCTGTTGTCGTTTTTCCGCGGCGAAACGGACATATCCACTGTCGAGAGCACCGTTTCCAACGATTGCGAATCGCGCGAAGGAACCCACGAATTCTGCGGAGGAGGCTTTTGGAAAGGAAGCACTCGAACGACAGAATAATAAGGCCGTTAACCAACGGGAGCAAGATGTCAGGTGAGAGGGATAAGCATCGGAGATGGGCGATGGGGGCCGATCTGGCATCGCCGGTCTCTGTCTATCTGGCTCCTGTTCGCTGGCTCCTGACTTGCGGATTACGATCACAATTCGTCGCGGGGGAGTGCGGCTTGTGCCAAATGTCGGATCGCGACGACATAGACCGTATCGGTGCGAATCTCAAAGCCGGCTCGATGCGTCGGCTTCTTTCCCGCGCCGTAAGGAAGTTGCCGTACTGCAAACGGTAGATCGTAGAGATCGTTTTGTTGCCGGCGGGCGTGCGATGTGACAACCACTTGGTACTTCACGGTTTTCCCAAGCGACTGCGAACGTGAGCAAAGGCATCCGCGACTGAGGCCACTCGACCGGCGTCGATGTCGGCGTGACTCTGACGGATGTCGGCAACGGTTTCTTCCATTTCGCGGCGCTGGGCTTCCCACTGATCCGCCAGTTCAACGAGGGAAGCGGCGACGCCCTTGGTGATCTTCTCGTCGGCGAACCGATGGAAATCTCGCAGCTCTTCTTTCGTGATCGCCATGGTGGCTCGGTTTGTCAGGTGGTTCGTGTGGTTCCTGGTCGACCTTCTCTCACCCTGATTCTACCACGGATGGGCAGCGGGCGACTAGGGGGCAGGGGACAAAGCGGGGTGCCGGAGGATTGGCTTTGTGCATCATGCACCGTGCTCTTTGCGCGGACTTCGTCCCCGTGGATTGTCGCGAACCCAGGTGCGGCGAAGAAGAGGGAATAGTCATGGAACAGGAAAGGACAGGTCACAGAAAGCCAGAGGTCAGAGGACAGAGGTCAGAGGACAGGGGGACATGGCGAGACCTTTAGGCGTCGACTTTGCCGGGGCGTTGTATCACTTGACGTCGCGAGGCGACGAGCGAGAGCCGATCGCCCGCTTTTGACGCCGACCGCGAGAAGCGGCTGGACTGGCTGCGGCGGACCGAGAGAGACCTACAGCTGGCGACTGCACGCTCTTGGGTGATCGGCCGGACGACGCCTTGCCTGCCGCAGTTGGTTCCGCTGAAGCCGCTTGGCGGCGCTGGAGGTGATTGCGGATGCCGTGGTGAGCCCATTTCGGGCAGGACCGGAGCCTGTGGCAGCCTCGCCCGGCGGATGACGGCAGGCGGGCCGGTGACGGCGCCGCTTGGCGAAGACTACCCAGGCACCCAGACAGGCACCACTCTGACCCGAGCGGACGCCACTATCGCGTTATCCGGCCGAATGGAGCCAGTCCTCGACCCGCAGACCCGGGACGTGGTCGAAATCTCGGGCGTTTGCCGACAGCAAGGTTGCGCCATGCTCTAACGCGATGCTGGCGATCTTGAGATCCAGGGAACCCATCCGCACACGTTGTTGTCGCAGCTCACGAAAGGTAAAGGCGGCACGACAACACCGGAACTTCTACTGACGGCCGCCCAACGGCTGAAGGCAATTCTTGAGTTTTCGTGTTGGGCAATTGGACGCCGGGGCGTAACATCGGATCTACCGACCATGCGGATCAGTCGCGGGCCCAGGAGTCAGCGGCCTTGCCCACGAAAATCCGCATGGTCCGCCGCAGCCGGCGAAGCCCAACGCGCGAGACATCGCGCTGTGATCCGGGCCGACCACTGCCCTGCGCGCCGATTCGAAGAGAGCTAAGACCAATGACCGCTGACATGCATTGCTCGGAACCGTCGACCGCGGCTCGGCCTATCCGCCGTCAGCTCCGGCACGGCCTTGCACGCTGCCGCCGTATCGTCCCCGCTGCCCGGCGACTCGCCCAGCAGGCCGATGCGCGCGTCGTCGGGCAAGAGGACCGCTTCGCGAAACCGTCTCCACACCAAGACGGCCAGCCGGCGTCAACGGGTTTGCCGATCCTGCGGCAAAGCGGCGGCGTCGGACATGACGCCCTAGCCGTCGACCTGCCTATCCCACCGGCTCGCGTCTTCTCCTCCTCAGGGCGAAGCCCCACAGCCGTCTTGTGGCGCCGCGCCTGGGAAACCGCCCAGCGCCAGAAGCGTGCCTTCGGCGGCCACCAGGTTTTCCATGAGCCAGCTCTCACCTTGGCCAGAAAGGAGGTGCTGCCGGACGCAAGCTAACCGAAATCGCCGATTGCCGTTCCGCTGCGGGGCATGGCCGGGCCGAAACATGTTCGGAATTCTTCTTGTTTTCGACCAAATTCGTATCCCGCCGTTCTCCGCAACGCTTTCCAGCTGGAGCCAGGTGCTGTGTTTCTTTGTTTTCCGGAGCCGCGCGAGTCACAGGCAAACGACGTTGCCGGCGACTCGCCCAACGCTTCCCAATCTTTACGGCTTATGAGGTACGATATGTCATCGAAATCTAGCGCGATCTACGACGCGCTCGCCGAACGCGCCGAACCGTACAAGCTATCGGCCCCCTGGAATTGGCTTGAGGCCGATCCGAACTGCCGCACGCTGGCCGATCCGGCCGACGCCGTGCGGCAGTTGACCTTGGAGTTCGCCAAAGCAGATCTACTCGCCTCGGGAGTGGCCGTCGAGGACAACGGCGAAGTGGTAGCGAATCCGAAGTTGTGTACCGCAGATTCCGGTTTGCTTGTGTTCAAAAACGGCCGCGGAGAGACCTTTGACATCGCCACCGCCGCCGGTCCTCTCCACGGGGCCAACGCGGTCCTAAGATGTCATCTTGACCAAACCACGAAAGCGGCCATGGACGCATATCCCGAGAACATCACCCCAAGAATATTTGCTTGTCCCTGGATGGCGGATGTGATTTTGCTTCGGAGCCTCGGCCTGCCCGCGGTGCCCGCCGGAGGGCTCGAAGTTCGCGGTCATTCCGTCAGCCAGCGGCTGCTGCACCTCGTCGGCGGCAAAGCAACAGGGGACGTCAAACGGACGGCCATGCCCGTCAAGGACGATGAACCGGACGACCCGGCGGTCGCATCGATGGGCGAGGATCAGGCGGAGCCTTTTTTTCGGATCACACTTCTCAACGGGTCGCTGTACAGACAATGCAGGGAAACGCCGCGGTTAATCCTCCGCATCGTCCGATCTTTACTCCAGGTGCAGCATCATCTGGGATTCGAGCTTGAAGGAATTAGGCTCTGGAATCCCACGCGAAGCGAGCTCGCAACGCTCGAATACCGCGGCAGTCTCCGCAATGCCGCCATCGTGCAAAGCTGGCTGCACTACTATGGCGACACCGTCGCTTTGGATGCGTTTGAGTTCCCGAAAGTGCCCAAATCGGCGGAGCAATCTGTGGCCGACAAGTTCCTCAAATTCGTAGCGACGTCCGAGACGGGCTCGCAGCGTCCGGGCCCGATCACCGATCGCCAAGAATACCAGGCGCTCGCCCACGAGTTTTTTGTTCGCCCTTTGATCGAGCGAGCACTTGACACGAGAAACTTGGACGATCGGGCCCTGACACTCCACCTCGCCACGCTGGCACGCATGTACACGGAAATCTGGCCCACCGTTGTCGCCTGGCAGCGGCAGTGGGCCGGCGAGCTGCAATGGAATCCATGTTCGGCATTTCCCGCCGAAATCTATAAGCCCTGGAACGATCTCGGCAAACAGATCGTCGACGTGATTTCGCGTCGCGCGGCCCTGCGCAAGCGCAAGAGGCGAGGACAATGACCGCCGCAGCAAAGCGTGAGGATTCCTGCGACGGCTACGTCGCCGCCCTTGTCCTGACGGGACTGATCCGCTTGAATCTGTCCGGATCGGACTTCGAGGCGCTGGCATTGCAGGGCACCGTCCGCGCCGAACGTCGTGGCCGCTCGCTCCGCTGGAAGTTGAGGTTTCGAAATGGTAACCGCCAGGTGGTCCGCGTGCTGCGCGATGCCCAAGAGGCAGCCGTGGTCGAGCGGCAGCTGGCTGCGCTGCAGGGTCGGCGGAAGAGCAAGAGGATACTGGCCCGTGCCATCCGTGCGGCGCGGCGAACGTTACGGGCGTCCAAGCAGACGCTCCAACCGCACCTGGCGGCGATGGGCTATGAGTTTCACGGGCTGGCCGTTCGCCGCGCCCGGGGCCGGCGGCCTGACGCGCGCGGCGATGACGGCGTCCAGCAGGTTGACCCGGGCGAGGGTTTCTAATGGGAAGTCGTTCGCGAACGCCGTTGCAATGTCGTCGAAGATGTTGACGGTCGCGTTGACGGTCGCGTTGACGGTCTTGTTGGTGGTCTTGTTGGTGGTTGTGTTGGTGGTTGTAGTTTTCAAGAAGTTGGAGAGGATTATCATGTGCGCGGCAAACGTCTTGGCGTCCGGCGCGGCGCCCAACCAGATTACGAGTGTCGTGGAAAGACGGGTGGAACGGATCGACGAGTTCCTCGGCGATGCGTTGGCGAATTCCAGCGCGGAAATCGCATTGCTCGGCGGGGTCGCGGCCGATCTGGCCCGCGCGGAGCTTGTATTGTTTCGGGCGCTTCAGGAGGTGGTTTCCGAGTCCGAACGACCAAGGGACAACCTCGACAGCCTGCCTGCGGCGCTGGAGGTCATTTTGAAGGTCGATCGGCAAATCGAGCGGTGTCTTCGGCTCCGGCTGGATGTGGCGCGAAGCGGGGCCGTTCGGGAGGCGGCGTGTGGGAACGACGGCATCGCGGAGTGAAGCGAAGAAAACGCTGGTTGTTACCCCACTGAGTTGACGTCGTTGGTGCCACCCGCGGCACGCAGACTTGGACGGTCGAAACCACCACAACTTGAATAGACCGTCCGCTGTGGTATTTTCGTCATGGCTGGCGTATGCCGCTGCATACCGGCGCCGCATCGGGCAAACTTCGCCCTTGTTCTTTGACAACTTACCTTGAAACACTTTTGACCGAGCGGTCCTGCCGCGGTTGCCGGTTGGACGGACGCGGATCGCGGTGGCAGGTTGGCAGCAAACCCACGCTAGCCTATCGCCGCCCGTCCGTCTGCCCGGCACCGCTCCGGCAACGGTCGTGACAAGGGTAGCGATACCTACGAAACTCCCGGTGTGTTCGAACTGAAATACCATGAAGGGTATTACACAGTTGGAAGCACTACCACGACCTTGAATATCACGAAGACTACCTACGGGCTGGCTGGGATCGACGGTAACGGACCAGGGCGATTCGATGTCAACACAAGTCCGGCGTCGCCTTTGCCGGCGGAGAATATTGGAGCTGGAAATGTTGCCAGCTTGTCCGGGTGGGGACCATTTGATTGGTATCCGAGCGGCTCCCCGTCGACGAACGATGTCGCATTGCTGCCCGCCGATCCCGATGGGGCAGCAAACGTGCGGTACAAGACGCTAGAAGTCACTCCGGTCACTCCGCTGCGCCCCATCTTCGGTCTCGGCAATGGTCTGCTCGTGCCGGCCACCCTGCGTGAACTCGTGGAAAATTCGTCGAACAACCGCCACCTCCCGTTCCTCTCCCGGTGTCAGCGTAACGCGCTGGTTCTGAATGCTCTTCCGTTCGCCAGGTTGGAGAATCTGTACCGGCTGACGGGTCTCGTTGAGCAAGAGGCGGCGAAAGCCGTATCGGGGTTTGCCGCCGGCCCAGTAGCCCTGTTGGGCAATCTTCACGCAACCGCGAGACACCTTGTCGCTCAGTTCTCGGCTGTACTGCGCGGCGCGGAAGCGTTCAAACTGGACATAGACCGGGTAGAGCGGATCGTCCTCCCGCGGTTTGCCGAGCGTCGTGTATATGACATCCTTGCCGTATTTCCGGCACTCAGCGCTGTACTGAGCGGACACATCGATGTCCTGGAACCGGCCCCAGCGGCTGACGTCCAGGCAAAGGATGTAATGAAAGTCGTTGCGCTGCTTCACCCAGTTCTCCATCATGTCCTGGAAGCCTGGCCGCCCTTCGGCCGTCAATCCGGACTTGCCCGGGTCCATAAAGTCGTGGATGATTTCCACGCCGTTGCTCTCGGCCCAAGGACGCACCTGGTCTTGCTGAATCGCGATCGAGTTTTCCTGGCGATCTTGCGCGGAATGTCAGTAGTACGCGACCGCGCGGTACGCAAACTTCGGTTGTTGAGCACTGTTGTCTTGACGTTCCCACCAGTTTGCCATGTTGTGGTTCCGGGTTGAGGTGTTGGTCATGGCCATGGATTCATGTTAACCTCAGGCCATGGGGCCGCCGTTGCGTACCCGGTGAGAGAGTGTGTGGATTGCCATTCAAGATGCAACGATGCGAGTAGTGGGACAGGGCCGGCGCGGGACGGGGCCGGCGCGGGACGGGGCAGCGATAGGACAACGAAGATGCAGCGAGTGCCGCTGTTCGGAGGCTGATCGCCGCGTGCCAGAACACCCGCTGGTTTTACATGTCAACCGGTGGATGCCTGCTCTGAGAGCAGAGCAGAGCTGAGCAGGTTGCCCAACAGGCAATGAGAACGGATCGGCGGGGTTCCGAGGTGTATTTGTGGGAGTCCGGGGCAGAACCGACAGGCACGGCCTCGGAGTGCCGTTGCGCGTCTCGACCAAGCGTTGTCACCCAGCGAAAGAGCGAGGTGTGTGCCATGGTTGTAAGGCTCGGGCCTGCGTCGGTGCGACCGAGCGGCGCGGGCTCGTCCTTAGAGCCTATCCCAAAACCGCCGGGGACTGGCTCATTTTGCGGAGTCTTCGGAGCAAAATGTGCCTGTCCCCCTCTCCGCCAAGGTTTTGGGATAGGCTCTTAGGCGATTTCTCATAGAAGATCGGCAGACCTACCGAACAGACTCCCCTGCGATAGCTGGTCGACGAGTTACTGACGTACTTCGCGGCGCGCTCGGTCATCTGCGGTAAGGTATACGCCTTGTGCGCGCAGGCAAAGGGCGGGGAGTCCGTGAAGGTTCGTTGGCATTGGGGACATCGCCATCGCGCGAGAAGAGCGGCGACTTTACAGACGTAAGAACCGACGAGTACCAGAAAGCGACGGGGGCGGGTGCCGTGAAACGCGAACGGCGTTTGGGCGCCAACTGCATCCAGGCCACAGTGGCAGCAAATGGTGGTCGCGCAGGTGACGGTTCGATTCCGGACGAGTTCGGAATGGCCGTCGATCAGCAGGATCAGGTCCTTCGCATCCAATGTGTTCTTAGGCGTGAAAGATCTCACGGAGCACAGCGAGGAAGTCGGGAACAGGAAACTCCGGCCGAAAGAGTGGGTGCTCGCGAAGGCGAATCACGCCGATACTCATGGGCTCGGCAAAATCGCTCCGGATGATTTCGCGGGCCGTCTCAACGTGACCGTCTCCACCATACAAGTTGCCCAAGCGGAGTGACTCCTGGTACTCGGATTCGACCTGCATGGCAACGATCGTGTAGAGATCGAGTGCGTGGTGCCTACCGAGGTTCTTGTCCCCGTCCTCCTTGCGATCGCGGAAGGCGAAGAGCTTCATCATGAGGTACGTGAATGGCTGCGGCACGTGAACGTAGCGGAGTCCGTGGCCTCCTGAACCACAACGGCGGCTCACCGGGTGTTGACGCAAAGAGGTGGTAGTGCCTGATCATGGCCGGCGGAATCACACCTAAAGCGTCTGGATCTCACGCAGCGAAGCGAGCGTGCTCTTGAGCAATCGTGACTGCTTCTTCTCGCGTTTGAGCGTCTGGATCAGGTTGTTGGCCTTGCCGGCCGCCTCACGCAGGGCGTCGCGAACCGCGACCGCTTGTGCCAAAGCCGTACCGGGATCCTCCGGCGGGGACTGGAGCGTCGACGGCTTGCCGCCACGGCCGTTCTGCGAGGCGACGGCCTGGGAAGTGGATTCGTTGGTTTTGCGGGGCATGCTTTGGCGGATTCGCCTTGGAACGCCTGCCACGACCGGTACGTGCCATCAGGATTTTATCGTTCGTGCGGGGTTGTTGGAGAGTGGTCACCTCCGGAGACACAGGCCGCGCCACGATTGCCACGTTGGGAATGAACCGATTGGGAGTTGGGCTCCAAACTCCGATCTTCCATCTTCGATCTCCGACATGCCGGGCGTGTCCTCACGGGACGTCGATGATTCGGTTCTGCCACTCGGCCGGTTCACTTGCCAGCGCAGCCAACACCAAGAACTCGGCGACATCGGATAACCGGTGACAGGTAACCCGCTACCCGCAACTCGCAGCCCTCGACCGCCCCATCCCTCCCTGGTACAATGGGCAGTTAACGGTTTCATAACTGTACTCTCGTTTGGGCGAATGTACCGTACAAGGTGCGGGAGAGGCAACAGAATGACAGAGACTTTGGAAAATCGCGATCTCGCATATTGGGAACTTCGGCAACTGGTCGCTTCCGGCCAGTATCCGGACGAGCGGGCCGCGTTGCGCAGCGCACTGCGTGCCCTTTTCCAGCGCTCGCCGGAAACGAAAATCCGCATGGTCACCAGCGCCTACGAAGCGGGCGAAATCGGCCTGGGCAAGGCGGCTGCCCTGCTGGGTGTCTCGCAGGAAGAGATGAACGAAATACTGCGCGAAACCGGTGCCCGGATCCATTTGGGGCCGCAGACCCCGGAGGAGCTTCGCGAGGATGCCCGCAACGCCTGAAACTACCGCGACTGGCGCGCCGATCGTATTCGATGCGACCGTACTTTCCAACTTTGCACGCATCGGTCCGTTCCAGTGGTTGGAGCAAATCTACGCCGGCCGGGGGTGGACGACCTTGATGGTGGTCGAAGAGATCCATCGTGGGGTCGAGGCGGGTTACTCGGGACTGGAAACCGTCGAACACGCCCTGACGCCCACGGGGTGGCTTGCGGTGACGGCAGCGGATACTGCCGAGGAGCAATCCCTGTACACCAGCTTGCTGGCCCTCGTTGGGATCGGGAGAAGCGTCCTGTTTGGCGGCGGCCCGGATGCGCAACATGGTTCTGGCGACCGACGACGGGGCTGCCCGCCGAATGGCTGCAAAGCGAGGCGCGCGACTGATAGGGACGCTGGGAATTCTCATCCGCTTGGTGCGAGATGGCCATCTTCCTTTGGCGCGGGCGAACGAACTTCTGGACAAGATGGTCCAGGAGGGCTATCACTCGCCTGTGCATGAGTTGGACTCATTCGTGTAACTGCCGTGTAACTGCATCGGCCTTTCGGGCTTACCGGGCCGCACCAATAGCCCCTGTTATCTCCTGAAAACCGGACAAGCTTGAAGCACGACTTCGTACTTCTTTCAACGAACCGTGCGTACTGCACCAAGCACGAAGATCCGCTACCCACAGCCCGCAATCCTGGACTGCCCCACCCATTCATGGAAGAATTGATCGTTGACGTGATTTCGTGCATATGGTTCGGAGTTCCTGGAACCGATGAAGCAGTACCGACGGCGCGGAGGGCGTCGTCCCAGAGTTTCTTGCCGATGAGCCTGGACGAGTATCTCTTGGTTCTCGATTGGACGGGCCGGCAATTGCGTTCGGACAACAATCCTCTTCGCGGCTGGTCGGACAAAGCTTCGGTATTCTTTTTTCGCCACCCAGCTTTCGGCCGGTGTAGACTTGCGCGCACGACCCGCGACCCAAATCGCGTCTCCTCATCTGCTTGCGACTTGCAGTCGTGCCCATGTCGAATCGCAGAAAAGTCCGCTTGGCGAAAAACTCTCCTCACCGCGCCCCGCTGCCGGGCCATTTCTTCCCTTTGGCTCAAGAAAGCGTGCTTGACAGATCGCGCCGCATCGGCCATCATGGCATCGAATAATGAACGCATGACCAGCATGACTCTTTGGCAATTTGCTCCATCACAGAGCGCTCCCGCCGGCTCGCCCCGGCAATCCCAGTCCACCCCTATTCCTCCCGCCTTCATATTTCAACGGCCATCTTTCAACTCCATGCTTCTCGATCCCGTCTCTTTCATCCATGCCATCCGTGCTATCCCCTTCCATTTCCCGCCCGAGCACACCAGATCACCCGCCAGCGACTCATCGACTGACCGCACTCGCCACAAATCCGTCCCAGGCGAACGCCACACCGCACCATGCAACACACCCCTCAATATGGTCGTCACCATTGCACTAGTCTCGCGCTGCTCAACCTCTTTGCCTGCCGCGACTTCCGGCACGCCAACCTCCCATGCAACACCAATGCGGTGCGTTGCGTCGCCGGCCTCGCTGCAGTCCTTGGCCGCCAGCGCGCTGAAGGAGACATCGGATGCAGCCCCAGCACCATTACCAACAACTGCCGGCGCGAAAATGCTCTTCAGTTCGGCTCGATACCGGCGGTCATCGACACTCGCCTTCGATCTGTCTCACTTTCGCGAGCAACTCCATTTCTTCCGACAGTTCCGGTCACGGACTGGCAAACGTCCGGAGAATCCTTGGAGCCATCTTGGCTCCGCTGTACAATCGGTGCGCCGGTCGATTCAAGAGGATGTCCTCGCTGACGAACGTAGCAGCAGGACCAACGCTGCTGAAGAGCCGGCGTGGCTCCGCGGTGACATCCGCGGTATTCTGTGGGGATCTCTCTCAGCCACGGCTTTGCAGTCGAATTCGAAGAACCGCAGGATCGGGACCAACGCCATGAATGTCGCTCACCTGAGCCGCCTCGCATCCGTGCTTCTCACGGTCTCGCTGGCCATCTGCCACGCAGCCTATGGCCTCGCCCAAAGCAAACCGCTTCCGAAAGCCGAACAAGGGGGCTCCGCGCCGGAGTCAAAGGCCCAGCAGAAACAGGACGAGCGGCGGGAGTTTCAATCTCAGGAACTCATCACAGCCAAGTCCGGCACTTGGATCTTCAAGCCGGGAGACGTTCCCCGGATCGTCTGGCGCGATGTCGAGGCCATCGAACGCCTGGAGGGCGACACGCGACTTCGCGTCCGCTGGTTCGACGCAAAACTCAACGAGTTTCCCGCGCCCCACGAGCCCGGCCGCTGGCTCGCCTGGGTCGAAGGGACGGCACCGAACGGGACACCCCTGCGCCGCTCGCTGACGTTCTACGGGTTGCCCAAGGACTTCTCAACCTCCTACGCCCCCGATCTGACCATCGCTTTTCCTCACTTTCCCGGCCCGAATGCGCCGGCTGCCGTGCAGGAGCACCAGGCCGAGATAACCCGCCTGGCGAACGACACACTCGTTCCCACGCTCATCGACAGCGAGAAGGGGGCCGTCCTGATCGCCGGACTTGCCGAATTCAAACCGCTGGGACGCCCGGCGCGGTTCATCGAATCCGCTGCCGTGCTGAACGACGACTACCATCTGGCTTTGAAACGCAAACTCCAGGGATCGCCGCCTCGCGCCGGCGCGCTGCGGGCACCGCGTCGCCGCGATCCGCCCGCGCTGGCACTCCATGAGGGCTCGCTTCGAGAGGCCGCCATGCGCCCCGACGCAAAGGCCAAGATCGACGAACTATGCCGGGCCTGGGCGGAGGATACCGGCGAACCGTTGGTAACCCTGGTCGCGCGGCATGGCGTCGTCGTCACCCACGAGGCGTTCGGCCGAATGCCGAATGGGGAGCCTGCCACCCGCGATTACCGCTGCTGGGTCGCCTCGATCACCAAAACGGTCACCGCGTTGCTGTTCAGCCAGTTCCTCGATCAAGGTTTGATCGCCTTGGATGATCCGCTGTCCGCGGTCTTCCCCGATTATTCAAAGAACGATCCCCACGTACCGACGTTCCGGCAGTGTTTCAACCACACGAGCGGTCTGTCCGGCGACTTCGGCGGCATGCGCAATCCGCATCTGGAGAACGTCGTCCTCAACGCGATCGACGTGAACGAACCGAACGTCAAATATGCCTACAGCGGCCTCGGCTTCGAACTGGCCGCTAAGGCAATGGAACTCGTCGCGGGCAAGAGCGCCGTGCGGCTGTACGACGAGCATTTCTTTCGTCCGCTGGGGTTTGGCGATGTCCCGATCGGCAACGCGAGTTCCGACGGCGAGTTCACGGCCCTGGAACTGGGCGTTCTCGCCCAGTGGGTCGCGAACCGCGGCAGCTACGGCGACCGGGAGTTCATCGCTCCCGGGACGTTTGACCGATTGCTGCCCGAACCGCTGCGCGTGCCGGACCACGGCTTCGTCGAAGACGAGGGGATCGGCTTGCACTGGATTCGACACGTGAAGCCGGGCGCCCCACGGGACTCAAAGCGTGCCGAAGATCTGCTGTTCAGCCCGCGCACCTTGGGACACGGTTCCTTCTCCGGATGCGTTTTTGTCGTCGACCCTGAGCAGCAGTTGGTCGTCACGCAAGTTCGCAAACAGAGCGGCCCGCGGAGCGCTGAGTGGTCGGCCCGTTTCTTTCAAACCATCGCCGCAGCGGTTTCAGGTGATTTGCCGGAGACTCGGCCATTGTCGAGCCCTGGAGCCTCAGGCACGCCCGCAGTTTCTGCTGAAGACCCCATAGATTAGAGGCAAACACGATGCGTATCCTAGCGGCCGTCATCGGCCTGTTGGCCGTCCCGCTGACGGTACATGGTGCTGACGAACCTCGCAATAGACCCGCCTTGCAATCAGCGAACGGGGCCGTGACTAGCCCGGCAAAAACCGATGTCGGCGGCGAGCATCCGGGTGTGGCCGAGCCGTGTCTGGTTTTCTCAAAAGCCGATCTCCCGACCCTGCAAGACCGCGTGAAATCTGGACGTTGCTCGGAGATGTGGGCTGCGATCCGCGAACGGGCCGATCGTTACGCAACGCCCGGCACTCGCGAATTCGCCGACCCGGAACACCTCTGTGAGCCGCCAGCAGACAGTCGTTCCGAGAAACTTTGGGTTCACCACTACGGCCGAAAACTTACCGATTGGGTCGAGACGCTGGGATTCGCATACCAGATCACCGGCGACCAACGGTACGGCAGCCACGGCGCGAGAATCCTGGAGCAGGCCGCTCGCAGCCTGCCGGTTTCGGATCCCCGCATCGCGAGCGGCTTCACGGGCGGACGTGGCGATATCATGCGGGGCCTGGCCGTTGGCTACGATTGGCTGGGCGAAGCCATGACCGAGAACCAACTCGCGGCTTGGACTGATACTTCAAGCGAATACGTCCGCAGCATTCTTGCCGAAGCGAAGACGGAGAATCGCTGGTGGGTGCCGCATCACAACTTCATGGGCGTGGCGCTGGGAGCGGCCGGCTGCCTGGCGATCAAGTTGCGGCCCTGCGAGCCGGATCAGGCCCAGCCATGGATCGACGACTGCGCTCGGCTGGTTGAGAAATGGTTGACTGTGGGGTTCGACGACCAGGGAGCCTACTTCGAGGGAACGAGCTACGCCGAGTACGGGCTTGGAAACGCCGTGCTATTTGCCGATGCGTTGCTTCGCAACGGCGGGCCGAACCTGTTCGACAACCCGCACCTCAGGAAGACGCCGCACTTCTACGCGCTCTCGCTGCTGCCCGGTGAGTCGGTTTTCGACGCGCGAAACGACGCCAATTACTCCGGCCTCCGCTTCCCCCTGATGCTACGCCTTGCCGACGCCTACCCAATGGGTATGGCGCGCTGGCTCTGGGATCGGGCCGGCGGCGGAACGTCCCCTTACGCGATCATCTGGTCGAGCCGGATCGAACCGGTTCCGCCCGAGCAAGCCGGCGTTGCGCTGTCGGAGCATTTCGCCGGCCGTGGGTTATGCGTCTTTCGAACCGGCTGGGAAACGGAAGACGTGATGTTTTCCATCGAAGCCGGGCCATTCTACCCGATCACCCATAACCAGGCCGACGAGAGTCACTTCACTCTCTACGGCCTGGGCTACCGCTGGGCGATCGATTCCGGCTACGGCAACACGGGAAAGCCCGGCGGCCGCGATCAATCCGTGGCGCATAACTGCGTGCTCATCAACGGCGAGGGTCAGGCGATTTCCGGGGCCGGACGGGGAACCAACGGCAAGATTCTCGCCTATGCCGACGAGCCTTCTCACGGTTACGTCCTGGCAGACGCCAGCGAGGCATATAATCGCAACAGCCGCGGAACTCCCGGCCCCGGTGTCGAACGCGCCCGGCGACATGCCGTCTTTGTCCGCCCCGCCGACGGACTGCCGGCCTACGTCGTCTTGTACGACGACATCCGCAAGGATGCCGATTTGCACAAGTTCACGTGGTTGATGCACACTTCGGAGGAGCTTACGGCAAACCTTCTCGACGACGGAGCCGTGCTGCGAACGGCGGGGCCGTCCGGCGGAGCCTACCTGGAGACGCCGGTCAGCAGTACCGGTCGCGGCGAATGCCGTCTGGTATTCCAAGTCGAACAATCCGGCGACTACGACCTCTGGGCACGAGTACGAGTCGGAGGCCCCGAGCCAGGCCGGTCGGATTCCTTCTTCATCCGGATGGACAATGGCCCAACGATCGACTGGCACATGCCCGCGCAGGACTCGTGGACGTGGGGAAAGGTTGCCTCGGGTGTGCAGCAACGAGCTGCTCGGTTTTCACTGGCCGCCGGGCAGCACACGCTCTTGTTGACAACCCGCGAACCCGGGGCGCAGATCGACCAACTCGTTCTGGCGCGGTCTACGGCAGATGTGGAAGACGCCGAAGAAGCACCGGATGGTATGTTCTTGGAGGCTGAAGCAGGACAGGTGACCGCGCCGATGCTGGTGGTCGCCTGGAAGGCCGACCAGTTTCCGCGGCTCCGATTGCACATTCGGGCCGCTGCTGATGCACGTTTCGAAGTAGACTCTTACGACGGCCATCCCCGGCTCAATGCCATCGTTCGAGCAACGGAGCCGCGGTTTCTCGCAGTCCTGTTGCCGCTGCCCGCCGGAGTGGCCGAACCGACGCTGACCGCGGACGACCATTCGGGCCGGTGGAGAGTGCAGCTTCAGTGGCGGGACAGGCGGGACACCATCATTTTGCCGCCGGAAGGCGAGAATCGCCCGACGGTACGGTTGAATCGCGAACACTCGTAGCTCCCTGCGACTTTCACTGCCACATTGCCATGCAAATCACAATCACAACCGCGGTTCTTTGTCTCGTGGGAAGCCTTTGGACAGCCAACTCCATCTCTCAAACGGCCAGCCGAGCAACCGCCGCCGAGCCGGTCCCGTCCAAGCGATCAACCGGCTTCGACAGGGGCCCCGAATAGTTCGGTTTCAGTTCGAGAAGAGACTTCGGCATGATGGGTTATCAGACGAATGTGTCAAACGGAGTGCATAACCTCGGAGCCTTAGCGGAACAAGAATTCACCCACGAATTCTGCTGAGGATGCCTCTATTGCGGGCACACTCCCGTCTGAAGGAATTCCTCGTATCGGCGACGGTACTCCTTCTTATACTGCTGGACAGCCTGCTCATAGCCCCAGACCGATTCGTCGACCGCCGAGCGGCCGCGCAGTTTGATTTGATGATTGCCCGGCGGCAACAACACGTGACCAGCTTCGATCGTCGCTGCTTTCCCGTCGGCCTCGGCATCGGCAAGCTCCCAGAACCACGGTATCCGCACGAGAATCCGCTGGGGCGGATTGCGACCCGCGCCATCAATGCGGAGCGAGAGCGAAGCTTCGGCCGACTCGAGCCGAAAACTCAACGGCCCGAAGTTCGTCGGTGCAGCGGTTGCCGCCACGGTCTTTCCCGGCAGCAGCCAGGCAGGCGAAACGGCCGACAACAAGTGGAGTTCCTCCCCGGATTCGCGAATCAACATATTGCGAAGCAGTTCGATCGTCTTGGCCGAGGCGGCGCCGTCGGGCAGCAAATTGGTCGTGCCGTAGCCTAGATCCCGCGTGCCCCAGGGAACCGTGCCGAACTCCTGCGGCGCGTGGGTCGACGACGTATGGACCAGCAAGGCGTAGAGATCGCGGACGGCGTTCTGCTGGTCTTCAGGTGATCCTCGAACCAGCGCGTTTTGCGCCATGTCCGGGGTTTGCCAGTAGTGGATGGAAGGCATCTCGGAGAAGACGGTGCCCTCTTGCTCGATCCCCTTGAGACCGGTCAAGGCGACGTCGGGCCAATCGGCCGCACCGCGTTTGCCGATGGCCAAGGGGAGGAGAAAAGGCAGCAAGCCCTCGACGTAGTTCGAGCGGGCGTGCGCCAGCGTCGCGGTAACGCGCGGATCGAACGGCTCAAAAAGCCGTTCCGGATAGAGCATCAGCAGGTTGTCCCAATGATTGCCGAGTGCCGTGCCCTCCAACGCCGAGGGGATCACGCCGCCGCTGGTCGCCGTTCTCGCATCGACGGCCTTACGAAAGGCCGCCAGATACCGATCCAGTTCGGCGCGGAAGGCACGGAGGTCGTCGTCTCTGTCCATCGCCTCAGCCATGCGGACCGCACCGTGCAGTCCGACCAGCGCCCAGACATTCTGGCCGGTCTGCCTTACGCCGGAAAGCATGGCGTCGTCGACGATGCCGACCGGCGGCATGAGGCCGCGCGGGTCGGCGGCGGCCGTGCGACGGATGAAATCGACGGCGGCGACCACGCCGGGATAGACCTGCTCGAGGAAATCGCGGTCGCGGGTCAATTGCCAGTGACGCCCCCAGGCCCAGAGCACGTAGCCGGTCATTTCCCACCAAAGCTGTTCTTTGCGGCCGGGCAGGCCGCAGTTTCCGTCCGGGAACTGCATCTTTCTAGCGTAAAGGAGGCAATTCCGCGCGATCTCGTGCTGGCCCACCATGTCCAGGGCGATGTCCATGCTCGCCGCATTGCCCACGTAGTAGCGGTGGTACTGGAACTTGTTGACGCACATGACGTAGTCGTCGCCGATCTTGTCGACGGCCAGCATCTGCGACGCGGTATTCGCCAGGAGATAGTCGTTGACCTTTTCTTCGGGGATCTTCAGCGGGCTGTGCCGGCCCACTGTTTCGTCCCACATCGCCACCGTCTTTTGCAACTCGGCTTCGTAGTCGGCCGTCTGGACCATTTCCATTTCCTTACCCCCTTGGGGTAACGGAACGATCGGCATCTTGAAGACGAGCTGTTTCCGCTCGCCCGGCGACAAGACAATTCGGTACATCACCAGGCCCATCGGCAGGCTGGGATGGTGCGGCGGGCGGGCGCTGCCGTAAGGAACCACTTCGCCCGACAGATACCGCAGTGCCGGAATTCCGAACTGCCGCAGAGCCAAGGAAGCCAGATGCGGCTGTGGATCGGTCGGGAAGCAGTAAAGCACGCGGTCGTCGCGGATGACCGAACTTTCAGTAAAACCGTAGACCCAGGCCGCGTTGTAGCCGGTCTGGCCTTTGGTGAGCGCCTCGGGAAGCAGGTCGCTACGCTGGCTGAAGCGATAGTCGCCCAGGTTCGACATCCGCGAACTGGGCGCCATCTGGCGGTAGGCGGTCGAGAGCATTGCGGCGCGTTGCTCATTCGCCTCGTTGCTCAGCTCGACTCGGGCGAAGTCTACCGGGACTCCGGCGAGCGGGCCGCCCAAGTCGGCCGCAAAGAGCGAAAACCGGTAGCGGACGCCATGCCGCAGCAACTCGTACTCGACGACCGGCATGTAGCCTTCGCGAAGCGTACGGATGCGGACATCCACCGGCTCGACGGGATTGCCCGTGAAGAACATCAGTTCTCCGAATCCGGTGTAGATGTAGCCCTCCGGCGTGACCTCGCTGGCCACGGGCGCATAGAGCGGGGCGATGACGTCCGTCGGATGCCAGAAGTAGGAGAACGGTTGGCCGGGTGGGTCGATCGCCGGATCGAGCATCCCGCCGGTGACGTCCTGACCTGGAGCCGTGCCAAGAGACAGAAGCAACACTGCCCAGGCACCTGCAAGACTGTTGCGTGGGAGCATGTCGATTCTCCTCTTCCGCTCCTTTCGCGTACTGGTCGGACAGCGCCGCTCGTTTGTCCTGCGACAAACGCTCGCCCGGCCTCACCGTGTTCAGCGGAATCCCTCGCTCGCTTCGGTGGGGGCCGGGGGCGGGGAGGGCCGGTTCGCGTTGGGATCGTCGTGTGTCATGTCCGGAGCATCGCCCGCCGGGAACCGTTTGTCAAGCCGTGAGTTTTGCACCTCGGAGCCGTAGGTGGATATAACGCGGCCAGTCGGGTGGGTTTGGCAACCCTGTCGAAGACAGCAGTCCGACGACTTCGCGGGACGGTTTTGTCGACTGCCCTGGACGGTCGCGCTCTTCCTGCCCGCAGACTGGCCTTGGAGAAGACTTGCCATGCGATCCATTTGGTTCGTGTTCCCTTGCGTCGTTGTCACCATCCCTCTCGGTGGCGACCTCTCGGCGCAGACTCGGCAAGCCGATGCGCCGCTCGTCGCCGACGCGTCGGGAAATGAAGCGGCCGTGTCTTCGCTGATCGTCAGGTTGTCGGATGCGGATCCGAACATCCGGGCGTCGGCGGTGAAGCAACTGGGCGATCTCGGGACGAAAGCCTTGCCCGCTGTGCCGCCGTTGCTCCGAATCAGGTCTGATTCGCCGGAACCGGGTGCGAAGCTCCAGTAAGCAGTTGATTGTCTCGCTAACCTACTTTGGAACCACCGTCATGAGATGCCAACTCCTCGGCCCGATCTCCGCACTGGTTCTGACCGCCGGTCTCTCTCGCGCGGCGTGTGCCGCCCCGTTGCCCGGCACCGAGCCGCTCGTCATGCCGCAGGACGTGGTCGCTCGCCACCTCGAACAAGTGACCGGCTACTTCCTTCGCCGGATCGAGCAGGCGAAGCCGTCCGCGAAAGCCGCTGGCAGATCACCAGCCGCCCGCCGGCGGAATTCCCGGAGGTCAAGCAGGCGATGCTTGAAGAGTACCGCAGACTGGTTGGCGTGATCCCGATCGAAGGCACACCGGCCCATCCCCGTACGGAATCGGTTCTCTGCACCGACAAGTACGCAGCCTACCGAGTGCTGCTTGACGTGACCGGCGGGGTCGAGGTCTACGGTCATCTCCTCATCCCCCATGGCATACGGGGTAGGGCTGCCGCCGTGATCTGCCAGCACGGGCTGAGCGGACGGCCCGAAATGATCACCGGGATAGACCACGCGGGCAACACTCCCTATCACGCCTTCGGCCGAGGGCTTGCCGAACGCGGCTACGTGGTCTTCGCCCCTCTGATCCTGCACCAGTATCCCGTGGAGCAGATCAACACGCAGGTCCGGCAAGCCGACGCCGTCGGCCTGATGCGCGCGGCGATGGTCGTGGCGAAAACTCGGCGCGTGGCCGAATTCCTCCAGTCGCTCGATTTCGTCGACCCGCAGCGGATCGGCTACTACGGCCTGTCGTACGGCGGCTATTCGGCCATCTGGTGTTCGCCGTTGATCGAACAGCTTGCGGCCACGGTGATCTCCGGCCACTTCAACGACTGGCGAAGCAAGATCACGTCGGATGCGACTCCAACCAGCTATCTCCGCCACCCCGACGACGATTTCTACAATTGGAACATCCTCCATCGCTTCACCCACGTCGAGCTGATTGCCATGATCGCGCCGCGGCCGGTTTGTATTGAATTCGGCGAGCGCGACGGGATCACCTCGCCCGCCTGGACGGCGTACGCCTGGCGCCAGGTGGAGGCCGTCCGTGACCACCTGGCTCTCGGCGACCGGATCGTCCTGGCGCACCACGACGGGGTGCATGAGGTCCGCGGCGTCGAGACCTTCGACTTTCTCGATCGCTTCCTGCGCTCCGAACGGCCGGTGGGGCGAACGCAAGGCCGAGTGCCAGTACTGCGATAGCCGATCGCCGGTTCATAAAGAGGTGCGATTTCCGGGCAATGGGATTGATGGGGAAGTGCTTGGCACCCGTCCAAGCACAACTCCGCGATTTACGCAGGGCAGACTTCCGTCCGCTCAAGCGGAATGAATTCCGCCGTACAACCTTGTTCGTGGACGGGTGCTCAGGGGCGGCAGTTGTGTGGCAAGGTGAAGCGGAACCGGAATCTCCCGATCTTTGGCCGAATCATACACGACTTCCGCGAGATGCTCGATAAGGAGAAGAACCTCGATGCTGTGATCGTCTCCACGCCCGACCATACCCCCGCACACCCCGCGATCCCGGCGATGCGGATGGGCAAGCACGTCTACTGCCAGAAACCGCTGATCCACTCGATCTGGGAAACGAGGCTGATGACCCGGGTCGCCCGCGACACCGGCGTGGCGACGCAGATGGGCAACCAGGCCCATGCCGGGGAGCCGATTCGCCGCGCCGTGGAACTCGTTCGGGCCGGCATGATCGGCAAGATCCGCGAGATGCACGCTTGGACCAACCATCCGATCTGGCCGAAGGGGCTTTCGCAGACACCGGAAGCCGAGCCCGTGCCCGCTCGGCTCGACGGGTGAACGCCGGTCAGGTCAGCCACTTCCTCCGGCACTCGGTGTGGACGAAGCGGGCGGCCTCCGGAGCATTCTTGGCTTCCATCTTCTCGCCGTCCCAGTCGAGGCTCTTGCCGGTGCGGATCCCGACCACGCCCGCCAGGCCGATCTCGGTGAGCTTGCCACCGGTGTCGAAGTCGGAGAAGGTTTTGCCCTGGCCGCGGCAGGCGTCGATCCATTCCCGGCCGTGATTGGCAACGCGCGGAAGCGTTTGGGGAATATCCTTGGTGGCCTCGTGGCGGAGGACGTCCGTCAGGCGGGGTTCGCCTTCGAGGCGGATCAGGCCGCCCGTATTCCAATGGCTGGTGTAGATGCAGCCCTTCTCGCCGATGATCAGCAGGCCGGTGGGTACTTTGTCCTGATAAACTTCGGCCAGCGGCCGGAGAATCTCGGCCGGCGGCGTGCCGCTCCCCTGCCAGTACAGGGTGAGGGAGGGAAGGTCGCCGCGCGCGGCGAAATGGAACTCCACCGCCGCCTTGTCGGAGACCTGCTTGCCGCCCTCGAGGTTGACGACGATCTTCTCGGGATAGCCCAGATCCAGCGCCCGCATGGGCAGGTTGATGGCGTGGCAACAGAAGTCGGCCAGGCTGCCGTTGCCGAAATCGAACCAGCCTCGCCACCGGTAGGGATGATAGACATCCTTCTTGAACGGGCGGATGGCTGACGGGCCGACCCACAGATCCCAGTTGAAGCCTTGGGGAACGGGGTCTTCGCCCTCCGCGCTGCCTTCGCTTGCGGTGACGCCGATGCCCCACTGGTAGATCTCGCGGATCCGGCCCAGGGCGCCGGCCCGGATCACCTCTGTGCAGCGGCGGAGCGATTCGCTGGCGCTGCCCTGGTTGCCCATCTGGGTGACGACGTTCGAGGTCCGCGATAGCTCGCGGAGTTCGCGGGCTTCGGCCACGCTGTGCGTCAGCGGTTTCTCGCAGTAGACGTGCTTGCCGGCTTGCATGAACGCCTTGCACAAGGGGGCGTGCCAGTGGTCGGGCGTGCCGACCAGCACGGCGTCGAAGCTCGACGCGTTGTCCAGCAGCTTGCGATAGTCCTCATACGCCTTGGCGTCCCTGGTCGCCTCGCCGCCTGACTTCAAGGCATCGCCCCGCGCCTTGTCGATCATCTCCGGGTCCGGATCGCACAGGGCCACCAGGTTCGCGCCGTTGGAGAGCAGGCCCCGCATGACGCCCCGTCCCTGCCCGCCGCAGCCCACCAGCGCGAGGTTGAGTTTGCCGTTGGCGTCCGTGGAGGCCGGCGCGCCGCCCGACACGATCAGCGGCCGGCCGAACGCCGCCGTTCCCAGGGCCGCCGCCGAGACTTTGAGGAAACTTCGCCGCGAGGAAGCAATTCGTTTCATGGAGTCACCTGAGAATGCCAAGGGGTTGAAGACTGATCCGCAGCGCCGCAGCCCGGCGGAAGACCCGCCGGGAGATCAGGATAAGTCAATCCGCCGGTTCATGTCAAATCCGTCGCGATGCTCGTGCGCGGCAAGATTTCCCGACACGGACGGGGCCGGGAGCGTCGGGAGGTGAAGACACACGGTATTCTGGGCACGAGCTGTTTGCTCCATTTGTTCCACCACGGCACTTGCGCATTGACTGGCAGAACCACCGGCTTTTCACCCTCCCGACCGCCTCGCGCCGCCACTCCATCGTTCTGCGGGCCTTGCCGGCTTCCTTGCGATTGGCTTGCGTGTGCCGGAAAACCTCGCCACGCACGCGATGCTCCGCCCAGCGCGGTTGCCGGGCCAATTCCGGCCGGCGGTCGAGATGGCTGGCTGCGGTGAGGGTTCTCCTACCGGCCCTGTAGCGTCAAGACCCCCAGGTCCATGGGCCGAGCCGGCGCGGCGCCGCTGGCCTCCGACAACGAAAAGCGGTAGTCGGAAAGGTGTCCTGCCGGGTGCTCACTGAATCGCACGCTCAAGACATACTTGCCCGCCGGCACGTCGTCGATGCGGAATGAGCCGTTCCGGTCGACACTGGCAGTGAAGTAAGGGCTTGCCGCGCGGAGGTTGTCGTAGGTTTCGTATGCCGCATGCCACGCCTTGCCCTCCTCCGTTGCCTTCCACTCGTCCCACCAGGTCTTGCGTCGCTCCGGATCCTCTTGAACGTCGGCGGGAGGCGTCGGTGGCTCCGGCCGCGGCAAATCGACCTCCACATTCACCAGCGCGAAGTTCCAAAGCACCTTCTCGTGGAACTCCGCCGGGGCCGCCAGCTTGCCGATCACGGGGCCGCCCGTGCCGCCAAGAGCGAGTTGGCTCGTTTCGCCTGCCACAAACTGAGCCGCCACCACCTTGGACGAAGTCACTTCCATGGCCCCCTCGTTTACCATGAGCGGAATACGGCGTCCGATTCGCCCGGTCCCCGGAAACACCCGCGCGAAGGCAAAACGTCCATCGGCCCCACTTGTCACTCTGTAACCGGTGAAGATGTTCGGCACATCAGGGCCGTACGAGTGGACGGCATTGGTGCTCAGCCAGATTTCCGCGTTGGGAACCGCTCGCGGACCCACGCGGAACGTCCCCTCCACCCTCGCCCACGGCGTCAGGCGAATCGTGCCGGGAATCGCTGCGTCGCTTGATTTCAGGTAGGCAAAACCGGAGGGGTGCGTTATGACGAGTTGAAAGCCGGTGCCCTGGGCAGGGAAGCGGAACCGTCCGCCTTCGTCCGCGTCGCGCCTGGCGGCATAGGTGCCGCCGTCGTCGATGTCGCCGTTCTTGACGTTGATCTGCGAGCCGGCAATCCCCAGCACGACCTTGGCACCCGGCGCGGGCTGGCCCGCGGGCGTTACGATGGTTGCCGCAATGTCGCGCGCCGGCTTGAGCTGGAAGTCGATCTGCACCTTGCCTTCGTCGCTCTTGATGTCGCGCGACACGGCCACTTCGTACCCGTCGGCCTCGATCCGCACCAGATACGCCAGATACGCCCGGTCGGGCCGCACGCTGTACCGCCCATCTGCTGCAGCGTAGCTATCTTGCCTCACCCAGTCGATGTGCGTCTTGTCGGTCCGGCGATCGGGTTCATCGTAGGACCGAATCCCAGGCACTACCCGAAACGACTTGACCGGCTTGTTCGTCTCGGAATCGATGACGCTCCCGGAAATCACCAGCGCGGGAAGCGCGTGAAAGACGTATTCCTCGTCTCGTGCAACCAACGGCTGATAGGGCAATTGCATGCCGCCCGGCGGACAGATGTCGGCCTGGATTTCGTCCAGCGGTGCTTCGTCCCACTCCCACACCCCTTTCTCGTCGGTGTGCTGATTGACTCGGTCGAACTCGAAGTAGTCGACCCGCCCGCGCCACCGCTGGAAGAAGATGCGGGCCTTGGCGACCGGGTTCCCCTTATCGTCGAGCACCCGGACGCGAATCTTGCCCCCGGGCTTCATGGCGAAGTCGACCGGCTGCATGTCCGGATCGACGCGTACCTCGCGCATATCCATCGCCTTGCCCGCGGCCGAAACCACAATCTTCGCCATCCGAGGCTCACAGCCGACGAGCCGGTAAGTCCCGTCATGGTCGGTGGTCGCCCCGCGTATGTCGTTGAGAAACTTCGTCCGCACCAGCGCCCCCGCGATCGGTTTGCCCGACTCATCGCGCACCGCCCCTGTTACCTCAAGACCCCGCTGGAGCGTGATCTGTGTTTTCGGATCCTGCCCAGAGGTGATTTCGAACATGCTGCGAACGAGCGGGCGGCGAAGCGGCCGGTAGTCGGGATGATCGATCGCGACGAACACCTCGCTCTTTGAGACCGGCACGCTTCCAAAGCTCCAGCGGCCGTCGGCGTTGGTGGTAACGCGAGTGCCGACCCCGAGATCCTGGAAGTCGCCGGGACGCTTTTTGTACTGGATGCTCGGACGGACCTTCGCCCCTTCGATCGGCGCACCGCCCGCGTCGACGATCACGCCGCCGACGGTCCAGCCGGCATCCAGTTCCGCGGTAAATGTGGCCGGCATTGCCTGCGGGTGGTCGCTGGAGTCCCACTCCGCCCAGTACGGCCCGTATCCCGGTTGCTCGATCTTGACGCTGAAATGCTTTGGCGGTTCAGGCAGCGCGACGACGAGCCGACCGCCGGCATCCGTCTTGACGGACGTTCCGTACGGTCCGATCCCGAGAAGCGTGCCCTGTTGAATCGCTTCCGCCGTCGGTTTCGGTGTGGTGCGAATCTCGGCAGCAACGTGAGGGACGGGCTTCCCGTCAGGGTCTACAACGAGCAGCTCGAACTGCTTGTTGCTCGCCGCGTTGGCGGCAGGCGCGGATATTGACGCTTCCGTACCATCGCTGCCTACGGACGAAACGTTGGCATCGCCGCTGTGCTTTCCGGTATCGTCTTCCGTCGCATTGGCCGCCGGTGCCGGGGTTGACTCCGCCGTGGAATGCCACGCCGAGGGTGCGATACATAAGACCGCGGCCACGATCGCGAGCGCCAGCAGGCCGCCGCGCGACAGCCGCAGCGGCTCGTCGAGCGGCTCCCCGAAGAGATGGGCGACGCGGCGGCGGAGATCGGAGGGGGAGCGATTGGCGGCGGCCAGTGCGGCCAGGTCGCCGCTTTCGAGTGCGGAACCGTCGCCACGGCGGGCACGGTGCGGCTTGCTGAGCTCCACGATCCGCAGCAGCGCAGCAGCGTAGCACATGCGACGTTCGGCGTCTGTACCGGACGTCGAACGACAGGCTAGCTCGTCGCAGCAATATTCGCGAATCGTGCTGATGCGGCGGCTGAGATACCAGAAGGCCGGGTTGAAAAACAGCGCGACCTCGGCTACCCGCTGAGCGAGATTGACCCACAGGTCGTGCCGCCGCACGTGCGCCAACTCGTGGGCGAGAATCAGCTCAACTTCATCCGGTGACATACAGGTGATCGCCGAGATGGGAAGCAGAATCGTCGGCCGCAGGAGTCCAACGAGTTTCGGCACTACGATCGCTTCCGTTCTCGCCAGCGCGGGCACAACCCGCATCGACCATTGGCAGGCCAGCCAGTTCAGCCTGTCGACCAACGCCCCTTCGCCGAGCACCTGGGCCCTGAACGCCAGCCGATGCGCCAGCCACATCCCCCGCACAAGCCGGGCAAGCATGAACAGCACGCCCACCGCATAGAAAGCAGCAATCCAGGGTGCAATCGTCCGCCAAAGCAATGCAGGTTCGGCGACGGCAGCCAGCGGAGGTGGCGACGCCGCGAGATCGGCGGTGTTCGACGGCCCAGACGGGCCAGGGATCTTCGCTGCCTGCTTGCCCGGATCAAGGGTCGACCGCAGGTTCTCCGCATTATCCGTTAGCGGGGAAGATGCGGCGGGCGAGGCCGCATCGACTGGGAGTGGATTTCTCGCGATGGCGCCGGAGGTGTCGGCGCCGACGAGGGCATAGGTGATCGGCATGGCCGCAAGACCCGCCACGAGCGCCGCCACGTGTACCGCATAACTTCGCTCGACCGACCGTCGTCGCCAGAGCCGGCCAAGAATCCAAGCGACGGCAGCCAGCAGCGCTACTTGCCAGAGCGAGTGGACGAGCGTCAGGCACAACCGCACGCTCTCGGCCGGCTCCCAAAATGAAAACGCCTGAGCGTTCATTTCTGCTGCTCCTTCGCCTTGCGGCCGATGAGTCGGCGTAGTTCGGCCATCTCATCCGCGTCGAGGTCCACGTTTTCGATCAGGTTGAGCACCATCGCCGACGCCGAGCCGTCGAACACTCGCGAGATCAAGTCGCCCACAATGCCGCCGGCCACGCTTTCCCGCTGGACCTTGGGCACGAAGAGAAACGCCTTCCCGTCCTTCTTCCGCCGCAAATAGCCCTTGCGGACCATGATATTGAGCATCGTGATCACGGAACTGTACGAGAGCACCCGCCGCGAGCGCTCTTCGAGCCGCGCGCGGACCTCGCGGGCCGGCAGCGGCGAGGCGTCCCAAAGAACCTTGAGGATTTCCAGTTCGAGTTCCGTGGGGTAGTTCGACGAAGATCGGGACATGAGTTTCTCCGGCAAGGCCGTTTCCAGCGGACAGCAGCGCCCGCGGGCAACGCGCGGACACCCATTCCGGCGGACGGAAGCCACCACGGATCGCCAATGCATTTAATTCGTTAAATGATCATACGCATTTCCACGCGGCAAGTCAACAGGATCTTTGAAACTATTAGAAGATTGACGCGCCGCCGGTCTGGCGAAGCGGCAAACAGAATGCAGCGTCGCCGTTGGGGGGCTGGTCTTGAGGAAGTCCGGCGAAATGCCGGTACGCGAGAAAACGGGAACAGAGCGTCGACGCGCGGCAGCCGTTGTCCTAAGCTCTGTATGTCAAGCTCTGTGAATACGGCCGCCCGCGAGCTCTCTGCGTCGTTGTGGAGATTCGCCTTCTGAAGATCCCCTCCGTGCCAATAATAGGTGAGACAACTGCCTCCTTGGTTATTACAGTAGAGGGCAAGGAGGTAGAGGACTTATGGAGAAAGCAAGGATGTTGGGAATGGGGAAAGGGTAAAGGGGATGCGTCCAATTGTCTCGCTCTGCTCGTCCTGCGTCACGCAAGTATTTACTGCTTCCGCAGCCGCCCAAGAAGTCGCAACGTAAACTCCAGCCCCCATCGTTTCGCCGTGCTCTGCTGCCATTCTTTCCGGCCGAAAGGATGCCCTCGAACGACCGAAGTCCGCAACGAGTCCAGTTCCGCCTCCGTCTGCACCTCGTTGACCGATTCCACCCAGTTCCGTGGCCGAGGCGCGGGCCACGTCTGACAGTTCCACCGTCTCCTCAACGCCCAAATGGTTCATCGACTGAGCCAGGCCCCCCCAGCGCCACTGTTCAGCACTCGGCACGAGGTTGGTACGCCAGGCGTTCCGCTCAACGTACCGGCATACGGTGCAGAAATGCTCGTCCTCCTGCACAAGAAACGACTTGTACGTTCCCTGATACAATGCCCCCGCCCGACTCTCCGATGATGCAGGTGCCATCGTCGCACATGTGCGGTGGTCGCTCGGTGCATGAAGCTGTCATCGAAAATAGTCCGCCGATCATTGCCACGGTTCAGAACGTGGAAGACCATCCCACCCGGTGCTATTCGTGCTGCTCGCGTCATGCCAGCCACCCTGGCATGACGGCACCCGCATGTCAATAATTGCACGCATCCCCTTTTCTCTTGCATCCCCTTTTCTCTTGCCCTTGCGATGGGGGCCATCGTTGGCTTCTTGCCACAGCATGATAGCAGGGGCGGAGGTGGTGGGAAATGCTTGCGGAAATGCGAAGCAAGCGTGCTCTACTTCCCCAAACGCAAATAGCGAAGGAGCCCGTGCGTTTGCATCCCGCCGCCGACGCCAAGTATGCGGTCGGTCTTTAGGTTAGGATTCTTCGTCTGTACGAGCGTCAGCGTTCGCCGGATGTCCGACACGAACTCTTCGAACAGCGGGTCGATCGCTTTGCGGACTCGGCCGAGCGATGGCGCAATTGCCAGGTTCCGTTTGAGTTCTTCAGCCTGGGCGAAGGTAAGTTGCAGTTCCCGGACCAGCGACTTGGTGACGTTTTGCGAGCCAAGCCCGAATCGGGACACTTCCAGGGAATCCGGGCTGAGGACGATGAGGTTGGTCTCGTCGCACCCAACGTCGAACGTGGCGATCGCCGATCGCGGCCCGCACGACATCCTCTCCGCGCCTTCCTCGACGGCCAGATATTCGTACTTCACGAAGTTCCCCAGTGCGAGAGCGTTGCAATTGAGCAGGTCGATCTTGATGCCGGCGTTTTCAAGCATCTCCAGCCGGCTGTTGAGCGGCGCTTGCTTCGCGGCAATTAGTAGGATCGATTGCTCCTTCGTTTCCCCCTTTTCGCCGTGGGGATGTTCGAACCGTTCATATTCCCAGGCCAGGTCGTCGAGCAGGAAGGGAACGTTGCGTTTCGCTTCAAACCGGATTGCCGCCGGCAGTTTGGCCGGATCCATGACAGGCATGGAGAATTGCCGCGTTAGAACCATTCGGTTGGGTAGGCCCATGCAGTTGCGATCGGCCTTTACCTCGTTGCGGCCCAGGAAAACTTGAAGAGTTTCCGCGATAAGGGCCCGCTCCTCTTGTTCGTTGACCGCGTGGCTCAAGAGCTTGCGATGTTCGATATAGTCGCAGCCATCCATCAGCACGGCATCGTTCTGCGGATCGAGCGTCAGCCGAACGGCCTTCATGCCGGCCGAACCGAGATCGAGTCCCCAGGCGTTGCGAGGGCCGCGGACTTGCAGCAGTTGCCCGATGCGGCCAATTACCGAACGGTCCCGCGGAACGAGATTCACTTTTGCTTCCGTCTTGCCAAGGCCCTGGAGCGCCAGCCCGGCGGCCACGAAGAAACAGCCGGGGTGTTCTCGGAGCAGGGAAGTATCGAAGCCTTCCGCAAAGCGGATCCTCTCAAATCCGGTGATCCAGTCTACGGGGCAGCCGATGTGGGTTGGCTCGGGCGGCTTTGCCCAAGGGATCACCGCACGGCGAGGATCGCTTGTCGAGCGTCCCGCCCGCCGCTGAAGCTCGCCCAGCAGTTTGTTGGCTTGGGTATCGCTTGGCGATGCCTTGACCAGTCGCGTCGCCATGTTGAGCAAAGTCTTGTCGATCACCGGGGCATTTTGAAGGTTCCACCAAATCCATGCCAACTCGGCCGCCTGCTCGCGGAGTTCTTCAACCTCGTTGTCGCAGGCCGCCTTGGGAATCCGTTCCAAATGCTTCTGTGCCGCTTCGTAGTGGTGCTCGGCGAGCTGCTGACGGGCGGCTTCGCAGAGACGCCGGCGAACCTGTTCAGCCAGTCTCCGGGCCTGAGCATGATCGGGCTTAAGCGCCAGAAGTTGGTTGATTTTGTGCAGCAAATGGGCGGTGCGGCCCTGCTGCATCCCTTCGGCCAACTCGGCGCCGAGCGCCGCCACCTCTTGCGCTTTGCCGCGTGCATCGTCGAGCAAGTGTGCCAAACCGTTGTTGCGCAGCGTGGCCGGAACCTGCTCGAGGATCTGGATGGCTCCGTCATAATCGCAGGCGGAAAGGCGGTCCTGTGCAGTCGCCAAGGCGGATTCCGTTTCCGCGGCCTGAAGGGCGCGCTCGCGGGCGATCTGCTCGATCAGCGTCTGGGCACGGCGAGCCCCCTCTTCGAGGCGAGGATGCGCAGCACGACTGATCGGCCCCAGCAACCCCACGGCTTCGTCGAAGCGGCATTCCGTGCGCATCTGGTCGGCTGTGCGGAGGATTTCCTGATGCTCCGTAACGCGCTGCTCGATGCCGTCGATCACATTAGCGCCACAGGCGCCGCAGAAAGTCTCGCCCGACATGCAGAGCGTACCGCAGTTGAAGCACGGCTGCCAGAGGTTCTTGCCGCAGTTGGAACAAAACTTCCGGACGTCGGCGTTGTCGTGCCCGCAGTCGTCGCAGAGGATTACTCCGCCGAGGTTCGTGCGCGGCACGGTGTCCCGCGGACTCCCAGAGGGCTGACTCAAATCGTGCTGGACTCGTAGCGAGGCATCGTAGGCATTCATAAAAGTCCTTCTCATCTGGACATTAGCGAACTCCGTGGCTGCCACACGGGGAATTAAGTTCATCGGCTCATCACCGTTCTCCTCGGCCGAGCTTGGAGGTCGAGGATGCCGTGGCCTCTCGTTCCGGGCAGGTTTGGCGATCCTGCTGCGCGCATCGTATCGAAGCCGTGTCAGGAAAAGGTTAGCACAACGTCAGGAAGATGTATGGGGTGATATTGTCACGATCGCTCTGTGCTGCCATTGGGTGAGCGGACGGGAACGCAACGCCTAACAGAGAACTCGTCCCGCGCAAACAAAATCCTGACAGAGCCCGCGATAATGGTTGCGAGGGTCGGCCGTACCATGGTTCGGGCCTGCCTTGGTTCTGCCGAACGATGCCAAGGCAGTTTTTATGGAAAGGGGCCAAAGATGCCTATTGCGGTGGAAGACGTCGGCACTCCGGCGACGAGCGG
The DNA here is from genome assembly GCA_012728855.1 of Rhodopirellula sp. Lineage (GTDB taxonomy): Bacteria > Planctomycetota > Planctomycetia > Pirellulales > Thermoguttaceae > JABWBD01. Next base: position 1,214 of record JAAYEH010000510.1, on the reverse strand, counting down.
CCGAATCGTGCCGCCTGGGACGAAAAGCGGCGTGACTCTGATCGAGTTGCTGACGGTGATATCGATTATCACACTGCTGGTTGCCATGCTCATGCCCGCCTTGAATGCAGCCCGCGAAGCTGCCAGAGGCTCGGGTTGTCAAAGCAATCTGCGTCAACTTGGGGTGGGACTTCAGTCGCACGCAGCGCGGCAGAAGCAGTTCTGTTCCGGCGCGTTCGACTGGACGCTGGACGGCTGTGTCACCGAGTACGGATGGGTCGCGGATTTGGTCAACAGCGAGATTCCGGTCGGCACCATGCTGTGCCCGTCGAACCCCGCGAAGATCGCCCGGACCTACAACGATCTGCTGCGCCTGAACACTCCGGACCCATGCAGTTGCATCGACGTGAATCGCCAATTCGTGGGGACGGCGCCCGAGACGCTGCCCGACGGGAGCGAGGCGATTCAGCCGTGCTGGAAGATTGTCAAGGATTCGGTTCCCGCTTATGCGACGACTGGCGATGCCCGCCATACGCTCGTCAGCGAGCAACTCTACGACGAGCACTACAACACGAACTATACGGCAAGCTGGTATCTGGTCCGTGGCGGGCCAAAACTCGACGGCAGCGGAAACCTGCCGGCCGCGCCCGGCGGCTGCACGCCTTCGAATCCCGCCTATCTTGGGACGCGGTGCGCGACCCTTGGTCCGATGACCCTCGACAGCGTCGATGCGGCCGCCCTGGGGTCGACGTTCATTCCCATGTTGGGTTGCGGTGGAACGGTCCCCGGGGAATTGCTCGCGGCGCCGATTGGCGGTGAACCGCAGGGTGCTCCGGTAACCCAATCGATGACGGGGGGGCCGATTCTGCGCGACGCGGCTACGGGGGCGAGCGTGGAGACCGGCGTCGCGCTGCAGTATCCGAAGTTCAACGCCGGTGCTTCGCGCGACGGCGCCATCGGCGCCGGTTGGTGGGCCACGTGGGGCGTGTGCCTGCAGGACTACCGGCAGTTCGCTCCGGTGCATCGCGGGGCCTGCAATATCCTGTTCGCCGACGGCAGCGTGCGAAACTTCGTCGATGAGGACAAGGACACGCTGCTCAACAACGGGTTTGCAGTCAACGTGGGTGGATTCAAGAGCGACACGATTGAACTGCCGAGAGAAGAGGTCGCCAATGGCTGGTCGCTGAAAGAGAAAGCACGTTAAGAGCCTATCCCAAAACCTTGGCGGAGAGGGG
>JAAYEH010000509.1 GCA_012728855.1 Rhodopirellula sp. | reverse complement strand
GTCCCGTTCGGCGAGTTGATCGAACAACTGCAGGAGACGCTGAAGGAGCGCGATGTGGTCATCGCCGCAACGGAATCCGGCGTTGCCGGCCCCTATCGATTCGAGCGGTCCGTCTGGGAGCAGGTGGACCTGCTGGGGCACCTGTAATTGGCCAAGTACGGAAGGGCGTAGGCGATGGATGCGGTCTCATCGGGCTCGACGTCCCGGGCGGCTTCGCCGAGTTCCGGGCTTCAGTGGAAGAAGCGCGGAAAGGTTGTGATCGGGCCCACGCACCGTCGCCGCATCCGGGAGTCGCAGTGTGGCTGGTATCGTGTCGTTCACTCGCGTTGCCTCTACGGTCCGCGGAAGGGCAGGCAGGCCATTCCTGACAGCTTCTACGCGATGAAGTTGGTCGTCGTTTCGCGGAGGATCTGCTGGGAGGTGATCAGCGAGCATCGCACACCAGTTCCGGCATTTCGGGCCTGCGAAAAGGACGCGACGAAGGACCGGGACGCGTCACAAACATGCAGTCGTTGCGGCGAGCGGCCCCCGTTGCGTTTTGAGGTGCGGACGCTGTTCGACAGCGGCGCGCAACTCTGTGACGAGTGCTGGAGATACCTACACCGCCGGCCACGTCGTCGCCGAGAGCCGGCGGAGGGGGCGAAACCTGGAAATCAGCGGTGCCTTCCGTCATCCTCTGATCAGTTGAAGTTCATATTCTGCGACGAGATTCAGAAATAGGCGCGGTCGCTGGGACTTTCATGCGTCCTGGCGGCCGCATGCAGCGCGGTTCGGGGTTTCGGACCGGCGCAGGTTGAGAGACCCGTTTGGGAGCTCAGGACACGCCCTCCTGATGCACGTCAGGCTGACGGGTCGGGGAGCGTCCTCATCATTTCGATGACGCATTTCGACCCAGTACACCGCGGCTGTCGGATCGGGTCGAATCTGCGTCGGTGTGTCGGACCGAAGCGCGAAAACGGCTTGACAGAAACTGCGTCGGTGTGCGCCCCCTGTGCGCGCAACTGACTTGCCGATCCTCACTTGGGTCGTAGACACGAACGGCACTAGGATAAGCGCCTGGACCGAATCAGAGGGCCACCGCGAGCACGCGATTCGCCGGAGAAATGACCGCTAGCACAACGCGGCTGATCCTTAACGGCATGGGTCACGCGGGCGGCGCGTGTGACCCAGCCATCATCCCGGATGCGAACGCCGCCTCGCATGCACCCGTTGGTTCGATGATTGTATCACATCACGACCAAAGACCAGAGCAGTGACAAAAGGGCGAACGGGAGGCAAATCCAGCGCAGGCAGCGCGGCTGGCCGCGAAAGGCCCATATGCCGAAGCCCACGGAACATAACGCGGTCAGGCGAAAGACCTCAAGGTAGCCGAGCAACCGAAGAAGATCGGCTCTAATTGGATTGCTGATAGTTGAACCGTTGCGGAAGAGAATCTCCCAGTGCAGAAAGCCATACGCCCGAAGCAGCAGAGCCGTAGCCGCGAAGAAGCACACGCACGCCACGGCTGCGGGCCACGACGAACAGGTGCGCCGGGTGGCGACTTTCGGTGCGAGGACTTCCGTCTGAGCTTCCACACGTATATCAGGCTGCGTCATAGGCGTGTGTCATCGAAAGGTTTCTATGCTGCTCGCTCCCGCCAAAGAGTCCCCATCGATAAACGCGTGGCCGGGAGCGAGCAGCATAGAAACCAGTTGAACGAAACCGCGGAGCCGGAAGCGGGTAAGGGCCTTCTATTGCC
>JAAYEH010000508.1 GCA_012728855.1 Rhodopirellula sp. | reverse complement strand
GACCTCCCGCCGTTAGCCGCCCTCTCATCCAAAATTCACATCGCCCCCGCTCGCCGCGCCCCACGCTGTGAGCGAACAACGCAATTCATCTGAACGCCGGTACGGAAATTCATCTGAGCGGCGTCGAGATGCCTCGAAAAGGCGAGGCTGATTCGCGTAAGGCGGAGTTTTCTAGCGGGGATGCAACAAGTGTGCGGGTCACATGCCCGCATTGCACGCGGAGCAATGTGATTGCCCCGTCCAATGTGGGTAACGATTTCCGTTGTCTTCACTGTGGTGAGACGATCAAGGGGCAGATGCCATCGAGTCAAGAGACTGCATCGACAAAATCTGGTAAATGGGAGGCCCCCTGTCCTCAGTGTGGACGGCCTTCCTACGGGATGCTCAACACTGGAAAGTGCCCGTACTGTAAATCGGAACTTGTTGTTGACGCAGAGATAGTCGCCGAACAAGGTGCCACCGAGCACAAGAGAACGACCAGGCGCTGGTACTATTCCGTAGACGGAAAACATCGGCAGGGGCCGGTCTCGGCCGACGAACTACGGGCCCTGATCGCCAGCGGCGTGGTCAAACGAAATCATTCGGTGTCCAATGACGGTGAGCGGTGGTCGCGTGCGGACAAGCTCAAGGGCGTGAAGTGGCCGTGAGTACTCGATCCGGTCGCTGGGTAACAGGCAGGACGAGCGTGTAGCCAATTTAGCGGCATCCGCGGTTTGAGAATTCTCTGATTGCTGTCAATTGGCGGTGGACTGGCTCAAGGGTAGGCAGCAAATTTGGCCAAACTCCCGTTCCAACACATCCGGTGGGCGCAGATGGGACTTCATCAACAGCCAACTCCAAGCGGACGAAGAGTAGTTCAACCAGTCCGGCCGCTCCGGCGGCCGGCTGCCCCACCCTCATGGTTGCACGAACGTCCCTTAAGACCCCCCTGCTTAGGAGTGAAACACCTGCTTTAGCCGCCGCCGCTGCCATATATGTCGTCAATGCAATGTCACCCCCGCGCGATTCTAGCGTAAGCACCGAATCAAATCGACGACATTCCGGCCCTCGCTTGGGTTTGTCAAACCCGGCCGAGCAAAGACGTTGCCGAGAACTGGCTCGGTGTGTCGGACCGACGCGCGCAAGAAGTCGCTCCGACTCGGCTACAATCGAATCTTCGGAATGTATTCGTGGACCGGGTGACACGGAAGGCTGAGTGCAGGTGCAGGAAACTGGCTGTGAAAGTCGAACGAACTTGACAATGGGAAAGTGTGTCTACCACGGAGTTGGCAGTTACGAAGGAGTCCGACATGACAAGCAAGGGAAACTCAGTGCCAGTGGGTCTACCGCCACCAATTGAGGTAGCAGCGGGCGCAGATTGTGTCCAACTATGGTCTGGAGAATCACGGATTCAGGCTGACGGTCAGTACGATGGCAAAGCGAAGGTCGTTCTTGAGCTGTCACCGACGCCATCGATCGATTTCGAGTTTGAAGGTGAACAAGCCGCAACTTTGAAAGAAGTGCTGGAAGCGTTCACGGGCGCTGGGAGTACCTGGTTGGGACCAGGCGAACTATCTGCCGCCCCTCCCATCGGTCCGGTTACAGTCTCGGTTCACCGCAGGCAAGGGAGAACCCTGTCCGGCATGGTGGAGGCACCGACGCTTCGAACCGATGAGGTTACATCCGCAAAGTTCCTGGTGCTAAATGGCCCCTTCGTCCGCGGTGGACCGATCAAGCGCGGAAACAGTGTGTTCGTAGGACGGCTTCAAGGTGAAATCGCTGATGCAACGGTGATAGTTGATCAGATGGAATCCCAAAAACCACCGAGGCGGCAAGCGTACGCCTTTACACATGTCGCAGAGATCAAATTCGCGACTCCCCATCACGCGGAAGCGTTTCGGCCCATTCAAACCACGTTGTTTCGAGCGTTGTCTCTTATTCGCGGTCGTTGGGTTGGGCTGGTTGGCCCGTGGCTCTATCGCGATGACACTTTGGTTCAGCTTTGCCCGTATGTGACCAAAACCTCGCGGAATGGTGGGAGCATCACTTGGTATCCCGATACCGTCTTCGGGGTATTTGAGGAGTTAGTTTCGTGCCTTCACGAGGCGTACTCAGACCGAGACCGCGGTGAAGCAATCCAAAGCGGATTTCATTGGTCGGTCGAAGCATCGCTTTGCGCCGGTGCGGTCGAGGGGTCGCTTGTCCTTCAGCAAGCAGCACTTGAGTCCCTTGCCTGGTACGAGGTTGTTCAGAAGCGAAAACTCTGCAGCACATCGGGCTTCCAAAATCTCCCGGCGGCAGACAAGATCCGCTGGTACTGTTCGCTCAATCACATTGGGACAGCAATTCCGGACCACTGCACGGAGTTAGTTGCCTATGCAAATGCGCACAATCACGTGAATGACCTTGTGGATGTGCTGGTCGATGTCCGAAACGCTTTGATTCACGGCACGCCGAATAAAGTGGAGCGGGTAATCCGGAGAGCCCGTGGTGAAGAGGAGCGGAGTGAATTGTGGTACCAGGTTGGCGGCCTCGTGGATCAAGCAGTCCTTGCAGCGATTGGCTACAAGGGGAAAATGTTCCGCAAGGATCTGGCCGCAAACCGTGCCATCCAGGCGATTCGGCAAGTGACTTGGGCGCCGGGTGTGAATGCCGACGGGGCTGCTGATGTCTGAAGCCTAAGGTGAGTTGGACGATTGCACTGGATTTCCGAAGGAGCCAGTCGTGCAGATCTTGCCTGTTAGACGCCTCGGTCACATCGACCGAGGCAGGTAAAGGCAGTCCGTGAACTGCGGCGGAGTCCCCACCGGTGCGTCCGTTAGCGCGCTCAGTTCACATCTAACTGAGTACTTTCGATCCGTCGAGGCCGATTCGTCGCGCCGTCATTTCGACAAGATTCCTCGTGGGACCTGGATACGCTCGTCCCGTTCGTGTGGGAGCACTGGCGGCGGATGTCGCGGATGGTGGTGGCGTGGTCGGTTAAGATGGCGTGCTTGCCGTGTGTGGGGCGGGGTGCCGGCCGCCGGAGCGGCCCCACTCCCAGCAATTCACGAACGTCCTTCCGAAACCGCTCGTGCGCCCCGAGCGCCCTGCTTTGGCCGCCCCTCGCCCATATCTGTCGTAAATGTGATGCCACCCTCGCCGGAGTGAAGTGTTAGCACCGAGCCAAATTGACGACATTCCGGTCTTCGCTTGGGCTTGTCAAATCCGGGCGAGCAACGACGTTGTCGAGAACTGCCTCGGTCTGTCGGACCGAAGACGACTGAGCAGACTAGGTAAAGATGGAACAGAAGCTGAAAATCGCTCGATTTCCAGCTTGGCCTATTCGCCCTCGTCCTCTTCATCCTCATCGGGAAATACGTCGGCTTCATCCATGGTCAGCAACACAAGTAGCGTGCCCATGCGAATCACCGGAATGTATTCCTCGGTGACCTGGATGCGGGCGAGGTCGTCCTTCTCGTAGATGTTGAACCAGTCTCGCACGCGGCCTTCGTTCTCGATGATGTCGCCAAAGCCGTTTTGGAAGTCGGTCCACGGCTCCTCGGCGTTCGCCGGCAGGAAGCCTTTGTTGGGATAAATGCCGGCTTGAATGAGCGGCTCGGATGGGAATATCCACGCGACTTCGCCATCGCGGATACCGGCGACGGCACAAGGAAAGTCAGACAGCGAGACGCATCGGAAGGTGGCGGACACTGGCGAGGCATGGAAGTGCTCGGCGATCTCGTCGATACGATCGACGGTCAGTTCGGCCTGATTCACCATCGGCCGCGCGAGTCGGCTAGGCATGATCATGCTGGCCGCGAAGCTGTCGGCTTCCTTCTCGACAACGGCGTCCGTGAGAAACTCGCCCCGTGAATGGTGCGGGTGTGAACGACGCATCAGATAGGCACGGTGGTGGTTGATGAAATAATGGCCCAATTCGTGCCCGATCGTGAATCTCGTCCGGGTGTGCATCTTGCCGGACGGTGCTTCGGCCTCGTACTTCGTGTTGTAGAAAAGCAGGAAGCGGTTCTTGCTCTTGTGGTATTCGAGCATCCCGTCGTAGCGATCGCCGAAGTCAGCGCCGCCGGCGCGGAGGAAGGGCTTTTCGGACCGGACGATGGCGAGCGGATCGATGGGAGCTTTGAGGTTAAGCCGCTCAACGATCGCGTCGGCTTCTCTACCAGCCGTCAGCAGGCGGTTCTTCTCCGCCATCCACTCCATCTTCGTCTTTTTCTTCGTCATCGGCCAGCATTTCCTCGCGGAGTTTGTCCTCCTCTGTGGAGTCGCCTTCGTCTTCGCCCTTATTGCGGTGAAGCTGAAGTGCACCTTCATCGACGTTCGACAAATCTTCGTCCTCCGTCCAGCCAAGATCGGGCTTCGGTTCCCATGAAGCCTTCCCGCCCGACGTGACGAAGTCGATCAACGATTCAACTTCATCGTCGCAAATGGGATCAGCCGGGGCGGCATCGTACGCAGCGTCAGCCTCCTCCGGAGTCATCGGGCAGAACCCTTTGAGCTTCCGTAGCTTGTGGAGCGTTTCCCCGGCGCGTTTTTCAGCGTCGTGGCTCATTTCTGATCCTTTCGCCCGTCCCCGGCTTCCAGTGCGAGGACGAACTCTTTGATTTTCTTCTTGACCTTGCTCTTCACCGTATCGACATACCCGCGGGCTTTCCCCAATTTCGCCGCCAAGCGAACGATGTCGGGATCTCCGCCGATCGCGAAGCAATTCAAGGCAACTGTCCGTTCGTCACCCTCCAACTTGTTGTGAATGAAATCGTGGACCCGGTCGAGCCGCTTCTTCTCCCTTGAATTCTCTACGAGTTCTACGTCTCCACAGTCGTCACGGTCGTCGCCGGCAGGGTCGTCGAGTTCTTCGGTCTTGTGCCGCTTTTCGCCGCGGATGTGGTCGATCGCCGCGTTACGGGCGATGCGAATCCACCAACCGCGCAGCGAGCCCTTGTTTGTGTCGTACGTGCCGATTCTTTCCCAGAAGTTGATAAGCGACTGTTGGAAAACGTAGTCCCTTTCGGACTGGTCGAGCTGGTCGCCAAACTGCTTTCGCAGGAAGCCCTTCACCTTGGGGCCATAGGCCTTGATGGCGGCGCGCAGGGCGTCCTGGTCGCCCTCCATCATCTGGAGGGCGAGGTCGTCGTCATCGACCTGGGCCAGCGGGTCCTGCTCGGGCATCTCGGCTTCACTTGCCTCCCAATACAAGTACGAAAGCATCTTAACTGAAAAATCGTCTGCAAAAAAGATGGCGGCCAGTTAAGACGTCGGGCTCGGCAACCGTACTCGGGTGCGGAAAGGGCAAATCACGTCGATACGCCCGAGATTTCTAGGTTTCTGGAGAAAGAGAAGATGGGAACGATGAGAAGTGTCCGGATTAAACCGAACCCCGCCGGGAAAGACAGAACCCGCCGTGGAGCCACAGCTGCCCAGCTCGGTGCCGAGTGGGTGGACCTGAAGAACGAGGGGACCACGGCGGTTCTGCTCAACGGCCTATCGCTGTTCCACGTCGCCTATTCGGGCGCCACGGACAACGGTACGTGGGAGCGGGTCACTGGCTTCGCCGGCCAACTCGGCGCGGGGCAGGTCATGCGGGTGCACTCGGGCAGCGGCCCGGTCAGTGTGCTCAACCAGGCCGATCTGCAAGGTGCGGACGTGCATGTGTTCACAAACCGAGACAATTACGTCTGGAACAACGACCGTGGCGACTGCTCGGCGTTGCAGAAGGATGGCGAGAGCGAGAAGTCCGACCAGTGCTGGTACGACGGTAAGCCGCCCGAGGGCGTCGTCTTGGTGCGAGTGAACAACAAGTTCCTCGTGTCGGCGAGCTCGATGGCGATGGCTGGTAGCCGCCGCTAGGTGTTGGCCCAAGGATGGGCGGCGACCGTCGCCGCCATCCCTTTCTTTCAAACCAATAGGAGGACAAAACGAATGAGATTCTTACACTGGGACATTCAGGCCGGGCGTGGCGACGTGGTGCAGGTCGAACTTGACCATGCCGCCAACGTCATCTTGCTCGACGACATCAACTTCTCGGCGTTCCGTCGCGGCAGTCGCTACCGCTACTTCGGGGGATACTACAGGCAGACGCCGGTGCGGCTCGTGCCGCCGCACGAAGGAAGCTGGCACGTCGTGGTGCATTTGGGCGGCTACGCCGGCCGCGTGAACGCGAGCATGTCGCTGAATTAGGCGAGTACGAAACGGAAGGGTAAACGGGGGCGCAAGCCCCGTTTTCGTTTTAAGGTCGCAACCGAGAGTTCGGCAGGAGCCGCCCCACGTAATCGTTCTAAACGTTCGCCTAGAGACACAGCGATCCGCTATACAGGTAGGGCCGCACTACTGTGCCCCTCAGTTAATCCCAATCATGCATTGAGTGCTTCGGTCACATCGACCGAGACATGTAAAGGCAGTCCGTGGACTGGGGCGGACGTCCCCACTGGTGCGTCCGATAGCGAGCTCAGGTCACATCCAACTGAGTACCTTCGATCCGTAGAGGCCGATTCGTCGCGCCGTCATTCCGACAAGATTCCTCTTGGGACCTGGATACGCTCGTCCCGTCCGTGGGGCGAGCACTGGCGGCGGATGGTGCGGATGGTGGTGGCGTGGTCGGTGAAGATGGCGTGCTTGCCGTGGGTGGGGCGCCGGCCGCCGGAGCAGCCGGGCTGGTTGACCTTGCTTGACCGGCTTAGGCGGGGCTGGTTGTCGAAGCATTCCGACCGCGGTGCCGACCGAGGTGCCGGAATCGTCGCCAAGCTGTCCGTACGCCTGGAACCCTTTCTGCCCGAATTGCTGCTCGTTCGTGGATGCCGGATGCACCTGCCGTCCGTTTGGTCCACCCGTTGTGCCTGCCCGACTGGGCCCGTTGTGTTCCGGTTCATCTTGCTCTGCCTTTGCCTTCCCGTGTCGCGGGGCCGGATGGGGGGACTGTCGTAGCAAGCCCGTGCCAGGGGAACCTGTCACGTGGCCTGCCTTCTCGCCAGACGGGTCCTTTTCCGGCCGCCAGCTTCGCGGACGTTCCTCCTGAAAGGTTTCGTTGATTCAGCGGGAAAAAGCGAATGAACAACGAAACCTTTCAAAAAGGAGGAACTGAAAATGGCAAAGCAAGAAGCACCGTACACCATCCGCGTTGGTCGAGGCATCAAAGCCAAGGTATGGACCAACAACGGCAG
>JAAYEH010000507.1 GCA_012728855.1 Rhodopirellula sp. | reverse complement strand
GGAACCAGCCCCGTTGGCCGAACCACGATCGATGTCTTGAACATCAACGATCCAGAGCGGTTGGAACACCGAGGCCACCTGATCGAAGAACAGGTCTTTCCACCGCCGAATCGATAAGGATCGGCTAACGTGTGGAGACGATTCGACGACTGGTTCGCCTGATCGACCGCTTCATGGACCTGACGCCGGAACTGGACCAGCGTCAGGTGGGGTGCCTTGCTTCTGCTGTTGGCACCACGGCATGGTCAGGCCAGCTTTCGCTTGCCCTTCCTGCTGGCGGCGAACTCCGCGACCTTCGTGCTGCCGTAGGACGCGACCAGTTTCGGCTTGCGGTCCTCGCGGATGATCGGCACCGTGAAGGAAGCGGGCAGGGGATCGCCAGTCCGCAGGTACGGGGCGATCTGCTGTAAGGCCAGACCGATCGAGTATTCGTCGCTGCCCAACTCGAACTTGCCGAGATCCTGCGGGATCGTGTCCAGGTCGGTCCCGGTCTCCCGCTTCCAGACCTGGCGAACCGCGTCCACCATGCCGTCGCGGAAGTCGTCGCTGGTGGCGTCGAACCGCTGGACTTCGCAGCGGCGGACGAAGCGGTCGGTCAGGCGGTGGAGGTTATTGGTGGTAAACACGACGACCGTCTTGGCCGGGAGCTTTTCGAGGCCGTCCAGCCACATCACTTCGGCCTGCGGGGTCATGCGGTCGGCTTCGTTGATGATGACAACTTTCCAACCGCTGCCGGCCATCGGGCGGAGGTGCATGCGCCGCAGCAGGTCTTCGACGGCGCGGCCGTCCTGCGTGCCACTGGGGATCTCGACCACGCCGCCCCACTCCGGATCGCAGCCCAGCTCGTTGGCCAGCGCCCAGGCGGCGGCTGTTTTGCCGACGCCGCTGGAGCCGGCGAAGATGAAGGCGTTGGAATGAGGGGCGGCGGCGAAGGCGGTCAAGCTGCGCACGACGGGGGATTGGCCGTGGATGTCTGCCAGCCGGGCCGGCTTGTGGCGTGCCAGCAGGTTGCCGTTGCGGCGTTCTTTGTCCTTTTCCGGCGATTGTTGAAGGCCGCTGGAATTCGTTCTGGTTGCGTTGGGTTCGGCTTGGGGTTCTGAATCCTGTTTTCCGACTGGATTCGTGGGAACCGACGTTTTGCTCGCAGAAACCGACGGTGCTGGGGTGCTGGTTTCCTGCTGGCCGTTGCTGGCCGCTGGGGACGCTTGGGGGGCGTGCTGGGCGGCTTGGGATTCTGAGCTTGCCTGCCGGCCGGGATGCGAGGAATGACCGGCCTTGCTCGCAGGATTGGCCGCCTGTTCGGCCGCCTCTTGCCAGCCGGGTTTCTGGACCGCAACCATGACCGCCTTGACGCCAGTTCTGCGGAAGGCGTTGGAACCGTTGAAGGCATCGTCTGGCAGTTCCACCACGTCCCCGTCCATTTCTTCCAGCCACGCGCGGAAGCCGGTTGCCCGGCTGGTCTGGCGGAAGCGGAAGCCGTTGGACATGATGGCGACCAGCCGGCCGCCGGCCTTGACGTGGTTGAAAGCCTGCCGGACGTGGGCCATGTCGGCGCCCTTCTCAAACGGCGGGTTCATGAGCACGCGGTCGTACTGGCGGCCGTTGCCGTTCCAGGCGGTGAAGTCACGGCCGACCACGGCGTGGCCCTTGGCGACGAGGATCTTGGCAAGCGAGTCCCGCAGTTCCACGGCGTCGAGGTCCGTGTGAGGGAAAGCCTGCTTGACGCGGTCGCAGATGGAGCCGATGCCGGCCGAGGGTTCGAGGACCGTCTGGCCGTCGTGCATGTCGGCCGCGGCGAGCATCATGTCAATCACCGCGTCGGGCGTGGGGAAGAAGCCTTCGATGTCCACGTTGCGGAGCTGGTCGATCATCCGTTTGATTTCCAGCTGGCGGGCCTGGTCGGCTTCGGCCTGCTGCTGCTCGGGGGACTTGGCGTTGTCGGCCAGGGCGCGGACGGCTTCGGCTTCGGGGCTGCTGTCGATCCACTCCGGCCCGTCCACGTAGTAGCCGTGGTAGCCGTTGCTGACCATGACTCCCTTGCGGGCGGCGATTTGCAGGAAACGGTCTTTCGAGGGAACGAAGCCGTCGAGGGCGGCGGGGCGGTCCCCGGTAATCAGATCTCCACCGAAGGACAGTCCAAGTGTCGATCTTCCACCGTTCGGCGATGTCACTTGCGCGCACATGTCTGACAGACCTACGCGCGCTGGGGCGTGTCGCTAATTGGATTCGCGAGGTCTGCTGGACTGCATCGCGGCGCGCAGTCAAAACGATGACAAGCGTGACTTGGCCTGCGTGTGACGGACACTCGAAGGTGGATTTTCTTTGAACGGCTCGGTCACCTCGACCCAGGCGTGTTTCCAACAGACGTATGGACCAAGTGAAACACCCCGAAAAACCACCGCTTACGGGGCGATGCGGAGCGTCGTGGAACACCATCTGTTGTGAGCGACGCCGCTCAGATGAATTTCCGTACCGGCGTTCAGATGAATTGCGTTGTTCGCTCACAGCGTGGGGCGCGGCGAGCGGGGGCGATGTGAATTTTGGATGAGAGGGCGGCTAACGGCGGGAGGTC
>JAAYEH010000506.1 GCA_012728855.1 Rhodopirellula sp. | reverse complement strand
TGAAGCGCGGCGAGCGGGAAGACCTTTTTGAGACGGCCTTTAATTACAACCACTTCCACGTCTACCAGGGCCTGGAAGGACGGGTGGAAGTCTCCCAGCCGCGGATGTTCGAGTACACGAACTTCACCTTCGTGGCCAGTTTCCAACAAAGCCCCGACTCCACGCGCCTGGAAGTGACGTTCAATTACGATACCGGCCAACTCGCCGCGGAGCAGGTGTCGGCGATTGCCGACCGCTACCTGCGTGCATTGGAAGCCATGGTCGCTTCTCCCGAGGATCGTTACGACACGGACGTTCTGCTGACCGAAGCGGAACGTGAGCAAGCGATCGTTGGATGGAATCCGCCCGAAGAGGTTCTGCCGGCTGAGCGCCAAGTGCAAGACATCTTTTCGGCACGGGCGGCCGAGCGGCCCGACGCCTTGGCCGTGGCATCGGATGATCTGACGTGGTGCTACGGCGAGTTGGAAGAGCGAACCAATCGTTTGGCGAATTATTTGGTGGCAGCAGGCGTCGGCCCCAACGTTGTGGTGGCGGTGTTGATCGATCGATCGCCGCCGATGATTGCGGCAATCCTGGGCGTTCTCAAGGCGGGAGGCGCGTATCTGCCGCTCGACCCGGCCTACCCGCGAGATCGGCTGGAGTTCATGGTGCGCGACAGCGGCGCGGCGATCGTGCTTTCGACGCAAGACCTGGCAACCGTGCATTCCGGTTTGGCGGACCGGCTGGTTTCGCTCGACGCCGATTGGCCCTCGATTGCCGCCGAGTCGGCAGTGCCGCCCGAGCGCCACACCACTGACCACGATTTGGCCTACGTCATCTACACTTCCGGTTCGACGGGGCGGCCCAAGGGCGTGGGCGTCGAGCACGGGAGCCTGAGCAATTTGGCTACGTGGCACCAACGGGAATACCAACTGAGCGGCACGGATCGTGCGACTCAGGTGGCGGCGCCGGGGTTCGACGCTTCTGTCTGGGAAATCTGGCCGGCTCTGACCGGCGGCGCCAGCCTGCACTTCCCCGCCGACGAGGTGCGACAATCGCCGCCGCGGCTTATCCAATGGCTTGAGCAGAAAGGGATTACGGTGTCGTTTCTGCCCACGCCGCTGGCGGAAACGGTTCTCGACAGTCCCTGGCCGGCGGACAGCCCCTTGCGATTGCTGACCACGGGCGGTGACCAGCTTCACCGACGCCCCCGTGCCGAACATCCTTTCCAGTTCATCAACGTTTACGGCCCGACCGAAAATACAGTGGCCAGCACGGTCGCCGAAGTGGCGCCTGCGGAGCAGGACGACAGCCGGCCGACGATCGGCCGTCCGATTGCGAACACCCAAACCTACATCCTGGACCGAAACATGTTCCCGGTTCCGGATGGCACACCCGGGGAACTGTACCTCGGCGGCGCCGGGCTGGCGCGCGGTTACCTGGGCCGTTCGGAAATGACGGCGGAACGGTTCGTTCCCAATCCGTTCGGCACGCGTCCGGGCCAGCGGCTCTACAAGACGGGAGACCTCGCCCGCCGACTGCCCGGCGGCGAGATCGAATTCCTCGGGCGGATCGACCACCAGTTGAAGGTCCGCGGCTACCGCATTGAATTGGGTGAGATCGAGGCCGTGCTCGGCGAGCACGACAGCGTCCAGCAGGCGGCGGTCGCCGCCTGGCCGGACCATGACGATCAGAATCGTCTGGTGGCCTACTTCACGCCCAAGCAGGGCCGGACGGTCTCAACGGATGCCCTGCGAGAATCTTTGCGAAAGCGGTTGCCCGAGTACATGACGCCGAGTGCGTTTATTGCCTTGGCGCGGCTGCCGCTTACGCCCAACGGCAAGGTGGACCGGCGCCGCTTGCCCGCGCCGGAATCCTCGCATCTGGAGCGGGAGTATGTGGCGCCGCGGACGGCCGACGAGCAACTGCTGGCTGGAATTTGGCAGAAGGTTCTCGGGGTCGATCGCGTCGGCGCGAGCGACAACTTTTTCGAGTTGGGCGGCCACTCCCTCTCGGCGATGCGAATGATGGCCGACGTGGAGGCGGCTACCGGTGTTCAGCTTCCCCTGCGCGACCTGTTTCAGCAGGGGACCGTGGAAAAACTTGCCGAAGCCATCGGCGGACGGAAGACGGATTCCGTCCAGTTGCCGCTGGTCAAGATCCAGGCAGGCGACGGCGACCGGCCGCTGTTCGTTGTCCATCCGGCGGAAGGAGTCGTGATGGCCTACGCGGCAATAGCGCAGCGGCTGAAAACCAGCCAGCCCGTCTATGCATTGCAGGCGCCGGGCCTCGAAAACGAAGCGGAGCCGCTCGACGGCGTGGAAACGATGGCCTCGTGCTACGTGGAGGCGATCCGCACCGTGCAGCCGCAGGGACCGTACCTATTGGCCGGATGGTCGTATGGCGGGCTGGTGGCCTTCGAGATGGCCCAGCAGCTCAAGGCCACCGGGGACGAGGTGGCGTGGCTGGGGCTGTTCGATAGTTTCATCCTCAGCCGTGGCAACATGGATTCCGGGGAGAACGACGGTCGGATATTCGCCTCGGCGGCGGCACAATACCTAGAGCAATTGGGCTTGGAACTGCCGGTCGCGGAAGACGAACTTGCCCGGCACGCGCCCGCCGAGCAGGTGGAGATCATTCTCAGCCGCCTGGCCGAAGCGGGCGCCGATTTACCGGAGGCCATGTCGCGCCAGGCGAGAAACCTGCTACGGATCTGGGACATCAACGCGGCGGCAGGCCGCCGTTACTTCCCTCGGACCTACGAAGGCAAAGTCGCCTTTTTCCGAGCGGCGGACGACGAATCGGCAAGCGGCGATTCCCAGTTGGCGCCGCTGCGGCAATGGCAGGATCTGCTCACGCGGCCGCTGGAAGTCTATCGGGTGCCCGGCACCCACACGTCGATGATGCTCGACCCCCGCAACGTGGACATACTTGCCGAACAATTGCAGGCGATCCTCGACAAGTTACGACCTACACTTCCCATAGACTGAACTCAGGGGCAAAACGATCGTGACCACCGTATCCGTCGAGCAACATACCCCCACGCAGACCGCCGTGGAAGGCGGTTTGCGGACATTCGCCATCGTGGCGGGGGGACAGTTTGTCTCGATTCTCGGATCATCGCTGACGGCCTTCGCTTTAGGGATCTGGGTATATCAGCAGACGGGTTCGGTCACGCTATTGAGCCTGCTCATTCTGGCAGCGTCGTTCCCGGGAGTGCTGATTTCACCCCTTGCCGGCGCGGTGGCCGACCGCTCGGACCGCCGCCGCGTGATGTTGGCCAGCGACAGCGTCGCGGGAGTGGCGACGATGGTTGTCGCGGCCCTGATTCTCAGCGGCCGCTGCGAACTGTGGCACCTCTTTGTGCTCGCCGCGATCAGCGCGGTGGCCAATGCCTTCCAGGAGCCCGCCTATACGGCGTCGATTCCGCTGTTGGTTCCCAAGCGACATCTGGGGCGGGCGAGCGGGTTTGCACAATTCAGTCAGGGGCTGGCGCGGATCATCACGCCGTTGATCGCCGGCACGATGATTGCCACGGTCGGTATCGGCACGGTGCTGCTGGTCGACGTGACCACGTTTCTCATCGGGGTCGGCACGTTGGCGCTGGTCCGTTTCCCGCGCCCGGTTCAGACCGAGGCAGGGGTGTCCGGCAAGGGATCGCTGTTGCGGGAAGCGTTGGCGGGATGGCAATACTTGCGCGAGCGATCGGGCCTGATTTCGCTCCTGCTGCTGTTCACCGCGGTTAATTTCCTTGTCGCGCTGGTCAACGTGCTCTATATCCCGCTGGTGCTCAGCTTCGCTTCGCCGACGACGCTGGGAGTGGTGCTGACGGTGGGCGGCACGGGCATGTTGGCCGGCAGCGTTGGGGTGATGGCGATGGGAGTTCCGCGACGAAAAATTCCGGCGATCCTGGGCCTGCTTTTCTTGGGCGGCATCGTCATTGCAACGGCGGGAATCGGCAGATCGGCGGCGCTGATCGCCGCCAGCGGTTTTGCGATGATGTGTGTGCTGCCGGTGCTCCAGGCCACCAGCCAGACCTTCTGGCAGATTAAGGTGGCGCCGGACCTGCAAGGGCGAGTGTTCTCGCTCCGCCGGATGCTGCAGCAGGCGTCGTTGCCGGCGGCTTATCTGGCGGCCGGCCCCTTGGCCGACCGGCTGTTCGAGCCGCTGATGCGCGAAGGGGGGCGGCTAGCCGATTTGATCGGCCCCTGGATTGGCGTCGGCGTCGGCCGGGGGATCGGGCTGATGTTCGTGGTGGCCGGCATGACCGGTTGCTTGCTGGCGACGGTTGGTTATCTCTATCCAAGAATCAGGCGATTGGACAGCGATCTGCCCGACATGATCGCGGATACGCCCGGCGAAGAAGTGCGCCAGAGGATGAGCGCGCCGGTCGGTTCGAGCTAGGGGGGCGGTTTGTCCAAAGGATTTGCAGCCATGACGCGTCTTGCCAATACAGCGACACGAATTTCCACCACAACGACGGAAGCCTGGGTCTTGCGCCGCGGCGAGAAGGGGACGACGTCCGCGGGCGTTCTGGAAAAAGCGACGTATCAACTGCCCGCGATGACCGAGCGCCACGTGCTGGCCGAGCCGATCTACGGCACGTGGGAGGCCAATATGACCCACTGCCTCCAGCGGTCGCCGATCGACGTCTGCCGCATACGCCGGGAAGAAGCGGTGGTGCTGGGAAACGCAGGCGTGGTACGGATACTGGAGACCGGTTCCGCGGTAACGACCTGCCGCAGCGGCGACATGTGCCTGCTGGTGCCCATCGGCAGCGAAGACGAGTATGGCCACATGATCAAGGTCTTCGGCTACGATGCGCCGAACATGATGGGCCTGCTGGCCAAGCGGGCGGTGTTCCACGAGCTGAATGTCACCCCTATCCCCTATCCCACGCGCTACTCCTACGCGCGCTGGGCCGGCTTTCCCGTCCGCTACGGCACCGCCTGGGAGAACTGGAAGCTCTGCTACAACGTCTGGCGAGCACAGTTCGACCTGGGAGATTTTCCTCCGCCGCACGTGTCCGGCTGGGGCGGCGCGGTGTCGCTGGCCATGGCGCAGTTGGCCCAGCATTTCGATTGCCCAGCGAGTCTCGTCGCCTCCAACGACTACCGCTTGAATCTGCTGCGCAAGCTGGGCATCACGCCGATCGATCGACGCAAGTTTCCCGACCTCCACTTCGACGAACAACGCTTCGAGGCCGATCGGGCCTACCGCGCCCAGTACCTCCAATCGGAAAAGGCATTTTTGGAAGAGATCGACAACGTCACCCACGGCCAAGGCGTATCGATTTTCGTCGATAACATCGGCGGGCCGGTGTTCCGCGCTGGGCTGCGGGCGTTGGGCCGTCTGGGGATCATCACCACCTCGGGTTGGAAACACGGCAAGCATCTCTCGTACGACCGCACGGCCGCCACGGTCAACCGGCATATTTTCCTGCACGTTCACGGCTGCCGGCGGAGCGAAGGGCTTGCCGCCGTGCAGTTCGCGGAGGAACACGGCTGGTTGCCGCCTGACGGCGACCAGGTCTACGCCTGGGACGAGGTTCCGAAGCTGGCGGCCGACTACGCCGCCAACAAGACCGACTCGTACGCACCGGTTTTCCAGGTGAACCCGCTGTGAGGGCAGTGTACAGTGGAAGAGGGCGGATTGCCCGTTCCCGCTTTGTTGAACACGGAGGAGAAGAGGAATGTCCTCTTTTTTCATGTAGCCGGGTTTACCGGGCAGAATTCTTGAGGAGTTGATATTGTGTCGATGGTCGAGTTCGCCTTGCGGCACAGGAAGACCGCAGACGCCTTGTACTGGCTCGTTATCGTCGTCGGGATCCTGGCCTGGCGGAGCTTGCCGGTCGAGGTCTACCCGGATATCAGCACCTCCAGCGCCGTAGCTTTGGTGGTCTGGCCCGGGGCGTCCGCGGAGCAAGTTGAGCGGCAGGTGACCAGACGGATCGAGGGTGAGATTGAGGGCATTCGCCATGTCGCATGGCATCGTAGCGAGAGTACGGCCAATCTCTCTCGCGTGGTGGTCCGCTTTGAAGATCGAGCCGGCAAGTCAGACGTCGATTCCGCCTTTGCGGCGCTGCAGTCGAGGATCAATCAGATCAACGATCTGCCGGAAGGTTGCCAGCCCCCTTCCGTCTCCCGCTTCAAGCTCGACGAGGATTCGCCGTTTCTGCGGGTCTGCGTGTCGGACAAACAGGATCTTGGTCCCCTTGCAGTCCGCCGGGCCGTCCGGAAACTGAAAGAGGAACTGGCCTCCGTTTCCGGAGTGGCCGGCGTACGGCTCCTGGGCGAAGGGCAGCGGGAAGTCCGCATTCTGCTGGATCGCGACCGGATGCAGGAAGCGGGGTTGTCGGTCCCCGAGATCGCCGCGGTCGTGCGGCGGTCGGCAGTTTCGATTCCGGTAGGCGGCATCGAGGCGGCCGAGGTCGAGCACCCGATTCGCTTTGTCGCTAATTTGAATGGACTCGATCAACTGGGCTCCGTCATCGTTCGCAAGGATCCGGCCGGAGCCCACGTGTACCTCCGCGATATCGCCCAATTCGAAGAGGGGCTCGCAGAGGACTTCATCCGCGCCCGCTACCAGGGGAGCCAATGCGTGGTCGTCGAGGTTACGAAGACTTCCGGCTCCAACGTGATGACGGTTCGCGACCATGTGATGGACCGCCTCGACCGCTTTAAGGAGCACAACCAGTTCGACGGCATCTCGCTGGACATTGCCGTCGACATTACCCCCTGGGTCTCGAATGCCCTGACCGCGCTGAAGCAGAACCTGCTGGCCGGCTGCGTTCTTGTGCTGATCGTGCTCTGTTTCTTTCTCGGCGTTCGCAATAGTCTTTTAGCGATGATGGGGGTGCCGTTCGCCTTCCTGAGCACGGCAATCGGCATGTGGGCTTTCGGGATCACGGCCAACTCCACGTCGGTCTTCGCCCTCGTCTTGGTCACCGGCATGTTGGTTGACGAAGAGATCGTGGTTCTGGAAAACATTCAGCGCAACATGCAGGCGGGTCTTTCCCGCTGGGATGTCATCGTGCTCAGCATGGGCGAGATCACCTCGCCGATGTCGGCAGCAGTCCTGACAACGATCGTGGTGTTCTGGCCACTGTTGTTATTGGAAGGGCAGGTGGGAAGCCTTTTCTATGCGGTGCCGATCGTCGTAACGATCGCCCTGCTGTCAAGCATGTTTGAGTGGTTCTTCATCATTCCCGGCCATGTCTACCATTTTGGCCCGCGCCCAACCGCTGCCCCAGCCGGGCCGGCAACCGACCAGACGCCGCCTCGCGTCGGCCCGATCGACCGATTCGGCAGGGGTTTCGCTCGCGTTTATCTCGCGATTCTTGCTTCGCTCTTGCGGGTCCGCTATCTCGCGGTGCTCGTGCTGGCGGCGATCACCGTCCTCTCGGTCGTAGCCCTAGGCTACATTCGCACCGAGACGCTTCCGGCCGAGTTTCCGATGGCCTTGATCAATTTCGAAGCGGATCGCGATGCCTCGCTGGACACCACCGACCAACTCGGGGCGAAACTCGGCGAGGTGCTCAACGAACTGTCCGGTTCGCAAAACGCAGTCAAGAACTACCTCAGCGTGGCAGGAATGCAGTTCACCGAGCACATGGAACTGGTCCGCCAGGCGAACGTAGGGATGATCTGGGTGCAGTTCCATCCCACAACGACCGCTCGCCGCGATCCCGGCGCGATGCTCGATCTGCTCCGCGCTCGGATCGAGCAGTTCCGCGAGAGACATCCCTCGTTGGGGCTGGAGGCATTCTCGGTGTCGTCAATGGGGACCGGACTGGAGCAGACCGACACCCTTGCCGTCCGCATCGAACACAGCGACATGAAGGTCTGCCGCCAGGTGGCTGAACGGCTTCGCCGGCAAATGTCCCAAATCCCCGGACTGGCGGAAATCCGCGACAATACGCGGGAAGGGCCGATGGAAGTCGGCCTTCGCGCCCAGGAACCGCAAGCCTCCGAATTCGGGCTGACGCCGCTGGATATCGCCGCCACGGTCCGCGCGGCGACCGAGGGCATGTCGGCAGGCGACATGTACGATCCAGAGCTTGACGAGGAGGTGCCGGTCCGCATCCTACTCGACAGTCGGTACCGCGACAGCCTCGACGATCTAATGGCCATCCCGCTAAAAACCCCCACCGGTGCCGAGCCGATGCTGAGCGAAGTGGCGACACCTTACTTCGATCAGCACTATGCCTCGGTCTACCACCACGACGGACGCAGGCTGATCACCGTCAGCGCCGCGATCCACGGCAAGCCGGTCGACCCGCAAGGCCGACCGATCGATATGCAGTATGTCAACCGCGAACTCGCCGGAGAGTTTCCGCAACTCGAACGGGAGTACCCCGGTCTGAGCTTGAGTTTCGGAGGAGGATACGCTCAGCAGCGCGAGAGTTTCAGCAGCTTGGCGATCGCGGGCCTTGCGGCACTTGCCCTGATCTATCTGAGTCTGCTGATGGAGTTTCGCAGCTATCTCCAGCCGTTGCTGGTTCTTCTTTCGCTCGTGTTTGCATTGGCGGGCGTGGTTCTGGGGATGCACCTGCATCAACACCCGATCAGCATTGTCACCGGGGTCGCATTGGTGGGCCTTTTCGGTGTCGCCGTGAACAACGCGATCCTCCTGATCGAATTCATCAACCAACATCCGGGCGAGGGCACCGACCGCTTGACCCCGGTGCTCGAGGGCTGCCGGTTGCGGCTTCGGCCGGTCATGTGTACCACGGTGACCACGATCGTCGGTTTGCTGCCGACCGCGATCGGGATGGGCGGCTACAGTTCGATCTGGAGCCCTTTTGCCGCCTGCTTCTGTTACGGCCTCACGGTCGCTGCCATCATGACACTGCTTTTCACACCGTGCTTCTATCTGATCCACGACGATCTGGCGCGCTTCGCGGCGCGGCTTTTCCACCGATCACATGACGACGCCCCGCAACCGGCCACATTGCAGGTTTCCGGGGCTGAGGAGTAATACAATGACCCGCAAGTTCTATCGGATCGACCTGTTCACTGCTGCCGTTCTGATCGCGGTGACACTTGTCTGCCTGGGAGGCGCCTACGCGTTGTTCGCCCGCCAGGCAGGATCGGCAACGCCCACGGCAACGCCGCCTCCGCCGAGTTCCGGTCATCTGCGAATCGAAACCGCCACCCTGAGCAAAGCACCGCTCGACGTGGAGTTCACGCGGCGTGGAATCCTGCAACCCTCGGGCAAAGTGAATATCTTTGCGGAGGTGACCGGCCGTGTCCTGAAGAAACACGTCGGCGCCGGCGATGCCGTGAAGAAAGATGACGTGCTGTTCGAACTCGACGCCTCGCTGCTGAATATCAAGCTCTCGGAAGCACAATCCAGGCTGAAATCGGGCCAGGTTCGCCTGGAGGAGTCCCAGGCACAGTTTGCCGACGCCGAGAAATCGGAAGACGAGGATCTCAAGCGAGACGCGCGTCTGCGCCGCGACGCTGCCGAGGCGGCGCTGAAGATCGCCGAGAGCCAGGCCGCCGAAGCTCAGAAGAGCTACGATGCGAGGATCATCCGCTCGCCGATCGGCGGTACGGTGGCGCAGGTGCTGGTTGATGAAGGCGAGTTTGCCGCTCCCGGCCAACCGGCCGCCCAGATCATTGTTGCCGAACCGATGGTGGCCGTCGTCGCCTTGACGGCGGCGGAGACGTCGATCCTGCGAGGTGACGTTGAGTGCCGCGTGGCCCTGCCGGACGGACATCCATCTCCGCCCGCGGCGCGTCTGCTGCGCATCGCCCCGGTCGCCGATACCCGCACGAAACGGATTTCCGCCGAGGTTGAGGTGAAGAACGCCGACGGCCGCTTGCGTGCGGGGATGGCGATCGACGTGACTTTTCGCGCGAAGGCTTCCGAGGCGAGCGTCGTCATGCCGCGGCGAGCATTGACGCAGCGGAGCGACGCGCTGGTATGCTTCCGGATCGAGAAGTCGTCAACCGGATATGTTGCCCGTCGCATCGAGCCGGTGGTGGAGTCGATTCCCGGTCGGGCCGAGTCGCTCAACGTGCTCGCCGGACTCTCTGCCGGAGATATCGTTGCAGTAAGCGGCTTGATTGCCATTGATGACGGCACGCTGGTTCAAGTCGCTCCCGCTTCCGGGCATTCCGGATGATAGGATTATTCTGGGAGATAATGGCGTGCATCCGCAGATTCCAGTATACTGGCTGACCGCCGGGCTCCTGAGCGCGGCAACCTTCCTCTTCGCAGGCGAACCCATACCTCCGGCCACCCTGCGGGTGCGAGGAGTTCTTCAGCCACTCGAAGAAATCACGCTCCGTTCGCCGATCGATGCGAGGGTCACGGCTATGCATGTCGAGCCAGGGCAGGCCGTGGATCCCGATCAGATCCTGGTGGAATTGGACGCGTCGGATCTCCGGCGAGACCTGGCGCAAGCCGCCGCAGGCGCGGATCAGGCAACCGCCGAGACGGCACTCGCGCATTCCGGTGCCGAGCGCGTCGAAAAGGCTGAGACACGCCTTCGCACCGATCTTGGCTTGGCCCGGAGCCTGTTGAACCGGCCAGAGGAAACCGCTGTCGAACCGGGCCGCCGCAGGGGCGTGTCAGGCCATCGCGTCATGCGCGCGCCGCTTCGAGAACTCGCCGACGAGCGTGCAGCCACCGCCGAATCCCAGACGACGAAGGCGCTGCTTAATGTCCGCATGAAGCGGTCGATCATCGAGACCCTCGAGGAGAACGTCGAGGCGTTGGAATCTCAGGCGAGAGCCGCCCGGAATACGGCCGAGGCCGTTCTACAAGGATACTCGACCGTCTCTGCACCCACAGCCGCCACGATCTCCGACTGCCCAGTCAAGCCGCACGAACGGGTTTCCGCAGGCCAGGCGATCGTGACCCTGATCGAGACGAAGCGGGTGATGGCCCTGTTATGGATCCCGGTGCAGCATGTCGCCGATATCCGTCGAGGAGCCCCCGTTTCGGTCAGACCCGCAGCAAACTACCGTCGGGCGTGGGAGGGCGAGATCTCGAGGATCAGCCTCGCACCGCATCCGCGTACCGGGCAGTATCTGGCCGAGGTCATCCTGGACAATAAGGACGGACACCTGCAGCCGGGTATGCTGATCAACGCCGAAATCGGATTGTAGGATGGCCTTTCAGTCTGTTGCCGACCAAACGGAAACCGGTCCTACCACAACGCCTACATTCCTGGCCTCTATATTCTTCCGACGGGCGCCAAGTAGACAGTGAATTCATCCCTTCCGTCGACGCGCAGCAGTTCGTCCATCGCTTCCTGATGATACGCGGCCACCGCGCAGGTGCCCGCGCCGATTGCCTCGCAGGCAAGATAGAGATTCTGGCAGACGTGTCCGGCATCGATTGCGAGCGTCTTATGCGCGGCGGCGCCGTATCGCCATTCCATGCGATAGGGCAAAGCCGTCCACAAGAACGTAACAGCAGCCTGCCCCACGAACGCCTGCCCCAGCGCAGCCGCAATGAGTTTGGCCGCGGCGCGCTGCTCCTCGAATTCGAAAAGAAGCTGGTGTTCGACGGGCAGATAGCGATAGAACGCCGGCTCCAATCCATCGACGGCAAGCGCGCACAAATAGGTCTCCAGCGCATGCCTCGCCCCGGCTGAGGGGACGGTCCGCAGGGCATTTCCGGAGTCGAGCCGCCGACGAATGCCTTGCGTTGCCCAAAGCAGGAAAGACAACTCATCCAGCGTCAGCGGCTCGCCCGTATACCGCCGCCGACTCTCGCGCTTGCCGATGGCGGATTGAAGGTCGATGGGGCCAACTCCCTTCCAGCGGCCCGCCGGACAAAGTTCGATTCTCCGGGCATCCGTGGCGAATGGCTTTTCGATCGGAGGGGGCGCAATGCCCCGGTGCTGATCGATCTGGGAGAAATCAATCGTCTGCCGGACAGTATCTTTGAGGAATTGACGCCCTTGGTCGATTCGCGGGTCGTGCGGCATCCCAAGCTTTCCAAACGCTGCGGTTTTCCTGCCTTCTTAGAGCCGCTATTGCGGCACGATATCCATCTGCAGCCCGGGATCGGCGGCGGGAACGTAGGTCGTCGGCAGCCCGAGTTCGTGCCGGACGATGTTCGCGCCCTGCGCGATCGACGACGCCTTGTAGAAGGCGATTTCCCGGTTACAGCCCTGCCGGCCGAACCCGCAGTCGCTGGAGACGATCAGCCGTTCCGGCGGGATGTATTTCAGCGCCCGGCGGATCTCGGCGGCCACTTCCTCGGGCCGGTCTGCCTGCAAGGTGCGATGGCTCACGGCGCCGATGGCGATTTTCTTGTCCAGATTGTTCTTGAACCGCTCGAACAACTCAATATCTTGAAACTTCCTGTCTTTCATTTCCACGGTCCACACGTCCCCCTTGGCTTCACCGAGATAGATCTCCAGCGAGGCCGCGTAGCTGGTGTCTTCCATAACCCGCTGCATGTTCGGATTGCCCCAACAAGTATGGATCCAGATCTCCACGTCGTCCAGCCCCGCGACCTCGCGGTTGTAGGCTTCCACCATGAACTTCACTTCCTCGTGGTCCTTGCCCAGCGAGTTGGCGAGGAAATGGAAGCACGGCTCCTCGACCTGGATCACTTTGCAGCCGGCGTCGCGCAGCGCGAGCAGTTCCTTGTTCATCGCTTCGGCCATGTCCCAAATGACCTGCCGCTTGTCTCGGTACTTTTCGGTATGAATGTCGAGGAACAGGCTCATCACCTGCGAAGAACAGGTGCCGAACTTGACCGGCTTGCGGCTCTTGGCCTGGGTCATGCGGAACAGTTTCGCGTAGTCCAAGGGCCGGTATTCGATCTTGCCGGTCACCCGCGGCCACCGCCAGGCGGTGTAGATTTCGTGCAACAGCGTTCCCGGCGGATACTTCAGCCAGCTCGAACGGGTGGCTTCCGACTGCAAGTGATCTCCCTCGAATCCGGCCCACCGTTGTATCGGGTAGTGGTGCCAGGAGCGGCCGGCGAAGTCCTCGTCGCAGTGGTAGTCGCCGTTGGTCACCAGATCCAGCCCGGCTCGCTCCTGATCGCTGACGACCACGGCCAACGCGTCTTGAAATTTCTCGCGGAAGCGCACGTCCATCATGCAGGTGTCCAGCGGCTCGCCCCACATACTGACGTCGAACCAACGCGGCCTGGGCCAGGAACCGGTCACCGTAGCCGGCAGCACGAAATCTGCAGTGGCAGTAAACATCGAGAACTCCTCCGCAATTGAGGATCAGAGATGGTCGCACCCGTAAGACGGTGGGGAATCCTACGGCGTTCGGCCCGGACGGTCAACTGCTTGAGATCGCTGTTCTACGGTCCGTGTTTGACGGGAGGAGAGCCGACGACCTGGTTGGCAGCTCCGTTTTCACCGGCACGGGCGACGAAATCCGAGAGCTTCCTGGCTTTGATGCAGCGGGCGGGATTCCCGTGTCCTGGTTATGGCTTCAACTCGCGGATGAAGACGTTGCGGAACTGGACCAGCGCGGGCGGGCTGACCCACTGGCCATTTTTCATGCCGCCGTGGTGCTGCATCGCGATGGGGCCGCTCACCGGCAGGCCGGGGATCGTCACGCCGGGCAGCACGGCCTGGCCGTTGAGGACGACACTCACCGTGCTGCCGCGAACGGTGATCTCGAAGCGGTTCCACTCTCCCACAGGTTTGTCCGCCTTGACCTTGGGAGTTGCCCCCGCCCTCGCCTCGGGCGGCATAGCCGGGTCGCGCCGCACGCCATACATCTCGCCGGAACCGGCCGGCCAGCACCAGATGTTCACCTGGTACTTGCCCTGGCCGCGCAGCAAGACGCCCGAATCGGAATCGGGGATCGTGATGTTGACGGGCTTGCCGTCGGCGTCTTTCTCCTCGCTGCCGTCGGGCAGGATGTTGCAGGCGCGGGGATTCTGGTACGGCGTCTCCTTGATGCGCCAGTCGACCACGAGTTGGAAGTCCCGGTATGCCTTCTCGCTCCACAGGTTCTTGTCGCCGGGCGCCTCGCTGCGGGCGTCGTAGTCGATGACCTCGTTGACGACCTGCCAGTGGCCGTTGTCGCCTTCGGGAATCTTCCAGTTGCGCAGGTCGGTGCCGGTGAAGAGCGGCACGAAGCCGTCGGCCTCGCGGGCGGTCTCCTCCGGCTTCGGGTTGGTGGAGGGCAACTCCTTGATGCGGAGGTTGCGGAAGC
Source organism: Rhodopirellula sp. (assembly GCA_012728855.1). GTDB lineage: Bacteria > Planctomycetota > Planctomycetia > Pirellulales > Thermoguttaceae > JABWBD01. The sequence goes on along the minus strand of JAAYEH010000506.1, from coordinate 21,530 downwards.
GGCACTCCGAGCCTTCGGACTCCAGCATGAGGTAGCCCTTGCGCGGCGAGGCCGCCTTCGCGACGGTGACCTCCTTGCCGTTTACGCTGAGACTGATGTCGCCGTGGTTCGCCACCACGCGGTAGTGGTTCCACTGGGGCGACGGCCTGGTGCGATCCTCCGAGGGAAAACTGCGCTTGCCGTCGGGCGAGATGCGGCCGGCCAGGGTCAGCGCGGCGCCGTTCACCGCGAAGATGTCGCCATGGGTGGTGTACCACTCGTTCTTCCCCTTCACGTCGAAACCGGGATCGAGGATCTGGATCTCGATGCCGCGCGAAAAGGACGAGCCGGTGACGGGCAGGCCGTCCGCCCAGATAAACAGGCCGGAATTGCCGCCGGACTTCATGTGCTGCCACTCGAAATCGATGATGAAGTTCTCGTACATCTTGGACGTGCGCAACGTGCCGACGGGTGAGCCGGTGGTGACGATCATGCCGTCGCGCACCCCGAAGGTCTCCGGCGCGATGTTGCAAGGTTCCCACCCGGAGAGATCCTTGCCGTTGAAAAGCGGAACCATGTTCTCGTCCCGAGGGATATCGCCCGCCACCCCCACCGCCGTCCATGTCGCGAGTACCAGCGACAGCAAGAACTTTTCTATCGGTAGCGCGTTCATTGTTGGAATCCTCTCTCTTGGGCTCTGACAAAACGGGCTGACGGACTGAAAACCCGCCCCACTTGGACCGGTAGTGCCAGAGCCTCGGAACATTCTGGCTAGCCGCAACCGGCCGCACATCTCAACGGCCTATTATGGTGGCGCCGCGCCCGCCGCGTCAACAGCGTCGTTTCGGCTGACTGACTATCTTGGTTCCCCGGCCTCGGAGGTCCCTATTGGCGGAGTCAGCGGGAAGCGGCGGTGCTTGGTTGCCGCGGAACTGCCTGATCCTGCGACAGTTGGATTGATCGTGTTGTTGCTGTAAGCGAGGCCAGGGTGACTGTCATGTCGCCGTCTCTCCCCGTCGCTTACAACACCAATGCGATAAATCCCAGGGTCTGGGGCGGAGCCCCAGCGAGCAACCTTCAGCCATCGCCCGGTTCACAGACCGCCCAACGGAACCCAACGAACTCAAGCAGCCACGCACTCCGTTTTCAAGGGAACCAAGACGGCCCCAGGAAAGCGACGGATAGCAGTCCCGCTGCATTGGGGCCGGCTCCTTCGCGATCCTTGGGGGGGTACCTATTGCCGCGACGTGTGGTGGTGGGTATGCTATTAGGGCGCGTGCAGTGCGATGCGCGTCGACTGTGACGCGCCGTTCAACGGAAGCACCGGCGGTGCGAGGCGACGATGAATGGCCGTTGCAGGCCGGGATTGATGCATTGATCACCTTTCTGCAATTTGGGAGTCGGAACCATGCGAAGAAATGGGAAACTGGGCATCCGCCCGCCAGTCAACGGCTTCACGCTGGTTGAATTGTTGGTGGTGATTGCGATCATCGGCATTCTGATTGCGCTGCTTTTGCCGGCGGTGCAGGCGGCGAGAGAAGCCGCGCGTCGAGCACAGTGCTCGAACAACATGAAGCAGATCGGACTCGCTTTGCACAACTACCACGACACGTACGGGAGATTTCCGATCGGGGCGCGGACTGTGATGACCGACGCCACGAGTTGGCGATTCGCCATCCTGTCGTTCCTCGAGCAATCCTCGATCTTCGATCTCGCGGCGGCCGCGCGGGGCGCCGGCACTCGGCTTAATTTCTACCCCATGGGGAATGTCGCCCACACCATCTCCGATTACAACACGTACACGCGGCCTTTGATCAATCTGGTCTTGGACGTTTTCCATTGCCCGTCCAGCGCGAGCCCCGCAATCTACGAATACAGTTCGAGCTTCGCGGGTCTCGGCACGCAGATGGTGATGTATGCCGGGATCATGGGTGCGTATCCCGATCCCCGCGGTCGCGCCAACGTGTTCTACGAAACTCAGTACAACAGCTTTGCGACGAGCAACGGCTGCCTTTTACTCAACGAATGCCTCGGCTTCAACAGCATCACCGACGGAACTTCGAACACAATCATCGTCGCCGAGCAATCCGGAAATACCCGCTTTCCTACCAGGATCTCGAACTATCACTCCGGGTGGGGCGGCGTCAGCTCCACGGGAACCGTCGCCCAGTGGAAGGCCGGCGCCGCACTGCAGCACCGATACGGAGCAAGCGTCACGGCCCTCTTCCACACTCCCAATCCCACTTCGCTCGGGGCGGAAGCCAACGCGGTGTGGGACTTCAACACTCCGCTGACGTCGTATCACCCCGGGGGCGTTCATGTGCTGATGGCCGATGCGTCCACGCAATTCATGAGCGACACGATCGAACTGCCGATCGCGCTGAATCTTTGTACTCGCGACGACGGAAACGTGATTGGAGAATGGTAATGCCCCTTAGGAACGTCAGCCGGTATGCAAGTCTGTTGGCCTGTGTTGTCACCCTGGCCGGCTGCGGTGGCTCGGACACGCGGCCGGAAGCGACCATCACCGGACAAGTCTTGCTGGACGGATCTCCGCTCACTGCAGGTAGCATTCGGTTCACCTCGACGAAGACGGGTGAGTCTGCCTATGCAAACCTGGACGGCAGCGGTCGCTATGAGGTGACATTTCCCGAAGCCGACGTTGGCTCCGAATACGATGTGACGGTTGGCGCTGCAATCGAAGAAGAGCTGGACGCGACAGCGATCGCGGAGAATCCACCGGAAAAAGTCCGCAGCCGGATTCCGCGGAAATACTCCGACCGGACGACCAGCGGGCTGAAGACGACTATCGCGACCGAGGGAGAGAACCAGTTCGACGTGGAACTCCGCAGCCGCTAGTGGCGCTGCCGGCGAGGCGTCGCCGTCGCACGTGCGTGAATTCATGTTCGATAATGAGTTAGCGGCGCGCAACGGTCACGGTCAAGAACCAGCGAACGACGGGCCGAGAACCTGGAAGGGTCTTTCCGCCATGGTGCCGGTCAACACATCGCATACTCGAACCGACCACGCGCCGATAAGTTCATTCATGGCCAATGGGATCCGCAGCGCAGTCCGGCCAGCAGCCGCGAGCACGTTTTGCGAGTAATGCGACACGATCCGGCCGGACGGGTCGCGCAGTTCAACGTGGAAGACGTGATCGCCAAGTGGCTGGCCGTCGCCGCGCAGTGCGCACTGGAGTTCGACGTGGCTGCCGGCCGTGGTTCGCTCGGGCGTTTGCACTTCGAGGCCCGTCACCCGGTAAGGCAAGCTGGCATAGAGGGCCGTCTCGCCAGGGGCCAGCGTGGTGACGATCGTGTCGGTCCGGCCGTGATATTTCTGCGCGCGAACGTCGTACAGGTGCGCGGACTGCGAGAAGCGAAACCGCACAGGATCGCTGTCGCTCGAGCGCCGGTGATCGCGAATCAAGGCATGGACGGCGATCGGACCACGCGTGAAGGTGTTGCGCTCGTAGCATCGCGGTGGCGGATCGCCGGCGGGGGCCTCGGCCAGGACGCTCGCCGCCACGCCGGCCCGTTTGACGATCTGGTTGACCAGATCCCGGGTAACCACGTCGTAAGGCGGGAAGTAGAAGTTCAGGTAGACGGAAAGCCCCTGGCCTTGCTCTCGTACGAGTACGGCCGGCTCGCCCGTGGCGTGTGCTGCCAACGCCCGGGCGCCTCGGGCCAAGACGGTTTCCCGCCCGAAGAGTTCCACCTGCCGCCCGCGCAGGTCGATGCCTTCGGCGGCCGCCGCGAAACTCACCTTCGTTCGGCCGTAGTGCATCTTCCCGTCGCCGCGATCGACGCCGAAGAGTTGCCCAAGCGGTGCGGCTCCGGCAAACGGAGTTCCGTGCTCGTCGGTGCGCAGGCAGCGCAGATCGCCAATGAGTATGCCTCCACGCTCTACGTAAGCCTGGAGCTTCTCCACCAGCGGCTGCGAGATGGCAACCGTGAACGGCAAAAAGAGCACCGGGTATTGCCGCAAGATATCGGAGTCGAGGATCTGGTCGGGAGCCAGGTAAACGTAGTCGAGCTGCAATTCGTTGAGATGCTGACGAAAATGCAGGGCACTCATGTAGTGCGTGACAAAACTATCGCTGCCCGGCCGCTCATTGGGCTCGGGTTCGTCGCTGGTGGACTCGCACCAGGAGACGAGCATGGACGGATAAGACCAGAGCAGGGCAATTTTCGGCGCCTCGCGCTGATATTCCAGGAATATCTTTCCGCAGCCCGCCCGCAGATCGCCGAGCGCCTCGGCCACGGCGTTCGAGTACGGAGTGAATTGCAGGCTGGGATATACCAGCGACCATGAAATCCCGCGCGGCACATCTATCGAGTTCGTGGCATAGTAGCTGACGCCTCGTGAACCGTGCAGGGCCAGCCACCAGGGCTCGTAGTGGGCGGCGGCCACGCGGTGGTCGTAGCCAATCCACCCATAGTTGAAAAACATCCCTTTCGAACCTTTCAGCGATTTGGCGCCGCGGGCCGTGCGCGACTCCGGCGTCTCGACGAAGCTCCGCCAGAGGTCGAAGATCGCTTTCTGGCCGCTCGCTTTGATCGCTTCGGAGTATTCCTGGCCCCAGCCGAATCCCACTTGGGTACAGAGCTTCCAGAAGTCGTTGCCGTTGAAGGGGTCGGCCCCAAAAGTGTTCGTATGCCCCACCGGCGTTTGCGGCGAGACTTGATGATAGGCGTCGGTAATCGTCTTGCACCCGTCGACCCACACGTCGGTCATAAACGTGCGGAAATCGACAAAGGGCGCGAAGTTTGCCTTGCCGCGAACATCTTCCGTTCGCGCGCCGCGGACTTCGTCCCACTGGGTATAGGATGTGCCCCACTGGGCGTTGAGCGCGGACAGCGTTTGGTATCGGGCCTGCAGCCAGTCTCGAAAGCGTCGCTGGCAATGCTCGCAGAAACAGACTTCATCGCGTTTGTGACGCGACGTGAGAAAAGCTTCATCGGTGATGCCGACGGCAAACATCCCGTGCGGCTGCTGCTGCCGGGCCGTCTCCCGGGCCGACTGGGTGAAGTCGGCCACGACCGCCGGATTGCTCAGACAGTCGGGACGCACACCGCTGCCGGTGTGCTTTTCGCAGCGGAACGCGCCGGAGGGAACGCCGATGTACCCCGCGCACGGCAGCCCATGCTCCGACATGGCATACAAATTGGTGCCAAACTCGGAGTTCAGACCAAGCTGCCGCGTGCGTGTGGAGAACTCGGCGAGCACCGTCGGATGAGTCATGCCGGGCGCCCAGGTCGTGGCGATGAAGTCTTCGGCAGCCTGACGCGGACCGACCGCGGGAACGAGCATGTCGACCCACGCGCTGTCTTGCTCGCGGCCTTCGCACAGCAACCGAACCATGGCGCGATGGTGAACGCATAGCGGACTGCGGATCGACAGCGTCAAATCCTGCTCTAACTCGCCTGCCGCCAGGTGACAGGTTCGGGTCGTGGCAGTTACGACGCGTCCGAAGGCATCGATCAGCCGGGCCTCGAGGGTCGTCTCGACGGGCTGCGATGCGGAGAGCTTGACATTCAACGTTGCTTCGTCCTCGGGAGCGTAGGACTGGCGGTCGGTTTTCAAGGCGACGATTCTCGCTCGCTGTCGAACCGACTTGGCCAGACTGCACCAATCGAGCGCTCGGCCTTGGCCATCCAACAGCGTCAGGTCGGCAATGACGAGACCGGCGGGCAGATCGGAGGGGATGGTCAGCGCGAATTGGCGGTCGGCTTGCCGGGAAATCTCTTGCGGTGGTTTGCGCAGCAGAGGGCCATCGAAACGAATCTCCCTGCCACTCCGCAAGACCACGCGCATGCGGGCGTCGGGCGGCGCGCGGTCGGCCGTCACGGACCAGCCCTCATCGTTGTCCCGCCCGACAACGAGAGTCGTTTGGCCTTCGCGTTTGGCGGCCCAGACGATGGCCCGGGCCAGCAACGACTCCCACCACTGCCAGTATTCAAACTGGCGCGACTTGTAAGCGGCCATCGAGTTCTCGCTGGGCAACAACCCCCAGACGCGGCTTGTGGCCAAAGGGAAGGTCAGCCGCACGGCCCGCCCCTTGCCGATTTCGCCAGTCTGGACGGCGGAAAGGATCTTCTCCGGCATCAGATCCCAGGGAATGGGGGCGCGGAGGTAATGGGAGTCGTCCACTGTATTCCACTGACCGGCAGGAAGGAGCTTGGTTCCCTGACCGAAGCCTTCAAGCACGACCAGGCCGGCCCCCGCCTCTACGCGTTCCCGTATCGTCTTCGTCAGGATGTCCGACAGGCGGCTGGCAACGACGTAAACCTCGTAGCCGCCTTCCCCGAGCCGCTTCATGGCGCGACGGGCGGTGTCGGAAACACATTCGTCGCCGTCGTAGCCGGTGTGGATCACGTCGTAATCGAGATCGATGCCCTGGGCCAGGTCGACGGCGTCGCGCAGCAAGAGGAAGGTCCGCAGCGTGAAGCAGGTCTTCACGGGCCCGCCGGCCAGGGGGGTGGCCCAGTTGATGTGCCGCGTTTCGGGCAGATCGCCAAGCGGCCGATCGATCTCGCGCAGCGACAATTGGCCGATGATAGGCTCGTCCGGCTCGCCTTCGCGAAGCGAGACACGGTCATAAGCGATGGTGCCCTTGCGGGCGACATTGTAGATGAGCAACTGGGCAACCGGATTCGGTGCAACGAACGTGCCTACGTATGTCTCGTACTCAGCCGAGGGCTGAATGTTCCACAACAGGGGCATTTCCCGGTTGGGCTTCTCTTCGCCATGCACGATCAATGCTCCGCCGAGCGCCCCGCCTTCGCCCTTGAGAGTCAGGCGGATCGTGTAGCGCCGGCCCGGCTTCAACCGAATGCTCTGGGTGGCCAGCACGTAGGCGTCGGTGCGCGAGACGATTTCGTAGTTCTTGCTGAGGTAGACATTTTCCCGCCAAAGGATGCGGTCGCGCGATACGGACCAATTGCGCGGCAGGCCCTGGCCGTCGAGTTCTGCATCGAAGCCCGGGTTTTCGAGCAGTTCCTCGACGCCGTCTTGGGCGGACGATGTCCGCGGCGACATCAAGCCGATCAACAGCAACCCCAAGACCGTAAGGCTTTTCATCGGAGCACCTCGTGGGATGATGGTACTTGCCCATGGCTTATCAGCGAAGGTAAACTGGAACCGCCTGGAGAAACGGAATCGGGCTGTGCGCACGCCACAACCTAACAAGGGATTGTGCCTGCGCGTTTCCGTCGGATGAACGCAATAGGATTATTGTAGTGGTGTGAATCCAATCGTCAAATAGAGGGACTCGAAGCCATGAGAATGTCGCGTTGGGTTGCCCAATCGCTGTTAGCGTTTGCCTTGGTCTCGGCGACATCGCTCTTTGGTCGCGATGGCCAAGAGTTGAGTTGGCGGGCGGGTATTGGCCGTCGCGTAATTACTCCACAGACCGCGGTCTGGCTGGCGGGGTACGGCAGCAAGCGAGAGCCGGACGGCAAGATCCATGACCTGTGGGTCAAGGTGCTGGCTTTGGGGGCGCCTGGCGGCAAGCGTGCGGTCATGGCGACCACCGATCACATGGGCATGTCGAAGACGATCTATGAGAGCCTCTATGCCAAAGTGCAGCGGCGGTTCTCGTTGGCTCGGTCCGAGTTCATGCTCACCTTCTCACACAACCACTGCGGTCCCGCTCTGAAGGACGATCTGGTCGATTACTACCCCACGGACGATGCCCAGCGGCATCTGATCGCCGAGTATTCGGACTGGATGGAGGATCAAGTGGTGGAGGCGGTGGGCGAAGCGTTGGACAACCTGCAACCGGCGCAGCTACTGAAGGGCGAAGGCAAATGCACGTTTGCGGTCAATCGGCGAGAGAATTCCGAGGCGGAGGTTCCGAAGAAGTTAGCCGAGGGGACGCCACTGAAGGGCGTGGTGGATCACTACGTGCCGGTTCTGGCTGTAAAGGGGCAGCGAGGCGAGTTGCTGGGCGTGCTGTTTGGATACGCATGCCACCCCACGACGCTCTCCTTCAACACATGGTGCGGCGATTATCCGGGATTTGCCCAAGTCAATCTGGAGGCAAACCATCCGGACACCGCCGCCATGTTCTTCAATGCTTGCGGCGGCGATCAGAATCCCATCCCACGGCGAAAGCTGGAACTGTGCGAGCGTTATGGAAAAATGCTCTCCGATGCCGTGGAAGAAGTGCTCGCGCGGCCCATGCAGCCGGTGTCGGTGGGACTGCGGTCAGCGTTCGAGTTCGTCGACCTGGCGTACGACGAATTGGTGACTCGGGAAAAGTTGCTGCCCATCGCCAACGGCAACAGCGGATTGCACGCGAGGTGGGCGAAGCGAATGCTGAAAATGATGGAAGAGGGGGCAACCTTCCCCACTTCCTACCCCTATCCGGTTCAGGCCTGGCAGATCGGCAACGAGTTGCTGCTGATCGGCATCGGCGGAGAGGCCGTGGTTGACTACTCGTTACGTTTCAAGCGCGAGTTCGGCCCGACGACGTGGGTTTGCGGCTACGCGAACGACATGGCAGCTTACATTCCTTCGCGGCGGGTGTGGGAGGAGGGGGGCTACGAGGGCGGCCCGCATCTCGACGAGTATGGTCGCCCGGCGTGGCGCTGGGCGGGAGATGTTGAGGACCGTGTGGCCGGCGCGGTACATCGCGTGGTGGAAGACGTACGCCGGGGCGAGTGAGATTCGCCGCCAACGCGATCTTCACCAGGATAACGGCGGTGTCGGCCACGGTTTGCGTCGTCAGTTCGCTCGGCGGCCTCCGGTAGCCGGGCTGCCCATAGTTACTCGTCTCGATCACGTCTGCGCCGGCGCCGGTGGTTCGGCCATGTCTCGGCCCTCGAGGAGAACTCGAAGTCCGAGCAGATGGCCAAGATCCTGCACGTTGTCGGCGTGGTCGCCGTAGAAGAGCACCCGGTGCAACAGCGTCATCATGCCGTCGGGCAGGACGCCGGCGCCCCACTTCTCGAACATCGCGCGGGCGTTGTCCACTTCCGCGACCAACTGGGTGCGGCAGCCACGATCGTCGAAATCGCAGACCTCGCTGATCGTGCCGGTGGCCAGCAAGATGGAATCGAGATTGGCGATCTTGGCCCAGGTCACCTTCCGGCCGATATCCTGGTTCATGAAGACTTCCAGCGAGGCTCCCCGGTTGTCGTCCCGGTGGCTGCGAATGCTGAACGGCAGTCGCGGGGATGCCGGTCCGGCCATTTTCGTCGGCGCCACGCAATGATCTTCGACTGCTTCATCCGCTGCGGCACTCGCAACAGCGCAGCCAGCCGATCGATCTCGGCCATGTCGCGCGACGGAGCCAGGATGAGACGGAACCCGTCTCTCTGCAGCCGCGGCACGTACATCCAGTCGTGGCCGCTGAACGGCTGGGAGTAGATGGCCACCGGCTTGCCCGTCTCCGCCAGCATCTTGAAAGGTTGAGCGTTGCCGACGGCCAGATGGATCACCAGGATGGCGTCGGCTTGGGACTGGGCGATCTTCGGCAGCAGATCCCGGGTCGCCTCGACGCGGTTGGGGATCAACTCGCCGCCGACGAAACGGACGTCGCCCAGACGATTCTCCAATTCGCTCAGATACGGCGCGAACTTCTCTTCGATCTCTTTCGGAGCGTCGAAATCGGGCTTGGGCCAGGCCCCTCCCAGTCCCAGGTAGACCACGTGGACCTTGACCGGCGGCAGCTCGGGCCATCCGGCCTCCTCGGCGGCACATAGCGGACTCGCCGCAACCCCGCCGGCCAGCAGCAGACTCCCGGTCGTGCCCAGGAACGTGCGGCGATCCACTGCGTACGGCATCGTGGTTCCTTTCGATTGGAGAGCGAAGTTTACTTAGAGCCTATCCCAAAACCTCGCGAAGAGAGGGGGACAGGCACATTTTGCTGCGAAGACTCCGCAAAATGAGCCAGTCCCCGACGGTTTTGGGATAGGCTCTTAGAGGCTATCCCCATGCAGACCAACTCTTCCATACCACACCGGATGATCCGACGCAAGCGGTTGCGCGGCGACACGGCTCCGGACAGAAGCGGAAGCCTTGTCGCACCGCCTCTCCGCAACCTACACTTGCGTATCCATCCCTCAGAAGGCCACACGCATGGATTGCAAACCTCCTCCTGCATATCCCGGCAAAATCGCCCTGATCTGGGCGGGTCGCATCGGCGCGCCGGCGCTGGCGGTGCTGATGTACTACCTTACCCAATGGGCCGGCGAACTACCGGAGCCGGGACGGCGCGTGGCGGCGGTCGGGGCCATGATCGGCGTGCTCTGGGTCACCGAAGCCTTGCCCCTGCCGATCACCTCCCTCATACCGTTGATTCTCTTTCCGCTGGCCGGTGTTCTCACGTTTGACGAGGCGGCCAGGCCGTATGCCAATCCGTATATCTTCCTATTCATGGGCGGTTTCATGATCGCCCAGGCGATCGAACGATGGAATCTCCATCGGCGAATCGCCTTGCTGACGGTGCTGGCGGTCGGCACGCGCCCGCGGCATCTCGTCGGCGGGTTCATGATTGCCACAGCCATGCTCAGTATGTGGATCAGCAACACGGCCACGGCGATGATGATGCTGCCCATCGGCCTGAGCGTGGCCTCGCTGCTGGCCGACCGGCTCAACGGGGAGGAGCCAACCGCGCCGCGCCGGCCGGGCCGGCAGAACACCGAGTCAGACGACTTCACCGTCGCGGTCCTGTTGGGCATCGCCTACGCGGCCAGCATCGGCGGAATCGGCACGCTCGTAGGCACACCGCCCAATACGTTTCTGGCCGGCTTTTTGGCCACGAAGGGCATTTCGATCAGTTTCGGACGCTGGATGCTCTTCGCGGTGCCATTGAGCATGGCGCTGCTGGCAACCGCCTGGCTGATGCTGGTTTTCGTCTTTCACCCCTTGCGAATGTCCGCCATCCCCGGCGGCAGGCAACTGATCCGCACCGAACTGCGAAACCTCGGAAAAGTGTCTCGCGGGGAGTGGACCGTGCTGGGCGTGTTCGTCGTGACGGCGCTTGCCTGGATCTTCCGCGAGCCGATCGGCCGGTGGGACTGGCTCGTCGCGAGGCTTCCCATCATCGAACGCGTCAACGATCCCATGATCGCCTTGGGCGGCGCGCTGCTGCTGTTCATCGTTCCCGTCGATCTTCGACGGGGCGTTTTCGCTCTCGACTGGGAGACGGCCGTGAAGCTCCCTTGGGGCGTGCTACTCCTTTTCGGCGGCGGCCTCAGTCTCGCCGCCGCGGCGGTCGACGCCGGGTTCAACGACTGGGTGGGACAGCAGGTCGCGGGGCTCCACGGCCTGCCCGCGGTCGTTCTGGTTCTGGTGGTTTGCCTGGTCGTCGTCTTCCTCACAGAGATTGCCAGCAATACGGCGGTCGCGACGGCCTTCCTGCCGATTGTCTTCGGGGCGGCCCAAGGCATGAAGATCGACCCCCTCCTGCTCGCCGTCCCGACGGCGTTGGCGGCGAGTTGCGCGTTCATGCTCCCGGCGGCAACAGCGCCCAACGCCATCATCTTCAGTTCCGGTCGCGTGACGATCTGGTCGATGGCGCGCGCAGGTTTCTGGCTCAACCTGGCGGTTGTCGCCCTTTTGCCGGGCTTCGTGTTCGGCTTCGCGGCGTGGGCCCTGGGGTTCAAGTGAGTGACCCAAACCACGGGCCGCCAAAGCCCAACGGGCCGTCACCCGCCAGCTTCTCGAACCCCGCCGAGCAACGGCGACACCGCCACCGGCGCGCCAGGGATCGTCCTGGTGTTTTTCGCGTCGCAGCTTGTAGAATTGCAGGAGTATGCGTCGTTTTGCGAGAAGCTTTCATCGAGCGATCCCGCTTCCCGCACCGGATCAGCCCAAGGGCGCATTGCCTGTCAGTCTTACTCGACGAGTTGGTACTCCGAGTTGCTACGGTTGTCTTTCTCTTTCTCGTAGCCGGCTTTGATCTCGCTTTCGGTCAATACACGCTTGTAGATCTTCACTTCGTCCAACAGGCCGACGAACGGCTGCCACGAAGAGCCAAGGGAGAGGTCACCACCTTCTGCATCGAGTGCGCCGCTGAATGCGGGTGGGATGTCTTGGGAGCTGTCCAGCTTGCCGTTGAAATAGTACCTGGTCTTGGAATTGGCCCGATCGACCACGACCACGAGATGGGTCCAGGCATTTTCCGGGATGGTGCCAACCGGCCGGTTGGCGCAGCCGGCCTTGTTTGCGTCGACCATTTCCAAAAATGGCTTGCCGTCCGTCGTGAGGTTCAGATTCCACCAGGTGTTGGGGAAGTTGTCCTTGCTCATGAAGCGGCGCCGGGCGTCCTGGGATTCGATCGCGAGCATAGTCGGACAGATCCAGAGTTCGATCGAGAAATCCGACGTGCCGAACCGGAGCGTCGGATCGTCGCGGACAACGGTGCAACTGGCCGTCGCGTCACAGAAGAGGGCGCGACCGAACCTGCCCGTGGCCCGCGCCGCCCAGACGTCGCCGTCGTTCTTGTAGCCGGAGTTGTCCTCCGCCACGTAGCCGTCGGCTTCGTCGAATTTCCAGTATCCCATGAGCATCTGATCGTTGGCCGGTTCGCGCGGCCGCACCCTGGCGGCCGTAGCCTTACGTTTGCGCTGCGGCGCGCCGGCGAGTTGTTCGGCCGTGCCGAGCTTGAGGTTGTCGACGTGGAAGACGGTTGCCGCGTCGCTGGTGCTCGATATGCCGAACCAGGTAATCTTCTCGAAGGCCTCGCTGACATAGGGGATCTGGGCGACGATCGGATCACGGTTGGGGACGCTGAGCGTGAACCGGTAGGTTTTCGGCTTGCCCTCGCCCAAGTCGATGCCGATATCAACGTGTACCCACTGGCCCAACGGAATCATGCCAACTTCCTGTTTTCCGGCCGTCACTCGGCCATCGGGCGCCACCGATACCGTGGGGCCGACCAGGTACGGGCTGTCGTCCCACTGCCGCACCTCAAGATAGAAGCCGGCCGGCGCGTCCTTGCTGTTGAGCATGTCCCAGGAGATCTGCACGTTTCCCGTCGAGTAGGAAGGATTGCAGTAGAGGTGGGGCGCAAATCCGTGCTGCAATCCCGGAGCGTCGGCAAACTTGAGGCTCTGACTGCCGGTCGCGGCCGTGTCGTTGGAAACGGTTAGCGAGGCTTGATCGCCGCCTTTGACGATATGGACGTCGAGGGGTTCCGCGCCTAGTTCGTCGCCCTCGAAGTCGAAGTTGACGACAAACGGCGGCTCGACCGGCGCGGGAATCTCATTGAGCGGCCGGTCCTGGTACCGCTTCGGCAATTCCACCCAGTCTTTCTCCCCGTACAGCCCGGTTTTACCGAGATCGATGGGCTTGAAGCCGAGCTTCAGCGCGGGCGAGTCCGGCTTCAGCCGGAAATCGTCGTTGGCGGCATCGACAAACAGAGGATCGGCAACGATCGAGCTGCCGTCATTGCCTTTCGTCCGCCAGGTCTCGAAATCCATACCGGCGAACTTGGGCGGACCGGCCGTACTCCAGTAGACGTTGCGGCCCACCTTCCAGTCGCCGCTTTTCCAGACGCCGCCGAGCATCTGCTCAATATCGGCGAAGACGATGTTGCCTTCCGCAATGTAGTGGCACGGTTTGTCCTCCCGGCATCTCTGTAGCTGGCCGGTACCGCCCAAGGCGAGGATGTTGTTTCGCACGATGTTGTCCTTGCCGTAATGCTGGAAGAGCGGACATGTCCTGACTCGGTAGACAACGTTGTTCTCGATCAAGATCTCCGAACTGCCTTCGTCCGGATACACTCCTGAACCGTGCGACACGTGGGCGTAGTTGTAGACGTGGTGGATGTGGTTGTAACGCTCGGTCGTGCCCGGCGAGATGCCCAACGTGTAGATGCCTCCCATATCGCCAAGCCCGTCCCCGTTGCCGAGGTGATGAATATGGTTGTAGTCCAAGTTATTGTGGTGGGCTGAACTGGGCTGGAAGCCCCACGACCAGCCGCAGGAGATGCCCGAATAGTCGAAGTTGGATATCTCGTTGTGGGTCGCCGTGTTGTACGAGCTTCTGCCGATCCAGACGCCATGCGCGCCGTGGAAGAGATGCGAACCGTCGTGGATGAAGTTGTTGTCGACAACGATGCGCTGCGTGGGAGTTGCCTCGTGCAGCCCCCAGCCGCCGCCGATATAGACTCCACCACCGCCGAGGTCATGGATGTGGCAGCGTTCGACACGATTGTCCTCGCAACCGGCGGCAAGCCAGATCCCGTGAGCGCCGGTATGAGCAATCGTGCAGTCCTCGAAGCTCGCGTTGCGCAGGCCGGTCGCCATGATCAGTCCCGGTTGATAGATCTCGCCCTGCCCGGGGTTTCGCAGCCGCGCCAAGTTCGCGTTGGAGTGCAAGAACGAAATGCCGCGAAAGTGCAGGTGCTCGACGGTTTCGTCTTTCGACGCGCCGCCGTCGAAGCGGACCAACGTCGACGCCACCGCCGGAGCAACGACCTCGACGTCGGCCATGGTCTCGCCGGGCAACGGATAGTAGTAGAGCGTGCCCGTGACTCGATTCAAGTACCACTCACCGGGCTCATCCAGTTCCTCGAAGACGTTTTCAACATAGTAGCGCTGCTGCCGCTCCCAGGTTCCCATGGCCCAGGGCGCCGGCTCATGAAGCTCGACCACGCAGGCCTCGGTATCCACGGAGCGGACATGGTGGATCGAGGTTTCCCAGGAATGATAAACAACGAAGAGCACTTCGCGCAAGTCGTTCCATTGCTTCACATCGCCTTCGTGGAAATAGAATCCGCGTACATTGCCCTTGGAAGTGGGGCCGTCCGTGCGCAAGAACGAGCCTTTATTGGGAACTCTGGCGCGTAGGCGGCGTCCGCCGTTGACAAAGAGCTGGTTGAATCGCCACTTGCCGCCTGTCTTGGCTGCCGGGACGGCCGCTCGCCAGAGTTTCCCACCGCAACGGGTCTGGCTCTGAGGACTGCCATCTGCTTCCCAGCCCCGGATGATATTGCCGCCACTGATGACCGGCTCCTCGCCCGGATGCGCTTGGAAGGTGATTGGACACTCTTTGCTCCCCGAGTCCGCGGCCGTGAAGACAATCGGCTCGGCCTGCCGATAAACGCCACCTCGCAGCACGACCGTCACGGGGCTGGTCAAGCCGCCAGCCGCCTTGGTTTTACGAATAACGTCAAGGGCCTTTTGGACTGTGGCCAACGGGCCGTCCGTGGCGTCGGCGTTGGGGTCGCCAAGCCGACCGGACCATGAGTCATTGCCCACGTTCGCCACATAGAGGGTAAGTTCTTCGGCACGACTCCGCACCCGCCCGGAATCCGCCTCTTGCGCCGGAGCATTGGAAACGCAGCAGGCCAGACAGGTGAGCGTCAGAAGCGTCGAGACGTTGCGGGCTGCTAACCGGAGAGTCTGTACGAACATGTGAGTGCCTCTTTCTCGCAGGAAACCGTCCGGAAGGTATTCCGGAGGGCGTTGATGATATGATGATATGTTGTAGCAGGCGGCGAACAGGACGGAAAGGCTAGCGTGTCTTCAAGCCACTGTACCACGCCGACTGCCCGCAGGACAGAGCTGAATGGCGGTATTCGCCAGTGCGGGCACGGGTTTGCTCCCCGTTTGTTCTTGAGAGTTGTTGCGATACTGCATTCGTGGTAATCTGTGGGGCATGAGTAGCGAAATTCAGCCCGCCACCCCGTCCGGATTCCGCGGCATCGTCTTCGACATGGACGGTGTGCTTTGCGATTCGGAAGGTTTCATTTGCGAAGCGGCAACCCGGATGTTTGCCGAAAAGTACCATCTCCAAGTTCGGCCGGATGATTTCTTGCCCTTCGTCGGTGCCGGCGAGGATCGCTACCTCGGCGGCGTGGCGGAGCGGTACGGATTGACCTGGGACGTACAGGAGGCCAAGAAGCGGACGTACCAGATCTACCTGGAGATCATTCGCGGCCGCCTCAAGCCGCTGGCCGGCGTGGTCCAGTTCATCCATCGATGCCGGCGAGCAGCAGTGCGTCTGGCGGTGGCCACCAGTGCCGATGCCGTCAAGATGGAGGGGAATCTTGCCGAGATCGGTTTGCCGCCGGGAACATTCGACGTCTGCGTCAACGGCCTGGAGGTGGTCCGCAAGAAGCCCGATCCGGACATCTTCCTGCTGGCTATTCGGCGGCTGGAGTTGGCGCCTGGGGAGTGTCTGATCGTCGAGGACGCCCCCAACGGCATCCGCGCCGGCAAAGCCGCCGGGGCGATGTGCCTGGGCCTGACGACCAGCTTTTCGGCTGACGAATTGCGGGCTGCCGGGGCAAACTGGACCGCGCTCGATCTGGCCCACGTACCGCCGGACGTGCTGCGCGCAACCGGCTGATCGACGTTTTCTCACGATGTTCAGCGATTGTCGCTTGGTGGCCGCCGCGTAGAATACATTCGGCGGACTTCGACCGTGGCGGTTCAACGAGCTAGTCGCGAGCAACAGACTGGGGAGGTGTACGATCGCCTGGTTTCGCACTGCCCAGAAACAGGAAGAGCAGCCCGGAGCAATCGCCGAGTGTGGCGCGGCGGCGCGTTCGGATATCGAAGCGCGGACATTCGAAATCGGCAGGCAACTGCTCGACGACGCCCGCCGGCGCCGAAGCGGTATGCTTTCCTCCCAGTTCTGGTCCGACCAGTTGATGCACTGGGCCATGAGAGATCCCGCCTTCAAGGTGCAACTGTTCCGCTTTGTCGACGTCTTCCCCATGCTCCAGACGGCAGAGCAGGTTCATGCTTATCTCGTCGATTACCTGACCCAACCGGGAGTGAGTTTGCCGTCGACGATGGAATTGGGACTGAAAGCGGGCAGCCTGGCCAAGGGGGTATTGGCCAAGACGATTACCGCAAGGATCACGGCCCTGGCCGGCAATTTCATCGCCGGCCGCGATGCCACCGCCGCCCTGCCGCAACTCGAACGGCGCTGGTCGGAAGGGATCACCTTCAGCGTCGATCTCTTGGGCGAAGCCTGCGTGAGCCAAGAGGAAGCCGCGGCCTACCAGCAGCGCTACCTGGCGTTGATCGACACATTGGCCGACGCCTCTGCCCGCTGGCCCGCTGATCCCTACCTGGAGACCGACCACACAGGCCCCCTGCCGCGGGCAAACGTCTCGATCAAGATTACTTCACTGAGCGCGCGGGTGGACCCGATCGATTTCGAGGGCTGCCTCGAGGATCTTACGGCCGCGTTGCGGCCCATCCTGGAGGCCGCGCGGCGGTATCATGTGTTTCTCAACTTCGACATGGAGCAGTCGTGGTTGAAGGAACTGACCATCGCCCTGTTTCAACGGTGCTGCGAGCAGTTCGACTTCCCGGCGGGACTGGCCATGCAGGCCTATCTCCGCAGCGGCGAGGACGACGCCGAGCAGATGATCCAATGGGCCAGGCAGCGCGACCGGCAAGTTACCGTGCGACTGATCAAGGGCGCTTACTGGGACCATGAGGTGATCCGTTCGGAAGAGCACGGCTGGCCCGTCCCCGTCTGGACCGCCAAGCACCAGACCGATGCCTGTTTCGAGCGAATGGCCGAGCGGTTTGTGGCCGCCATGCCGCGCAGCAGCGGTGATCCGGGCGTGAAGTTGGCCCTCGGCTCGCACAACGTCCGGTCGATCGCCCATACCCTCGCCCTGATCGAGCAACACGACCTCCCCGCCCGGGCGGTCGAGTTCCAGATGCTCTATGGCATGGCCGACCAGTTGAAACAGGCCCTGGTCCACCGCGGACTGCGTGTGCGGGAGTATGTGCCCGTGGGAGAGATGATCCCAGGCATGGCCTACCTGGTGCGGCGGTTGCTGGAGAATACGTCGAATCAGTCGTGGTTGCGGGCCGGGTTCGCCGAAGAAAAGCCAGACGAGCAGTTGCTGGCATCGCCGCAGGAACTGCCGCATGGCGAATCCCAATCCGATCTGATCGCCGAGGCGCCGGAACGGCATCGGCTCAGCCCGGCGGTGGAAGGGCTCGGCAACGGCCGCCCCTTCTTCAATGCGTCGCTGCGCGACTTCTCTCAAGAGGACCAGCGCCGGCATTTTGCCGCCGCCATCCGCGCGGTCCAAGTTCCCCAGACGGGTGCGGACCTGACCGCCGAGCAGGCCCGCGAGGCCGTGGCGCGGGCGCACAATGCCTTCGGAGCCTGGCGGGATCTGGAGGCGGTGGCGCGGTCGTCGTTGATCGTCGAAGCGGCGTCTGCCATGCGGCAGCGGCGGGATGACATGGCGGCAGTCGTGCTCCGCGAATCGGGAAAGACGTGGCGCGAGGCCGATGCCGACGTGTGTGAGGCGATCGACTTCTGCGAGTATTACGCGCGGTGCGCTGCGGCCCTATTGCGGCCGAAACGGCTGGGCCACTTTGTGGGTGAGTTGGATGAAGTCTGGTATCAGCCACGGGGAGTGGCCGTGGTCATCAGCCCGTGGAACTTCCCGCTGGCGATCTGCACCGGCATGACCGTGGCGGCCCTGGCCACCGGAAACACGGTTCTGGTCAAGCCCTCGCAGCAGACCCGCGGCATCGCCCGCGCCATGTGTGATGTGCTCTGGGAAGCCGGCGTTCCGCGCGACGTACTGCAATTCACCCCGGGCCCGGGCGACGTGGTCGGGGCGGCCCTGGTGCGGGATCCGCGGGTGTCGCTGATCGCCTTCACCGGCTCGAAGGAAGTCGGGCTCGACATTCTGGAGGCCGCCGGGCGAACGACCGAGGGACAGGTCTTCATCAAGAAGGTCGTCTGCGAGATGGGAGGCAAGAACGCGATTGTCGTCGACGAATCGGCCGATCTCGACGCGGCGGTGGCCGGGGTGCGGCAGTCGGCTTTCGGCTACAGCGGCCAGAAATGCTCGGCATGCAGCCGTGCGATCGTCGTCGACGCGGTGTACGAGGTCTTCCTGCACCGCCTGATCGAATCGACGCGAGCCCTGGTGATCGGTTCGCCGGAGCATTCGGGCACCGATATCGGGCCGCTGATCGACGAGTCGGCCGCCCGCAAGATCCGCGAGTACATTGAAATCGGCAAGACCGAAGGCACTCTGGAACTTGCCTGCGATGTCCCGGCGGGCCTGGAGCAGCGCGTGGGCAAGCCGTACATCGGACCGCACATTTTCTCCGGCATCCGCCCGCAGCACCGCCTGGCCAACGAGGAGGTTTTTGGGCCGGTGCTGTCGGTCCTCCGCGCCGGTTCGTTCCAGGAGGCGCTCGAGTGGGCCAACGCCACGACGTACAAGTTGACCGGCGGGGTGTTCAGCCGCCGGCCCGCTCACCTCGAGGCGGCGCGGCGGCGGTTCCGCGTGGGCAACCTCTATCTGAACCGAGGCATCACCGGCGCCCTGGTCGGCCGCCAGCCTTTCGGCGGATTTGGCCTTTCCGGCACCGGCACGAAGGCCGGGGGCGAGGACTACCTGCTCCACTTTCTCGAGCCACGGGCCTGCACCGAGAACACTCTCCGCCACGGCTTCGCGCCGGGGCTGGAGTGAGCATAGACGAAGTCGTGAGACTCCGGAGTCTCAGCAGAATACGCGAATTCTCATGTACTCCGCTATCAGAATCGTCCACAGCGTTGCCGGGCGGGGCTTGAACCGCATTGCGTGATGTCCTCCAATCCCATGCCGCAACGCGGCAGCCCTCTGCCAACCCAGGCCAACAATGGTCTCTATCAGTTCTGCGCCGTGCTGTGTGTTTGGCAAGTCGCCGTGCTGGCTCGCGCCCCTGAAATCGGCATCCGTGGCAAGCCGGCCTGGCAGAGCATCGCCTGCGGCCGCTTTGCCTCTCCTTTCACGGCCCGCTTGGCTCTCCCGAAACTGGGTGGTAAAATCAGGTGCGGCGAGGGCGGACAAGAGAACAACATATGCAACGCAAGCGGCGGCGAAAAGCCATATCGAGAACCGATGCCGGCGAGATGTCACCACCAACCGTGTACGTCATTGCCGGGCCAAATGGAGCCGGAAAGACGACGTTTGCGACCAACTTCCTGCCGGACTTCGTGCGCTGCCGCGAGTTCTTAAATGCGGATCTGATTGCCGCCGGGCTATCGCCGTTCGCGCCGGAGACACAGAACGTTCGCGCCGGGCGGTTGTTCCTGGCACGCATCCGAGAACTGACGGCGGCAAGGGAGGATTTCGGCTTCGAGACGACCTTGGCGGGCCGCAGTTTGACGCGACAACTCCAGGAAATGAAGAGCAGGGGATACCGGATCGTGCTGTTTTTTCTCTGGCTGCCAAATGCTGACCTCGCCGTGGCACGTGTGGCCAACCGCGTCCAGCAGGGAGGTCACGCGGTTCCCGAAGAGGACGTCCGTCGCCGATTCAGCTCGGGCATACGAAACCTCTTCGGATTATACCGGCCGCAGGTCGACAGATGGTGGTTGTACGATGCTTCACAACTCCCGCCTCGCCTCATTGCCAGCCAACAGGCCGGCGGTCTTCAGATCCTGGATGCCGCCGCGTATGAGCGGATCGTACTCAGTACGGAGGAGTAGATCGATGAACAGCGAACACACAGACGCAGTCCTCTCGGCAAAGGCGGAAGCGGCTTTCCGGCAGGCGGCACAGGAAGTCGTTCGGAGGGCCCGAGAGACCGGTACGCCGGTGGTCATCTGGAAGGATGGCCGCATTGAAAGGATCGCGAGCGAACATGTGGAACTATTTCCGGCCGACAAACGGCCAGTCAACTCCGGCAGGGACGGCTGAACATCCGGAACCGCCGAGCCGCGCCGGCCGTGAGCCCATGGCGACATCCTGATGTCGCACCGGTGATTATGGGCCTGTAAACCAGAATGTCCCCTTTGACTTCGCCAGACATTCCCGTGAGCGGACCGTTGAGGCGTCATTTCGCCAGTCCGAGGTGCTCGCTATACGTAATCGCCGCAACGGAAAACCAGCCGTTTCTTGAACCGGAGCGTCTGGCGTTCGTTGCTGCGCGCGTCTTGCCTCTTTCCGACGACACGACCAGCGATTCACACCGTGAACGCTTACCACTCGTCGATCCTAACTTTCGGAGCCTCACCTGTTGCCGTGATTGCACTGAGCTGAAGAAATCTTTGCTGGAGAGTAGCGTGGACCTTGGATTGGAGATTCATTGCCTTTCCGGTGTAGACCGCACCCCAACAGAGCACGGCGTCTGGAGCAAGGGGATAATGTCGATTATCAGCCGTGATACCGCGATAGCGGTCATTGGTGATAACCAGCCGGTTAGCGTTGGCAGCGGCAAACTCGAGAGTAGCGATGTCCTTCCTAAAGGCGGGTATCGCTCTCGGCAAATACTTAAGCTCGACCACGCCGATAATCCTCCTTGTGTTGCAGATCACTATGTCCGGATAGTGGTGTTCGCCGGACTTGAGAGATGAAAGGCGGGGTTCGACAAAGATGCGCCGTTTCACTTCCGCTCGCTTAAACTCCCTGAGCAACGCCGTGCAGAGGTAGACCTGCAATCCCCTTTCCGAGTTTATGAGTTGTCGACAATAGGAGCCCTCGATTGTTCGAAACCATGCTTGTTTAAGCTGGGATCGAAGTAGGATGCGCTTATGCATAGATGGCCTCGAATTGAATTCCTGTTGAGAAACTGCGATACGATGAAGCTTGCCGCACTTGGAAACGCGCTTTC
>JAAYEH010000505.1 GCA_012728855.1 Rhodopirellula sp. | reverse complement strand
CGAACCACGAGTTTTTCATGCGATTATCTCTCGGCCAAGACCTTCGAATGGTGCAGAAGCAGGTGCTGGCGCCGCGGATGATCCAGTCGATGGAGATTCTGCAACTGCCGATCTTGGCCTTGCAGGAGCGGATCGAGCAGGAGATGGAGGAGAATCCGATTCTCGAAGTGCGGGAGGAAGCGGCTGAGCCGGTCGAGGCGGAGGAACTGTCCGATCGCGAGCCGCCCGATGCCCCGACTGATGAAGAGCGGGAATTGGTGATCGACGAGACGAACTCGAACGAGGGGGACTTCGAGCGTCTGATGAAGATGGACGAGGAGTGGCCGGACCACTTCGAGGAGCGGCCGCGTCTGTCGCGCGGCGAGATCGAGGAAGTCTCCGATCGCCGCCAGGACGCGATGGCCAACATGGCCGCCCGGCCCCAATCGTTGCAGGACTACCTGCACGATCAGTTGAGTTGGTTCGATCTGGAACCGCGGCTCAGGGCGATGGCCGATCGGATAATCTACAATCTCGACGCCAACGGCTACCTTCAGGGGCGGCTGGAAGACTTGCTCGGCCCGGACGCCGGCGACGACGACAAGCGGCTTGCCGAAGAAGCCCTCAAGTTGGTGCAGCGTCTCGAACCGCCGGGAGTCGGGGCCCGCGACCTGCGCGAGTGCCTCTTGTTGCAACTGGTCCCCGGCGCTCTTTTTTACAAGCAGTTGCACGCTCTGATTTCGGATCATCTGGAAGACCTGGAACACAATCGCCTGCCCGCCATTGCGCGGAAGACGGGCTTTTCGATCGACACGATCAAGCTGGCGTTGGTCGAGTTGCGGAAATTGAATCCCAAGCCGGGTGCTGATTTCAACGACGTGGTGGTTCCGCCGATAACGCCCGACGTCTTCGTCGAGCTTGACGATGACGGCCGCTACGTCGCGCGGCTGGAAGATACCGAAACGCCGAGTTTGTATATCAGCCCATATTACCGAAAAATCTTCCAGGATTCGTCGACCAGTCCCGAGACGCGGGAGTATATCAAGCGGAAGGTCAATTCGGCGCAGTGGCTGATCGACTCGATCCAACAGCGGCGGAACACGCTCACCCGAGTGGCCCAGGCGATCATCGACCATCAAAAATCTTTCCTCGACAAAGGGCCTGAGGCCATCGAGCCGCTGAAAATGCAGCAAATCGCCGACAAGGTGGGGATACACGTGACGACGGTGAGCCGTGCGGTCGATGAAAAATGGATACAAACTCCCCGCGGCATCTTCCCCCTGCGGCGCTTCTTCTGCGGCGGAACCACCAGCGCCGATGGCGAAGAGGTGGCCTGGGACGCCGTCCGGCTGAAATTGCAGGAAATCATCGACAACGAAGACAAGCAACATCCGCTCAGCGACGACCAACTCGTGCTGCAACTGGCCGAGGCGGGCTTGACCGTCGCCCGCCGCACCGTGACCAAATACCGCAAGGCGATGGGCATACTCAGCTCGCGCCAACGACGGGAATGGAGCGGAGAGGGAAAAAGCGGGGGAAAACGCGGATCTGAATAACCTCCGACCCCGCGCCTTATTGCGCCCACGCTTGCTCGATATCGGCGATGAAGTCTCCGGCGTCTTTCCCGCCTACCGGCAATCGCTTATCAGCCCGATACAAGCGGTAGCCCCCCCTTGTGGAGTCGGGCTGGAATCGAGAGCGAATAGCCTCTGGGAATAGAGTATCCGTTTTTTTACAGTGGTCGAAAAGAGAAAGTGTGTTTCAGAAAATTCGAGCAGATTGACACAATTTGTCATCTAGCATAGAATGTCATAAATCGCCATGAATACCACGCCGGGCATCAAACGCCTCGAACAAATCTGCCGCCAGAAAGGAACGCCGCTGACCAACCAGCGGCGCGCCGTGCTGGAAGTGCTACTGCAACGGACGGACCACCCCACGGCGGATCAGGTCCACGAGGCGGTTCAAGGTCGTATTCCACGGACTTCAAGACGAACCGTCTATCGCGTGCTGGAGATGTTGGTGGCGCTTGGGCTGGCACGGCGCGTGCATCATCCGGGCGCCGCCACCCGCTTTGACGCTCGAATGGAACGCCACCACCATCTGGTTTGCATTCGTTGCAATCGAGTGGTCGATTTTGAAGGTTTCCGCTTCGACGGCATCGCCTTGCCCCGGGGCAAGCCGCATGGTTTTGAGATTTCCGACGTTTCCGTGCAGTTGCTGGGCACATGCCCCGCCTGCCGAAAAGAAAAACGCAAACCACGCAAGGAGAAAACACATGAGTGAAGAGAAAAAACTGACCACCAACGCCGGCGCGCCGGTCGTCGACAATCAGAACGCAATGACCGCCGGCCCGCGCGGCCCGATGCTGCTCCAGGACGTTTGGTTCCTCGAGAAGCTGGCGCATTTCGACCGGGAGGTAATCCCCGAGCGGCGGATGCACGCAAAAGGTTCCGGAGCCTACGGCACGTTTACCGTGACCCACGACATCGCCCGCTACACCAAGGCGAAAATCTTCTCCAAGGTGGGTAAGAAGACCGAGCTGTTCACCCGATTCTCCACGGTGGCCGGCGAGCGCGGGGCGGCCGACGCAGAACGCGACATCCGCGGCTTCGCCGTCAAGTTCTATACGGAGGAAGGAAACTGGGACTTGGTGGGCAACAACACGCCGGTCTTCTTCCTCCGCGATCCGCTGAAGTTTCCCGACCTGAACCACGCGATCAAGCGCGATCCCCGCACCAACCTACGCAGCGCGCTAAACAACTGGGACTTCTGGACCTCGCTCCCCGAGGCCCTGCATCAGGTGACCATCGTGATGAGCGACCGGGGCATACCGGCCACCTACCGCCACATGCACGGCTTCGGCAGCCACACGTTCAGCCTGATTAACGATAAGAACGAGCGGCACTGGGTCAAGTTCCACCTACGCACGCAGCAGG
>JAAYEH010000504.1 GCA_012728855.1 Rhodopirellula sp. | reverse complement strand
TTCCGGCGTACCACCCGGCGCACCGCCTCGATCCGGCATTCGCATCGTCACATACGACTTGAGCGGCGCGGGGCGCCGGCGTTCGTCGGCGCGGGGCGTAACCCCGTAGTCTGCGAGTGTCGCGAGAATCCGGTCGGGATTGAAATCGTCGACCGCAAAGCAGACGTGATCGACGAATGCGGGAGCGTGACGGTCGGCAGCGCCAACAAACGCAAGGGATTGGTTGCCCGTCCCCACACGAAGAATTGGCAGGGGGCCTTGATAGGTATCAATGGGCATTCGGAACAACTTCTGGTAGAACCCGACAGTACGCCGTTGATCGGGTACAATGGATGTGACATGGTTGTAGTCTCTGACTGCCAACAACCCGGCGGCCGAGGCCGACTCAGGCACCTTGGAATGTTCGTCTCCGAGCGGGCCCATGCCTCCATCGGATGAACTGTCTTGGAGTTGAACGACTATTCCATCCGGATCGCCGACGTACACCTCGGGCGTACCGCCGATCGGTTGCCCGCCGATTCGTACATGCGCTTTCATGGGAGCCGGTTTCTGCGCTAAAGCTATTTCGTGCGACTCCAGAATTTCGACGACACGGTGCGGGTCGAAGTTGTCGGTTGAGAGACCGAAGTGAGTTATTCCGGGCTTGGCGTTGGCCCGGCTGGCCATCTCGAGGTAGTGCGGCCCGTTGCCGACCCGCAGAATGATCGTCTCTCCCTGACGGGCCACGACCGACATACCAAATAACCTCTGGTACCAATCGAGCGAGCGTCCCAGGTCCGTGACATTGATCGTCACATGGTTGATTGCGGTCACCGGAATAGCGTCCGATGTGGATTCACTGCCAAACAGTCGCGGAGTCAGCGTCAAGGCACCCAGCGAACTGAGAAAGACGCGACGCGAGAGGGATCTCTGTGGAGATGCCGTCTTCAAGTGGTTCAGATTGGAACACATCAATCATGCTCCCTATAACGTCGGCCAACTTTGAATTCTGGGCCACCCGCACCGAATAAGGGGTCGCGGAATCGACCTCATATTTCGGAAGGTCAACCAGCAAGTTTATCGCTTATCCCTTGGCCGAGCAAGCGTCTTCACAACTCTTGCTATGACGAAGTAAACGCTTACCGGCTTTCAATCCGTCGACGCGTTCGGCTGCACCTCGATTTCGTAAAGCATCGTCGCTTTTCCATCGGCAGAGACCGATATTTGCCGGTCGCGAGCGACGTTCTTATCGCCTTCGGCTGGCTCGGCCAGTGTCGAGACCGTCGCGAACGCAAACACAACCGCCATGGCGATTCTCGCAAGCGTTCTCTCGGTCCCATTCTTCGCAACTTGTCACGAGAAAGACCTTGTTTCGAGTGTAGTTGCCAGCCTACCTATCTGCAATTGACCGTCCCCTCCGTATAGGGAAGTAGGCGGTGCTCGGACTCCAGTGGAATCTATGCCCGAATTGGCCGTCAAGCCGCCAGCGGGTAACGGCAAACACTCCGCGAACTTCAGCCCCTCCACGGCCGCCGGGCCGATGCTGGGCAAAAACTCTGCAGCCTCTCGAGCGTTTAGCTCCCGAATCGCCCTTTGGACATCGCTCGCGGAGACTGGGCTCTCGAATGTCAAGGCGAGGCTGTCGCTGACGAGTCTGCTCCTGGTCGCCTCGGCCTGCCGCTGGAGCCGTGAGAAGACAACGGTCATCGTCTCTCGCAACCTGCAACCAACCGGAAGAGCCATGAAGAGAATCCCGCTTTCATTGGTCTGCCTCTTGTCCGTGCAGACGGAGCCGTACTGGATTGAACTGGCCCGGGAAGGCTCGACCGCCTGGAGAATTGGACGATGAGGCGAGGGCCTGCTAACATGAGGGCTATGAACATTCCAAGTACCCTATCTCGGCGAGCGATGCTTCGCCGCGGCGCAGGCGCGGCAGGCAGTCTCCTGGTGCCTTATCTCGTGCCCGCAACCGACAAGCGGTCGAACTGATTCGCAACGGACGGCTCGGCAAGCTTCACACAGTGGTGTGCCAGAACTGGCAAGGCCCCCGGCCGTACCGCGACTTTAAGCTTTCCGCCGAGCCGATTCCCGAGGGACTCGACTGGGAACGTTGGTGCGGCCCAACGGCGCCGGTTCCGTTTAGCATGCACGTCTACCTCACCTACAACGACCCGGGCTGGCACAACATCCAAACTTACTCCGGCGGCTGGCTGGCCAACGCCGGATCCCATGCTCTGGACATGGTGCAATGGGCGCTGGGGGCTGACGAAGGGGGACCGGTCGAAGTCTGGGCCGAGAAGCAGTCCTTCGAGGCTAAGGTCGCCTTGCGTTATGCCAACGGCGTGCTTTTGAAATTGGAGCAGACGGGGGATGCCGACGCGCGACTGGCCAAGGAGCCCAGGTCGGAGTGGGCGTCTGCTTTCGGCGGCATTTTCTACGGCAACGCCGGCGTTCTGGTGATGCACCGCGGCCGGTTCAATACGAAGCCAATTTCCATCTCCCAGCAGCCGATCGGTGAAAACGACGTCGATCTTTATCGAAGCGACCACCACGTGCAGAATTGGATCGACTGTATGCGCTCGCGCCGGCTGCCCGCCGCCGATGTGGAAATCGGCCACCGCACTTGCACCGTATGCCACTTAGCCAACATTGCTCGCTGGACCGGGCGCCGCCTGCAATGGGATCCTAGCCAAGAACTCTTTCCCGGTGACCAGGAGGCCAACGCGCTTTTGAAACGGACGCAGCATGCACCCTACCAGTTGCCGAAGGTGATTTGAAGCAGATTTCGATGCGAGACGCTTCGACTCGGCTGCGGCAACCAACACAAGGAGAGGCTATTGATGACCGGCCCACTTGGTTTTCCGGCCCGGCGTCTGCCGGTTCTACTACTTCTGGTTGCGGCAAATCTCTCCGCGGCGGCCGGCGATTGGCCGGCGTGGCGTTACGACGCCGGACGCACGGCAGCTTCCCCGCAGGAACTGCCCGCCGAACTCCGGCTCCAGTGGACGCGCGAACTGCCGGCACCCCGGCCCGCTTTTCCCAATGACCTTCGCCTTTGCTTCGATGGCTGCTACGAACCCATTGTGACGGGAAGATGTGTCGT
>JAAYEH010000503.1 GCA_012728855.1 Rhodopirellula sp. | reverse complement strand
TCATCCCCTGGCCCAAGAAACTCCTTGACCTATCGCGCCGCATCGACCATGCTCAGCTAAGAATAGTGGACACACGACCACGTCTGTCCCCGCAGCCGGATCCAGCCGCTTTCGCGGCCCGGCTCCGCAGCTCTTTGGCAACTTGGTTGATGATTCGTTTCTCCGGCCGGCCAGTGGAAGGGATCGCGGTCCCCTTCCGCCGGAAACGCCCAGCGCAGTCCATGGTCCGGACTCCGAACTCCATGCTCCATGTTTCTTTCTTGCCACCCAGAAGCGCGTGGTACCCATGTCCCCTCGGTTTTGAGAAATCGCCAACTTGGGCACCACACTCGCCGCTGCCAATCGTCGCACGCGCCCCACCGCTTCTCCTCCAACGCCTACCCCGCTACAGTGACCGGGTGGTCAGGGACTGGTGATTTTGGAAAATCGGCATCCTTGACCGCCACATTCTGGCATGGTTCAAAAACGGGGACTGGCTCTGAGCGAAACATCCAGGGCTCGGGGGTATCGCTCATTCGGCACGCGTGTCGCTCTGCACTGTCGCCCCAAATGCCTCGTCGAACGAATAAACCTCGTCGAAGTCGCGGACGGAGTCGCGCTCGGTCGCTCCGACCCATCCCGCCTCAACCATCGCATACACGATCTCGCCAAAATCTTCACAACGTTCCACACCCCAGGACCGGAGCGTTTCGCGTGCCTTGAAACTGAAACATTCCAGTGCGCGGTCCCGGAGCTTCCAGCACAGGGTCCGGCCGTCGAGATGCGACCAGTCGCGAGTATGAAGTCCCTCCCATACGAAGGAGAATGCTTCGGGCGAGTACTTCGTTTGCCTCGCGATCTGTGCCACCATGTCTTGGGAAGCGTCGAAAAACCGTCGCGAGAACAACGCAAGGAGCAGCACCTTCGCATCGCTGCTGAACGTCTCGGATCCCATCCGCCACGTCCACGGAATCAGACTCTGCACAACGCTGGCAAACGCCGGCACTGTCGCCCACATGAAAACCACGCAGATTTCCCGTGACGCGGGCGTGGATTCTCGCAGCGAATCGATGCCGTACAGCACCAGAATCAGAAACAAGAATTCAACAGCCGGGCCTGCCAGGCAAATCAACGCGAAACGCAAACGCACGAACCAGCGCCCACGAGGCTCCGGATACACAAACCCTGCTACAGGCAACGACCGGATCTCCACCGGGATGCCCGCGCAACGCAGATGGGCGATTGGGGAACCGGCGCCGATTACCACGCGGCGAACGCGGAATCCCAAGCCCAGGGCCGCCATGGCATGGCCCAACTCATGCACAACCACACAACTCGCCCAGAACGTCAGGATCGCCGGGGCGACGGCACCCCAGAACAGGATCAATACGACACACCAGGCAGCCGCCAGCGGCAGAGCCTCGAAGAGCCATAAGGCAAGAGCCAGGCACGCGAGGGTCGCCAGGAGATAGATACGCTCGCGCGTCATGTCGCCTCTGGAACCTGTGGGACGATGGATCGGCAGGCCCTCCGAACGGTAATCGGTCCGACGCCGCCAGACCTCGTAGGTTTTGCTTGTTCATGCTACCAACTCCCGGTGCAGACGCAACCTGTTCGCCACGCGGCCCGCTTTGGCTGTTGCGCATAGCTCCCCCATCCCCATTGATCCGTCGGTTTCGGTTGGCTAGACTAGGCGCTATGGTCTAAGAGGCCCAAACAGTAAAGGGACTGACTCCCAACTTCTTGTCGACCAGCCGTAATCAGGGAGGTGCGAGGGTGCCCGGACCGCTTTCCCAAAGGCGTCTAATCGTTTGGACAGGATTGGTGTGGGGCGTGATTTGCTCGCTGGGAGGCACGATCGGCTTCGAGATTGTTGTACGTGAAGCCGAAGTAACTCCGTTCAATGAGGATCACTCAAGGTCAGAGCGCCCTTTATCACTAGTTGTATTTGGCTATTAACAAAGGGCGCTGTGACCCCATTATTACGCTTGGAGGTGAACTTGTGGAATACCCCTTTAGCAGTCAGCGGGGCGGGCCGGGCCGGCCCAACGAAGTCCCCTGGGACCGCATCCTGGTGCTGATCCCGGTGGCGATCCTGGTGATCGTCGCCCTGGTGCTCGCCACGGACAGCTTCTACACCGTCGAAGCGCACGAGAAGGCGGTTGTGATGCGATTCGGCAAGTATACGAAGACCGTCTTGCCGGGCCTCTGGTTCAAGATCCCCATGGTGGACCAGGTGCTCAAGGTGAGCGTCGAGGAGCACAGTCTTCGCCTGCCGTACGGAGCCGGAGCGGCCCGCCCGCAGGCGGTCTCGGAGGAAGAGACCCTCATGCTCACCGGCGACCTGAACGCGGCCTCCGTCGAGTGGACCGTGCAGTGGAAAGTCATCGATCCCTATCAGTACTCGATCCGCTTCTATCACGCCGACGACGGTGAGTACGCGGAACGGGTCATCACCACCGTCGCGCAGACGGTGATGAACCGGCTGGTGGGCGACTACTCGATCGATGAAGTGCTTACCGAGAAGCGCGGACAGATCGGCGAGCAAGCCCGCCAGGCGACTCAGGAGATCCTCGACGCCTACCAGTGCGGCATCGGCATTCGCGATCTTCAGATGCAGCGGGTAACGCCGCCGGACAAAGTCCGCCCGGCCTTCGATCAGGTCAACGCCTCCATCCAGCAGCGCGACAAGCTGGAAAACGAGGCGAATAAAATCCGCAACGAAATGCTCCCCAAAGCCTATGCCGAGAAGGACAAGCTGATTCGCGAGGCGGAAGGCTACGCGGACCGGCGCCGCGCGGAAGCGGAAGGCGAAATCAAGGCCCTGCTGGCCACCTACCGTGCCTACGAGAAGGCGCCGGAGGAAACCCGCCAGCGGCTCTATCTCGAAGCGATGGAAGAAATCCTCAACACGGTCGAATCCAAAGTGATCGTCGACTCCGGCCTGCGGGGCCAGATCCTTCCGCTCCTGCAGCTTCATGAAGAAGGAGCCCGCCGATGACCAACGCCCAGCGAACCAGCCTTATTCTCGTCGCCGTCGGGCTGCTTCTGGCCTACATCCTGGGCCGGGCGACCCTCTTCACCGTCAACGAGCGAGAGCTGGCCGTGGTCTTGCAGTTTGGCGATCCGGTCGCCAGCTACAAAGAGCCGGGGCTGTGTTTCAAACTCCCTCTGATCCAGGAGGTGCGGCGACTGCCCAAGACCTATCAGTTCTGGAGCGGAGTCAACGACGTGCTGGTCGATCTGCCCACCAAAGATGGCAAGAAGGTCGAGGTCACGGCCTGGGCGATCTGGAAGATCACCGATCCGGGGCAATTCGTCCGCGTCTTGCGGACGGTGGAGGAAGCCGAATCGCGCGTGTCCACCTTCGTTCGCGGAGAGATGCGCGACGTGATCACGTCGCACGACCTGGCCGAGGCGGTTCGCAGCACCGACCGCGAACTGACCTACACGCTCCAGGTGGAGCGTCCCGTCGGCGAGAGCACCTTGAACCCGTCGGCGGCTTCTGACGGAGAGGCTTCCACTGGGGTTCTTCCGCCCGCCGTACCGATCGCCCAGCCGGCAGCGGCTACGAGCATCGAAGTGGGCCGGGAGAAGATCGTCCGGCAGATCAAGGAGATTATCCAGCAGCGGCTCTCCGCGGCGGATGAAGAGACCGACGAGGGCCGCGGTATCCAGTTGGTCGACGTCGGCATCTCCCGCATCGACTTTGTGACCCAGGTCCGCGAGGCGGCTTTCGAACGGCTGATCGCCTTTATGGAATCGATCGCGGCGTACTACACCAACGAGGGCGAGCGCCGCAAGCAGGAGATTATCAACCGTACCGAAGCCGAGGTCCAGAAGATCGAAGGCGAGGGAAGCCAGCAATCCAACACCATCCGCGGCGAGGTCGATGCCGAAGTGATCGACGCCTATGCCGGCGCCATCCGCGAGACGGGCGAGTTTTACAACTTCACCCGAACCCTGGAAGCCTACAAATCCGCGCTGGGCGGCAAGACGCGGCTGGTGCTCACCACCGACAGCCAATTGCTCCGCCTGCTCAACGCGCTGCCCGAAGCGTCCTCGCAGCCGCCCGCCGATACGGCTCGCACACCCGCGCGATGAACGGCCGTCGCACATCAGCCCGGCTGCTTTGGAGCAGCCGGGCTGATTCTACGGCCTGCTTCCCAAATCCTCGATGCGGATTTCATCAAACCAGGCGGTATCCGTGGAGCGGACATTGTAGAGATAGAGCACGGCGCGGGTCAGGTCGGCCGGAGTCGTGAACTCGCCGCCCAGCTTCTGCCAGACGCCGGGCCGCTTCGGATCCAGCGCCCAGCGGTGGTCCTCCATCGCGTCGTTCTCGCCTTTATGGAGCCGCAACAGCGAGCCGCGGACGTCGGCTTTGAATCCGGTTCGCTTCGACTGAAAAGTGAGCTGATAACGACGGTTGGGGAGCAACCACAAGTCCACCGTCCGGTGCTGATAGCCCTCGGTAGTCGGTCCAAGCTCCAAAGCCCGGCCGTCAACGCCCTCGCCGGTTTTCGTTTCCAGAAAGTCAAAGGAAGGATCGAGCGCCGGCGGTGTGAGCAATTGCTCCCGGCGGTAGTCGTGCTCGGGCAACGAGACCTCCCATCGCGTCGTCCAGTCGCGGTACGCATCGACGACTGCGGCGGGCGAATCGAATTCGACGGCGATCGCCTGCCGCGGCTCAACCCGCACCGTGCGCTGGTAGCGAACACGAGCCTCCGCCGGCAACCGCTCGCCGAAAGGATCGGTGTAGCCCAGGCAATCAAGATGCAGGGCGGCTTGTTGGGGCTTGTCGGAGAGATTCAGCAGCCGCACCGTAGCCAACTTGCCCTTGCCGGCCTCGCCCCAGTCGGGCCAAAGGACCGGCCATACCGTCGCCCGCGCCGCATCCGCCGGCGGAACCAGGAAGATGGCCGCAAGAATGCTGCTATCGACGGGAATTTCCAGCGGCGCTGCGGCGCTCGATCGGGCGGCCGTAAGCAACCGGCCGTCGAGCGCGAGGCCCAGCGCCGCGCCGACCTGCGACAGTGCCGGATCGGCGAGCACGACCTTGCCCTCAATTCGCTCTTGGTTGGTGAGCGTGACGACGTGGCAACCCAGGGCCGTGGCGGTGGCGTCGAACCGCCGGGCCTCGATCCGCGGATCGCTGACGCGCAGCCCTTCGGTATCGAGAAATCGTGCCTCATACAACTCCGGCTGGAAGGGGCGGGTGAGGTTCAGCAGTGCCGCCGGCAGCGAAGTCGGCCGGCCGACGATGTCCCAGCGCATCGCCTCGCGGAAGGTCGTCAGGTATCGAGCCAGCGGGCCGCCGGTCCCGCTGCCGCCGGAATTGGCCATGCCGTGGATCAGAATGCGGTCGGGAAATGTGTAGCGGACCACGTTGCGATTGCCGCGATAGACTCCGCTGCACAGCGCTGCGGCATGGAGCCCCGGCAGATCCCCCAAGCCTTCCATCGCCAGCCCAAACTCCGGATCGTGCCGCCGGGAGCGCTGGACCACTTCTTGTGCGAGCATCTTGCGGCCCAGCCCCCAGGAGCCGTCGCCATTGTGGTTGCGGCGCGGGTCGTAGTCGATCGTGGCGTCGCCCGTGCCCAGCACGTCGATGTACGCGGCATTGGCACCCCATGCGCCGACGTAGCGATCGCCGATCCAGCTTGCCAGGTAGTCGCGCCAGAGGGGATCGGGCAGGTAGGCGGTGGTCCACCACTGCACCGGGCCGGCCCGCTCGCCTTCGCCGTAAAGCCGGCGATGCTCGGCCACCTCCGCCCGGTACTTGTCGATTTCTTCCTGCGGCGGCTTCAGCGACGGCACTGTGCCGGCGGGATCGGTCACCGCGGCGACGGCGTGCTGGAACTCGGCCGTATCCCACGGCAGCGCATTGCCGTAATCGGCCCTCGCGTAGTGGCCCAGGAACGTGTCGAGCCAGACGGGCAGGCGGTCGAAACGGTCGTAGATGAAGTAGCCCCCGACGTGTCCGCCGCGGCCTTTGATCTCCTGCGTTGCCCGCTTCCATCCCTCCACGCCTCCGTACATCGGTGATGGGCCGTACCAGGCGGAACAACAAGGGCCGGAATCGTAGGCGAACTGGCCCCAGACCTGGACCCAATCCAATCCCACGGCTTTGGCCTGGGTGAGCCAATCGCCGAGATTGTCGAAACGAAAATCGGCGCCGTAGTTCTCCGCCTGCAGGTCGAGCCAGCCGGAGCTGGCCAGGAGCCACTGGGGATAGTCCGCCTTGCCATGCACAGACGTGAACCAGTCGCCGTAGAGCCGCGCCCCCTTGTGCCAGCCGCCCGAGCCGACGGCCAGTCGCGTCTCCCAGATCGCCTTCTCGCCCGGGGCGATTTCGTCGATCCGCCGCGTGGAGATCTCGGTCGACTCGCCGTCGAGCCCACTCTTCTCGGTCGCATGCACCGTGGTTGTGCCCGCCGGGTCGTGAACGCCGAGGTAGAGGCTTGCTTCATGGTCGTAAATCTGCGTCCAGTTCATCACGACTCGGCCGCAATAGGAGGCGTCGTGAAGCGGCTCGCGGCCCGGCTGAACCGCGCGGTGGCCGAACGACATCATGCGAAGCTGAACGTCGTCCAACCCGCTTTCGCCGATCCGCACCGACGGCAGCCGCGGGTAGAGCAGACCGACCACGTCGGCCGGTCCCTCCAACGACTCGACCGCCGCGGCGAGCCGCCAGACGCCATTGCCTTCCGGCGCAATCCGCTGCGTCACACGCGCCCGGCCCAATCCCTCCGCGGCGAAAACGTGGCAGATGTCGACGGTGTTGTCACCGACGGTTACCGCTTCGGGATCGATCCGTCGCTCAGTTTCGCTAACCGTTTCCAGATGCCAGTCGCCCAGCGCGTATTTCTGCTTTTGCTTCAGCAGCAGCGTGCGATCCGGCCCCACCTGCGTCCACTGTGCCTCGCCCGCTTTCTTAAACTGGACCGCCGCCAACGGTTGTCGGCGGCCGCCGCCGGCCAGCAGCCGGTCGTGGGCCCGGTCGTAGAGCATGAAGAAGTCGCCTGTCGCTCGATCGAGAAGCAGTTCGCTGCCGTCCTGGGCCAATCGGATGAGGGCTTGAGGATCGACGTCGACTTGGATCGCGAGAGGACCGATCGCCGGCCGCGCAGCATCGAGCCGGATAGAAAACCGCACCGGTTTGCTCACGGAAAGCCCGCCTGCCGGCAAGGGCTGCCAGGCCTCGGCATCCGCATCCGTCCACCGGATCGCCGCCCCTGCTGGAACACCGTCGAGCGATTTCACGCCCTGAAGCCCGGGAACCAACAACGCAGCGGTGCGGACCTCGCAGACGTCGATCTCGTGAAACGTCGCTTGGGGAAGTTCATCCGTGGGAGGTTCGGCTGCTTCGGGCGCCAGCACGATGCCGGCGATGGGTGGCGCACGGTAGCCACTGGCCGCCAGTGCCAGCCGGTGCAGTCCGGCGGCAAGTCGCACTTTCGGTCGCGCGATCCACCTGGTGGCCGGTTCGCTACCGCCGTTTTCTTCCAGGTGCGGTCCGCAATACTGCCGGCCGTCGAGGACTTCGACAAAACGACTGCGCCCCGGCGGCGCGGTGATGCGGACGAAGACGGCGTACGTTCCGGCCGCGGGCACGTGGAAGTCGTAGCGGACGAAGTCGCTGTTGAGCAACCCGGACTCGGCCCGCTCCGGAGCATCCAGGTCGCGGCTGAAGCGAGTTGGCTGGCGGCCGTCGATGACGACGTAGCCCTGGCGATTCGCCGTGGGGACGCGGCCGAGCAACTCCGCCCGCCGCGAGGTGATCCGGCAGCCGGCAGTATCTTCCAGCGTCAGCGGTATGCGGATCGTCTCCGCCGCCGCGGGGCAGACAAGTGCGAGGCACATCAGAGCGATCGATCGGTGCATGAGATCCTCTCAGAACAGGTTTTCCACAACAAGCACATCAGGCTTTCCAGCCTGACATTGCGTCTCAGGCGGGTCCAAGGGGGTCGGGAGTCTTTTTTTTCGTGTCGGCCGGGTGACGCTTCCGTGTATGGAAAAGCCCTTTCCGGCCGACACGAAAAAAAAGACTCCCGACCCCTT
>JAAYEH010000046.1 GCA_012728855.1 Rhodopirellula sp. | reverse complement strand
ATCCCAGAACCTCGCGAGGAGAAGGGGACAGGCACATTTTGCTCCGAAAACTCCGCAAAATGAGCCAGTCCCCGATGGTTTTGGGACAGGCTCTAAGTGTTCACCAACCGCGGCACCGTGAAACAATACAGACATACCACCGCTCCGGTGGACATCAGGCTCCAGGGGGCCCAGTCCGGAGGTGTCAACACCTTATTGGGGCCGGGCTGCGCCATCATCTGGGCAAGGCCGGGGGTCTGGATTTCTTCTTTTGATTTCATGACGAAGCGCTCAACCCCCAGGCACTCCAGCCCCATCAGAAACACACTCACTCCCGCCGCAAGAAACAACGAACGCCACATGCCTCGGATCCTCCCGCAACCGGTCGAACAGATACTGTGAAGAGGCATTTCGCCCGACAAAGAACATCGGTATCCGCGTGGCATTCGGATAAGCGGATGGCGATCGACTCCGCCCGCGGAGGCCAACCGAAGCGACGGTCGCACCGGTTGTAACTGCCGTTCCGCCTTCCGTTTGCCACAATCGCGCGACGGCCGCCCGGGCTGTGGCGAGCGTCGGCCTTTCGCGGACACAAGTCAACATCCGACCGCCAGCAGGTCGATGCAAGATAGAGGAAACCCCGCCGCCCGCCCGTCACGTTAACCAGGTTGTTTGGTCTGCGGGATTGCCTTATAATCCAATCAAAGTCCAATGAAGTGTTGTGTTCCAAGGGCTCACAACGAACCCGAACAGATTGAGGCAGCTTTGCCGGGCAAACCGAGAATCCTGTTTATCGGCCGATCTCCAGAGGTTGTCGATCGGGTCTTTGGGGTGTCGGCCGACTGTCACGAGATTGTCGTCGTCGAGAACCCCTTGCGAGCGTTGGCTTGCCTGACCCGCGAGCCATTCGACGGGGTCTACGTCGACTCCGCGTTTCTTCGCGAAGCGTTCGAGCTCGGCAAGCTGCTTCAGAACGATCAAATCCTGGAAGGGATGCCCGACGGGGTCGTTCTTCTCGACAGCGACAACACCATCTTGTGGTGTAATAGCCGGCTGCTGGAGTGGAGCCATCAGGAGACAGTGATCGGTTCCAATTTCTACACGGTCCTTGGCAGCCCGGAGATCTTAGGCCCCGATTTCTGCCCTTTCCACACCGCTCTTGCCACGGGCACCCCCAGCAGTTCCACCCTTCGAGCCCACGAGAACCGCTACTTCCAGGTTCACGCCGCTCCGGTGCGCGAGCCGGGCGGGTTGCCGCTGCACCTGATCGTCACGGTCCGCGACGTCACCCGCGAGATGCATCAGCAGCAGAAGCTCGCGGCAATCCATCAGGCCGGCATGGAATTGGCCGATCTCACGCCGGACGAACTGTTGCAGATGTCGGTCGACGAACGGATCGATCTGTTGAAGGCCGACATTCTCCATCACACGAAGGACTTGCTGAGTTTCGACGTGGTCGAGATCCGTCTGCTCGATCAGAAGACGGGGCGACTGGAGCCGCTGTTGGCCGTGGGAATGGAGCCGGAAGCGGCGGAACGCGAGCTGTACGCCCAGCCGCAGAACAACGGCGTTACTGGTTTCGTGGCCGCCACCGGTAAGAGTTATCTCTGCGAAGACACCACCGAAGATCCGCTTTACCTGCCCGGGGCCAAGGGGGCGAAGAGTTCGTTGACGGTTCCCTTGGTGCTCCACGACGAGGTGATCGGCACCTTCAACGTCGAGAGCCCCGAACCGAGGGCCTTCACCGAGAGCGACTTGCAGTTTCTCGAGATCTTCACCCGCGACGTGGCAGTCGCGCTGAACACGCTGGAGTTGCTCGTTGCCGAAAAGGCCAGCACCGCGGCGGCGAGCGTGGAAGCCATCCACAGTGCGGTGGCGCTGCCGGTCGACGAGATCCTCAACGACGCGGTTAGCGTGATGGAGCGGTACATCGGCCACGAGCCGGAAGTCGTGGAGCGGCTGCAGCGAATCCTTCGCAACGCCCGCGACATCAAGCAGGTCATACAGAAGGTCGGGCAGAAGATGACGCCCGTGCAAGCCTATCCGCAACCGCCCGAGGAGGAGCGTGCGGCGCTTCAGGGCCGACGGCTGTTGCTGGTCGATGAGGACGCCTCGGTCCGCAGCGCCGCCCACGCGCTGTTGGAAAGGTATGGCTGCGTTGTCGAGACGGCTCCGAACGGTTCGCAAGCGATGTTCATGGTCCGCAACAGCGGTTACGACGCCGTGATCGCTGATATCCGGATGCCCGACATCTCCGGCTACGACTTCATGTTGCGGCTTCAGGAAGTGATGGATCTCGACCCGTTGCCGCTGATCCTCATGACCGGTTTCGGTTACGACCCGGGGCACTCGATTGTCAAGGCCCGTCAGGCCGGGCTGCAGGCCGTTCTCTATAAACCATTCCGGCTCGATCAACTCCTCAGCACGGTCGAGCAGGTCGTCGAGGCGACGGGGTCGGTAGGGCAGGCGTGATCGGGTAACGCCATGCTTGGTTTCTTGCTCCTTTTTTCCCTGGCGGGCCACCTCTTCCTCTGGGCAGGATTCGTCAATCGCACCCATGCGGTCGCATTGCCTCGGTGGGCCAATGTCGCCACACTCATCGTGGCAGCCTTGG
This sequence comes from Rhodopirellula sp., assembly GCA_012728855.1. GTDB lineage: Bacteria > Planctomycetota > Planctomycetia > Pirellulales > Thermoguttaceae > JABWBD01. Next base: position 59,483 of record JAAYEH010000046.1, on the reverse strand, counting down.
CGTTGGCGGGGATACCCTTAGCGTATCTCGTCGCCTATGCACTCGGGCGGCTCTCCTTGGTCAGCCCAATGAACGGCCTGCCTGAATTCGGCCTTGCCACGGGCTATCCAGCCGTTTGCTGGATCGCCTTGACGGCAACAGCGGTTCGGTGGCTTCGAAGGCACGTTTTGCGCCGGCCGCCGCCCGGATTGCGCCGCCACGACAGCAGGGTGTTCGAACTCAAGCCTGCGACCGAAACAGACGACCATCATTTCCTCGTTCACATGCCCGGCAACGAAGTGCTCAAGCTGGACATCACGGAACGAGCCGTGGAATTGCTCCGTTTGCCGCCCGCCTTGGACGGCCTCTCGCTAATTCATCTTTCCGATCTCCACTTCACCGGCCGTGTCGGCAAGGCGTATTTTCAGGAAGTGGTTCGCTTGAGCAATGAGTCCGAACCCGACCTCGTGACGATCACCGGCGATCTGGTCGACTTCGACGAGTGCATCGACTGGATCCCGGAGACGCTCGGCCGCTTGGAAGCCCGGTACGGCGTCTATTTCATCCTCGGCAATCACGACTTGCTGGTCGACGCCGATCGCCTGCGCTCCGTGCTCACCGACTGCGGCCTGATCGACCTCGGTGGGCGTTGGATCGAGGCGTCGATTGGCGGCGAGCGCGTGGTGTTGGCCGGCAACGAAATGCCTTGGATTCCCGCGGCCGATCTCCACACCGCCCCGCCGCCTCGGCCGGCCGGTCCGCTACGGATCCTTTTGTCCCACACGCCCGATCAGATCGGGTGGGCCCGGGCTCATCAGGTCGACCTGATGCTCGCCGGCCACACGCATGGCGGGCAGATCCGTTTTCCTCTACTCGGCCCCTTGTTGACGCCGAGTCTCAAAGGCGTGACCTATGCCTCCGGCTTCTTTTCCGCTCCGCCGACGGTGATGCAGGTCAGCCGTGGAGTCTCCGGACTCTTTCCCCTCCGCATGAACTGCCCGCCCGAGATGATTCGGCTGGTGCTTCATGCCAGCCATGAATAGCGGAGAGTCAAGAGTCCAGTGTCGAGAGCCAATCGTAGGGCGCAAGCCGCGGACCTATAATGAGTCCGCTTGACACATCGTCATCGCATCGTCCGGTGCGATGGTGCGGCCGAGTTCGCCGGGATATTGGCGGAACCAACCGTTGACCAATAAGAGCATCTCATGGTCCTCTCGCGGCGGCGGGCAATGGTTGCACTCCGCCCCGTAGGTCTCTTTCAGAAGTCTCAGGCAGCGACGAGCCGTTCGCCGGTTTCTCGGTGCTTCTGCGGCCGCGACAACGTGCCCGCGATGGATGCAATACCAGCGCCAGCCGACGCCGTCCGGCAACGGGTAGACGAAAGAGAATCGCTCCCGTGCTTCCCGAAGACTCGCGAGGAAGTCTGCAAGCCCCGATAATTCCTGCCACAGGTCGCGCAGATACGCCGCCTGCTCGAACCGGCGGGCGGCAGCGGCGGTGCGCATATCGGCTTCCAGCCGATCGAGCAACGTCCGGTCGGTCCCTTGCAGGAACCGCCGCGCCGCGAGGATTTGCTCCTCGTACTGCGCCTGGGTGCAGGCGGCGGCGCACGGCCCCAGGCAGGTTCCCAAGGCATGACGGAGACAGCCGGGTGCCACCTCCCGGGAAAACAGATCGAACTGGTCGCGGAAACGCATCGGCACGCGGTCCGGACAATCGCGAAGCCCGAAACAATCGTTCAGACTGTTTACCGCGTCTCTCCAGTGCGAGCGGACCGGCCCGAACAGCCACTCGCTGCGACGGTTCGGCTGTGCGGCGAGATAGGCGTGCGCAGCCGGGCCGCGCCCCAGGCACAGATAGTACCGCCGCAACCGCCGCGGCTGGCCGCGGACGTTGAACCGCGGACGCCAGCGACGGATCAGTTCCAACTCGCGCAGCAAGGCACTGAATTCATGGCCGGCGATCTCCCAGACCAGCCGACGCGTCCGTGCGATAATGCGGCGAGGTTTTGAACCGGCATCCCTGCCGAAGAAGTAACTGAGCAACCGCTTGGATAGCGCCTTCGACTTGCCCACGTAGATCAATTGCCCCTCGGCATCGATCATGCCATAGACGCCCGGCGCCGCCGGGCAGTGAGTCCGGACCAGCCTGCGACAGCCGCGATCGTCGTCGGCCAATTGAAAGCTCCCCGTAGGAATCGGCCGCGCGGGCGCCAGTTCGCACTCGCCGAAACCGTCGAAAGCCGGGTTTTCCAAGAGCGACATACTTTGACCTTCCGTGGAGACTCCCTCCATCCTATCTTTCCGCCTTGACTAGAACACAGCGTCAGGCTGGAAAGCCTGACGTATCCTTACCCGCGGGGAAGGGGTCGGGAGTCTTTTTTCCATGTCGGCCGGGCAACACTTCACTATTCTGAATAGCACTTCTTCCGGCCGACATGGAAAAAAGACTCCCGACCCCCTTGCACTCCACACCCCGGGTGAATCCGACATTTGTTCTATTCGCCGGTCCTTACCCGTAGCGGTCCCAGCCGAGAACCGGGTGGCGGGTGTTGGAGAAGTCGGGATCCCAGACGGTCAGTTCCGGGCTGCCGAAAAGGATTCGGCCGACGGCCTCGAAACCCTGCATGAAGGAGTGATCCATGTTGCTCACCTCATACTTCCACGCGCCGAAGCGGCCCCGCGAATAAATGCCGTGCTGCTCCATTGCGGGCAGGAGGAAGTGAAGCGACCGGTCGCGGTCGGGCGTCGGAATGGGATAGCCGTGCTCAACGCGAATCACCCAGGTGTGCGTCACGCGGTCGGGCCGATCGATCAGCCCGGCGGCCACCAGCCCGCGAACCGTGTCTTCCGCCACGCGGTCGGCATCGACCGGTTTGTGCTCCGATTGCGAGACCTCGCACATCAGCGACCAGTGGCGGCGGATGTCGTCAACGTTGTTCGGGCTGTACAGGCTGAAGTGGGTCACGCGATAGAAAGGACAGTTGCTCTCCGGAAAATACATCCAGCATTTCGACTGAAGGTGCGGCGGGGCCTCCCCCTCGATGCCGACGCCGATGATGTACACGGTCGAGCGAATCAGGCGGGAGGCGGCGTCGCTCCAGTCGCTGCGGCCGGTCATCCGGGCGAGTTCATCCAGCGGCATGGTGGTAATGAGCGTTTCGTAGGCGTGCGTCTCGCCGTTGTCCAGACGGACGGTGCGGGCATCGACGTCGATGGCCACCGCCCCGCAACCGGTGACGATACGCTGCCGCGGGAGTCGCTGGGCCAATGCCCGCCAAATCGCGCCGGTGCCGCCTCGCCGAGGGAAGCGGAAGGTGCTGTTCGGCCCCCAACTCACGTCGTCCTGGCCCAAGGCAAGATTGCGGGCGACGCGGACGGGGTCGGGCACGGCCACGCGCTCGCCGATCCAGCCGGCGTCGAGCATCGCCGGCGGATGCGCCCAGACCTTGAAGTTGTACGGTAACATGAATGCGTCGGCGATTCCCTGGCCGAACGTCTGGAGGATAAACTCCTCGAAGTTGGCGAACCGGCGCGGGCGGCGCTCCGTCGCCGCTCCGATCAACCCTTCCAGGCATTTCGCGGCGACGTCCGTGGGCAGACGCTGGAGATTGTTCTGGAACGGGTACGGCACCCAGTTGCCCAATAGCCGGATCCAGCTTTCGCGCTGATGTTCAATCCAACCATCCGCACCGAACAGTTCGTCCAGAAGTCTGGAGTAGACGCCGTAGTGCGAGAAAGCGACGTGGCCGCCGATGTCCCAGGTGAAACCCTCTTCATCGCGGATGCTCTTCGCCAGCCCGCCGACCTCGCTTTCCCGTTCAAAAAGCAGCCAGTCGTCATAGGCCGCGCGGTCCAAATGGTACGCTGCCCCAAGGCCGGTCGGGCCGGCTCCGAGAACCACGATAGGGCCGGCCGCTCGATACGGGGACCGCTTGGCCGGAGCCGGTTTAGAAGCCATCCTTCATCCTCGTCCCCGATATGTCAGCGTTTGCCAGAACGACCGCATCGCCGCTTTCCAGAGTCTCCATTTCACGATGGAAACCGTCCCGGTCGTTCGGCCCTCGTAGGGGACCGGCACGTTGACGATCCGGGCGCCGCTACGGTTGAACTCTCCCGAGATGATCACGTTCGGGGCGAAGGTGCCCTCGGGGATTCGTTGGACGATCGGTCGGAGGATCTCGGATCGCATCAAGCGGTAGGGAACGTTCACGTCGACCACGCCGCGGCCGAACCGCAGCGCGACCGTCCCTTTCGATACCGCGGTGATCGCCCGGCGGCCCATGCCTGCGGTTCGTCCCTGGCGGATTCCAAACAGGCCGTCGTACTCCTCTCGCTGCTGCCAGAGCGTTCCGAAGTGCTCGGGGCGCATCTCGTTGTCGCTGTCGGTCTGAAAGACCCAAGCAGCGATGTCGACCGCCTGCCGGTAGCCGGTGAGGATCGTCGGCCCATGGCCGCTGTTGGGCTTGTTGACGACTCGGATCCGCGCGTCGGCATGGAAGGTCTCTAGTTGCGTCTGAGTGCCGTCGGTCGAACCGTCGTTGAGCACGATCATCAGAAACGCGATGCCGAGACGGTCGAATTCGTCGCGCCAGGATTGCACGACATGGACAATGATCTCTTCCTCATTGTAGACCGGCATGACCAGGGCAAGTTGGGGATCCATCTCGGGCGTCTGCCTCGGTTAGCTCTTCGTGGAAAAACGATACACGCAGGTCTGCCGATATATTTGCCCGGGCCGGAGAATCATCGAAGGGAAGTTCTCATGGTGGACGGAGTCGGGCAGATGCCCGGTCTCGACGCAAAGGCCGCCGAATTTCTCGTAGATCCGGCCCCGTTTGCCCTCCATTCTTTCCGGCATCCATTTGCCGGTGTAGAAGATCACCGCCGGCGCGGTGCTGAGCACTTCGAGCACGCGTCCGCTGGAGGGTTCCTCGACGCGAGCGACGAGTTCCAGGGATCCGCCCGTATGGTTGTGCAAGTAGGCCAGATCGAAGCCGCCGGTTTGGGCCTGGCGCTGACCGATGCGGACCGGTTTAGTGAGGTCGAAGACGGTATCGGCCACCGGGGCGATTTCACCGGTAGGCGTGAGGGAATCGTCGGTGGGGGTGTAGTGATCGGCGTCGATCCAGACGACGTGGTCGAGCACATCGCCGCAACCGGCCCCGGCAAGGTTGAAGTAGCCGTGGTGCGTGAGATTCACCGGCGTGGCACGATCGGTCGTGGCGGTGTAATCGATCTTCAGTTCATTGCGATTAGTGAGCGTGTGGACGACGGCGACGTCGAGGTTGCCGGGATAGCCCTGATCGCCGTCCGGGCTGTGATAGGTACACCGCACTGCCGGACCGTCGGGAGTGTCGAGTGGTTCCGCCTGCCAGACGACCCAACTCAAGCCTTTCGTGCCGCCGTGCAAATGATGCGGGGCGCGGTTCAATTCGAGTTGGTACGTCCGGCCGTCCAGATCAAAACGGCCGCCGGGGATGCGGAACGCCACGCGCCCGACCGTGCTGCCGAAGTACGGGCTTTGCGTTTCGTACTGGGCAAGGTTGTCGAAGCCGAGGACAACGTCGTCGAAGTCTCCTTTGCGGTCGGGAAGGTGCAGTTCCGTGACCGTGGCGCCGAAGTTGACCAGGGAAACGGAAGGGCCGTTGTTGTTGCGGAGGGTGTAGCGGTCGACTGAGGAACCGTCGGCGGTGAAGCCGAAAGGTTGTTTCTCGATAGGTGTTCGGTAGGCGGGCATGTCCGCAAAATCCTCCGGCCTGTGGTATAGATGGTATAGAAGGGAGAGTGGGAGTGTTCGGCCGTGTTACTGCGAGGATTGCTGGTGTGAATCAAGCCAGGCTTCGAGATCCTGCAACGAGCCGAAATCAAACACCGCCTCCGCCAACATTTCTTGCCCGTCGACGGGCAATTGGCGCACACGTTGCTGGAGGTTCGCGGGGAGTGGACCACAAAGCCTGGCAAGCTGTCTCAGCAGGACATTCGCTCCGCCTTTCACTTCACCGCGTGCTTCACCGCGTTCTTCTGCAATCCGTTCCACTGAAGTGATGTAAGGCATGTTCAGACTCTCCTCCAGAGCAATGAGTTCCCGTTCGAACTTGCGGTTCAGTTCATTTGGGAGGCGCATCATCCAGTCGATTAAGCGGAAGATTTCCCGCAACTCCTCCGCATTATATCCAAAATCAAACAGATTTCGCACCACCTGCCACTTGGCAAGGTATCGGCCATCGGGGTCTCCGGCCGTACGCAGGGCCGCAATCTGCGCCCGAGCGATCTGGACGGCAAGCGAGGCATCGCTCCCACCCCACTGGTGGTCTACTCGCTCCACCAGCTTGCATACGGGGAATCGTAGTCGGCTCTCAAAATCTGCCAAGCGAAACACGTCCTCGCTCGGCCGCCAACGCTCGTCCAAATCCGCGAGAATTACGAGGCTGACCACGCGCTGCTTGAAGATCCAGAACAAACCCCCGTTGTAGCGGGCGACTCGAACCTCAAAACCGGTTTCCCTCGCCGATTGCACCTCGAAATGCAAGAAGATCCATTGCTCGTCGCCTGTCAGCAATCGCACCCTGACGAGCATGTCCACCAGCCCGGCGCGATGTCCGGCCTGCGCGAGTACCTGGCTGAGTTCTTTGTCGTGCCACTGCGGCGCGACGCTCCAATCGATCGTCGCGGCAATGGCGGAAAAGTACACCGTCAGGATCTCACGAAAGTGCAGGCGGAGCGCCTCTTTCCAAGCGCCGTCATAATCGCTGTCCTGCTCTGCGGGCTTTGGTCGGATAGGTTCGGGCATGACCATCTCCGGTTTTGCGGTGATTTCGGCGCCTCACCGTTTGACGCCACTCAGCCGGTCTCCGGCAGGAAGGTCGGCATGTTGACGCCTTGAAAAGGCTGAAAGTCGCCGCGGACCTGGCAGAAGTGTAGTTCGCAGTTCCTCGCTCCCCAGGAGTACATTTGCCGCACGAGCTGCGCGGAATCGACCGGCACGAGAAACACCGCACACCCGCCGCGGAATCGATCCAGTGCCTGCCCGATCAGCGAGGCCGCCTGTTGCTGCGTCCGCGCCACGCAAGGGCCGAGCATGTTCATGGCGGCGTGCTTCACCGAAATCATCCAGCCGTCGATTCCGTCCGGCCCCTCAATCACCAGCACTTCCCAAATCCCTTCCCGGTTGGCGATCGTGTGCCGGCAGTCCTTTTCGCGGGTGATCCCGGAGACTTCCATCTCCAGGGCGGTCATTGCAGGCACATCCGCTTCCGTCGCCGGGCGAACCCGCATCCGGCCCTCCGCCTCTTGCGGTAATCCGGAGGCGGGCACGTGGATCAGCAGATCCTGGTAGGCGCAGCGGGGAACGAACCCGGCGCGGGTGTAGAGTGAAAACGAGTCGAGATTCATCGCGCTTTGCGTCAGCCGAAGCGACCGGCAATCGTTCTGGTCGGCGTAGTCGATGATGAACTGCAGCAACGCCCGCGCGACGCCCCGGCCAAAGTAGTTCGGATGCACGTTCATGATGCCCAGCGAAACGTGCCGGGGCCGTGGATGAAAGAAACAGGAGCCCATCAGCCGCCCGTTACCGGGATTTTCCGCCACCACGCCACATCCGGGGTCCATCGCCTCGTAGACTTGGAAATAGATGTCGGTGGCCTCGGGCCCCGCCGGAAAAATCACCGGACCGCCGCGGGCCTGATACCAATAGTTGGTCGATACGCAGATCAGTTCGGCCACCTCGGAACAATCCCGCTCGTTCATCGTTCGCAAACGCATCGCGGACATGGCAGATACCTCCTTTAAATAGGCTCGCCTGCCGATTATACTTCACCCCGCGGAATACGGAAGCCGATTGACACGTTGTTCCCGCTCGGCTAAACAGAATCCCAGTGGACGGGAACCGGTCGAGGCACGGCAATGAAGATCACTCGGGTGGAAGCTTGGGCGGTGACGATGCGGCTGACGGAGCCGTATACGGCCGCCTACGATGTACTGGAGGCGACGACGAACGTCTTCCTTCGCATCGCCACCGACCGGCGGATCGTCGGCTGCGGTTGCGCAGCGCCCGATCAGCAGGCCACCGGCGAAACCGCCGAGAGCGTCCTGAACACATTGCGGACCATGGTCGAACCGGCGTTGAAGGGGGCTGACCCGCTCCGCTCCGCCATGTTGCGGGAGCGGCTTTGGCCAGCGCTGCGCGACGAGCCTTCCGCGATGGCCGCGGTCGACATGGCCTTGTACGACATCCTCGGCAAACGCTGCGACCTGCCTCTCTGGAAACTGCTGGGAGGATACCGCGAATCAATGCGGACCAGTGTGACCATCGGCATTCAGTCGGTCGAAGGCACCGTCCGGCAGGCTCGCTGTTTCGTGGCGGAGGGTTTTCAGGCTTTGAAAATCAAGGGGGGGCTGGATGTCGAGACCGACGTTGCCCGCGTCCATCAGGTCCGCGAGGCGGTCGGCCGCGAGATTGGGCTGCGGTTCGACGCCAATCAGGGGTACACGGCCGAGCAGGCCCTCTGGTTCATCGACCAAGCCCGCGGCGCCGGACTGGAAACGCTCGAACAGCCGACCTTTCAGGCGGAGCCCGACCTGCTGGGACAAGTAGCCAGTCGGGGATCGGTGCCGATTATGGCCGACGAGAGCGTCACCACGCTTCGCGGGGCCTTTCGGCTGGCTCGCGACAATCTGGTCGACATGCTCAACGTGAAGCTGATGAAGGTAGGCGGGATCGCCGAAGGGCTGAAGATCTGTGCGGTCGCCCGTGCGGCGAAGCTCGACGTAATGGTCGGCAGCATGGACGAATCGGCCCTGGGTATTGCTGCCGGCTTGCACTTCGCGTTGGCCGACGCAAGCATCGCCTATGCCGATCTCGATGGCCATCTGGGGCTGGTGGGCGATCCCGGCGACGGCGCGGTTCGCCTTCGCGCCGGCACCCTCTTTCCCACGGATCAAGCCGGGCTGGGATTCGATCTTCGCGATTGATGGACTCGCAATTGATGCCTTCCCCCGCTGGCGGTAGAATTCAGAAGGGCGTTCGCTTGCCCGGAAGCCCCTGCCGATCGTCGCAACCGCCCTCGTTGTCGCTGCCTTCTCTCGATGCCCGAATTCGACCGCTCGGAAATCCGCGACCTGCTTCAGAAAGCCCGGCAAGGCGACCCGTCATGCCGGGACCAGTTGTTCGAGATGTGCCGGAGCTATCTGGGGTTGATTGCCCGCGCTCAGGTGGAGACCTGGTTGCGAGTCAAGGTCGACGCCTCCGATCTGGTGCAGGAAACCATGCTCGAGGCGCATCGCGACTTCGACCGCTTCGAAGGCGAGTCCGAGAAGCAGTGGATGGCCTGGCTGCGGAGAATCCTTTCCAACAACGTGGCGGACTTTGTGCGGCAGTATCACGGTACGGCGAAACGGCAGGTTCGCCGGGAAGTCCGGTTTCGCGACGGGGCTGAATCGGGCGAGGATGGACGAGGAGCGCCGGAGCCGGCTGCTCCGGGCGGCACACCCAGCGAGGAACTGCTGCGAATCGACGACGAACTTCGGGTCGCCGCGGCGCTGGGACAACTCCCGCCCGACTACCAGGAAGTCATTCTGCTGCGAAACCTGCAGCGACTGCCGTTCAACGAGGTCGCCGAGCAAATGGGTCGGAGCCGACCGGCCGTGCAGATGCTATGGATGCGAGCGATCAAGCGGCTCCAAGAGGGGATGGGCGACCAGTAATGGACGAGCGGCCCGAGGACGGTGGGGAATTCGATGCGCTGGACGACTACCTCGATCGTCTTCATGCCGGGCAATCCGTCGATCGCGCCGCGCTGCTCGAAGAGCACCCGAGCCTGGCGTCGGCCCTTGACTGCCTCGAAGCGCTGGATCGATTGGCGCCGTCGCCCGGTGCCGCCGCGACAGCGGAAACAACCGTCGAGGGGGAATCCGTTACCGGACTGCCTTGCGATTTCGGACCGTATGAATTGCTGGCGGAAGTCGGCCGGGGAGGGATGGGCGTTGTCTACCGAGCGCGGCAGAAGTCGCTCGACCGAACGGTTGCCATCAAGATGATCCTGGCCGGCCGTCTTGCGTCGCCGGAGCACGTGCGACGATTCCTGATCGAAGCCAAAGCTGCCGCCCGACTCAGCCATCCCCATATCGTTCGCATCCACGAGGTCGGGCAGATCCACGGCCAACACTACTTCGCCATGGAACACGTCGAGGGCGTCAGCCTTGCCCAACGCCTGGCGGCGGGGCAACTCGACGTCGATCCGGCCGTGCGGATTCTCGCCAAGGTCTCGCGGGCCGTCGCCCATCTTCACCGCCACGGCATCGTTCACCGCGATCTCAAGCCGTCGAACATTCTGCTGGATGGCGACGACGAACCGTACGTGACCGATTTCGGCCTGGCGAAGGTATTAACACCAGGGTCCGATGGCACCGCCACCGGCGTGATTGCCGGAACCCCCAGCTACATGGCACCGGAGCAAGCGTCGGGCCGCGGCGATGCCATCGGACCGGCTGCCGACGTCTACGCCCTTGGAGCCATTCTCTACGAAATGCTCACCGGCCGGCCTCCTTTTGCGGAAGAAAACGCGCTCGACACGCTCATGCAGGTGCTCAGCCGCGAGCCAAGCTTGCCCAGACAACTCAATCCGCGGGTTCCGCGGGGGTTGGAGTTGATCTGCTTGACATGTCTGGCCAAGTCGCCTTCAGACCGCTATTCATCCGCCGACGAGGTGGCCGACGACCTGGAGCGGTTTTGCCGGGGAGAAGCCCTCGCCGTGAAGCCGCCCAACCCGGTCGAACGGCTCTGGTCATGGACGCGACGCGAACCGGCCCTCGCCTCGCGACTGGCCGCGCTGGCGGTCTTCTACCTGGTGGAACTGTTGAATTACTCACTGGATACCGTGCCCGCCTGGTTCCATACAGAAATTACCCTGCTGACTGCCGCTTGGGTCATCAGTTCGATTGCGTTGCAGCAATGCCTGAAGTTTCAGAGGTGGTCGTTTCCTGCCCGCTTCCTTTGGGGGGCACTTGACTCTTGCCTCATGCTGGCGGTTCTCCTGGTCGCCGATGGCGCGGCCAGCCCACTGGTGGTTGGATATCCCCTTCTAATTGTCGCGTCGGGGCTTTGGTTTCGTGTGCGGTTCGTGTGGTTTATGACCGCCTTATGCATGGCCGGCTACGGCGTGCTCTTAGTCGACTTCTACCATCGGCGCCCCGACTTACAGCAGCGCTTCGACCCGGCCTGGGACCGGCATGTCGTCTTCCTCGTGGCGATGCTGGTAACGGCGGGGGTGACGGCCTACCTGGTAGACAGGGTTCGGTCGCTGAGCAGCTATTTTGGCCAGCGACCGTAGAATCTGCAAAGTCGGCTAAACCCTCAAAATCATTTCTTCCGATACCGCATGATGAAAATCCGTTTTGCTTTCAGCACGGGCAGGTGTTTCCATGCGTTACCGAATCGTCCTGGCACTCCTCCTTTCCTGGGCCATACTATCGGCTACCACACCGGTCTTTGCAGAAGGGGTCGGTGGCCTGCTCGACGGAATCACGGAAGCTCTGTTCGGGCCTCGGCCAGTGCAGCAACGGCAGAGATCTCGTCAGCCGAGCGCGAAACCGCCGGCAAACCAGCGCGCCGCCGGCGCTGCGACATCCCGTTCCAACCCGGGCGTTTCTACGGCCAGCAACCATGTGGCATCGGTTGCTCGGTCGGAAAACCGTGAGAACGCGCCGACAGGGCGGCAGGCGGCGCAGTTCGCCGATCGACGAACGGTGGTCGAAGCTCCCCAGGGGGAAGCGGTGTCCGCGCCTCGCGAGTCGCCAACCTCCATCCTGCCCGGCATTGGCCCACTTCATCAACGTCTGACGGCCTTGCGGGGCTCAATCTTTCCGTCCACACGCGAACCTTCTGCCGACGAGATTCCGTCGCCCGCGGTCCGCGAGGGCGTAACGCCGCCGTCGACGTCGTCCAACGCCGCATTGCGGTCGCCACCCGTACCGACGCTCGCGCCGGTGCATCGACCAACCCCAATTGATGGCAATTCCCCGACTTCAGAGACCGTTTCCATCCAATCTGACTTGGTTCAGAAGACAGTTCCCGAGAACTCGCCCCGTGCCGCATCCCTGCCGAGTCGTGCAACGCCGAGTCCCCGCATCGCCAGCCGCATCCAAGGCACGGAGAATGCCGGCACGTTGGCCGACGTCTTGGATCCGTCCAGGCAGTCGTCCTCCACCGACACAGCGGCTGAAACCGCAACGCCCGAGGTCGGCGTGAACACTCCGTCGTCCATTAGGGACCAGACGACGGACCGGCTTACGGTCGGGAGCCAGAGCCCAACTTCCCCGACAAGCGAGTTGGTGCCCATCCGAACGAAAGTCCCGACAAGCGACGCGACGGCATCGACCAACAGCGGCAACGTTCTCTTCGCCAGGCAAGGGCCGTTGCTGAGCGTCGAAACGGTCGGGCCGAAGCGAATTTCGGTGGGCAAGCCGTCGACGTACGACCTGTCGATCCGCAACGCGGGCGAGGTCGCCGCCGATCAGACCGTGGTAACGGTCGACCTGCCGGATTGGGCCGACGTGCTCGGCACGGAACCGAGCGCCGGTTCGATCGACTCCATCCCGGCTTCTGCCGAGGCACCTCATCAGCTCCGTTGGCAGGTCGGTCGTCTGGAAGCAAAAGGGCGCGAAAGGCTCGCGTTGAAGATCGTGCCCCGCGAGAGTCGACCGCTCGACCTCAGCGTCAAATGGGACTATACGCCCACCAGGTCGCAGACCGTTATCGAGGTACAGGAAGCGCGCCTGGCGATGCAATTGGACGGGCCGCGGGAAGTGCTTTACGGCAAAGCGGAGGCTTTCCGGTTGGAGATCACCAACACGGGCAACGGCGGGGCGGAGAACGTGGTTCTTTCGCTCTTCCCCATGGGGCCGACCCAGGGACCGCCTGCCACGCACCAGTTCGGCGACCTGGCTGCCGGCGAGAAGAAGGTGGTGGAGGTGGAACTTACCGCTCGGCACAGCGGCGCCCTGACAATCAAAGTCGACGCGCAAGCCGAAGGGGGCGTCGAAGCACACCTGGCGGAGAAAATCCTGGTCCGCCGGGCCGAACTTGCCGTGGCGGTGGAAGCGCCCGCGATTCAGTACGTCGGCGCCAACGTGACCTACCGAATTTGCGTCAAAAACCCCGGCAACGCCGCGGCGAAGAACCTTGAAGTCACCGCTTCGCTGCCGCCGGAAATACAATACGTATCCAGTCTCCAGGATGGCCGTCCCAATGCCGGCGGCAAGAAGGTCACCTGGACTGCCGAAAGCCTCAGTCCCGGCGGCGAGGTGGTTTTGCTTCTGACCTGCAATCTCCAGACAGCCGGGGTCGGCCGTATCGACGTCTCGGCCAAGGCCAACGACGACCTGGCGGCTTCCGGCGACGCCGCGACCCAGATCGAATCCATGGCCGACCTGGCGCTGACCGTCAGTGATCCTCCCGGACCGATACCGGTCGGTCAGGAGACGGTCTATGAATTGGAAATACACAACCGCGGCACCAAGGCGGCCGAGAACGTCGACGTGGTTGTCTATTTTTCCTACGGTGTCGAACCGGTCGCCGCCGAAGGAAGCCGGAATCGCATCGGCGCGGGACAGGTGGTGTTCGATCCGATTGCGGCCGTGGCTGCCGGAGAGAATCTCGTACTGAAAGTCCGCGCTCGCGCCGACGCGCCGGGCAATCATGTCTGTCGCGCGGAAGTTTCCTGCAAGCCGTTGGGAACTCGACTGGTGAGCGAGGAAACCACGCACTATTACAGCATCGCCAATGCCTCCTCCGCCACTTCCTCGTCCCCTAGTCAATCGGAGCAAGCGCCTGCGGCAAGCGCGACCGAGGAACCGGCCAATTCGTCCGAGTCGGAGTCGGTCGTGATGGCGTCCAAGGGCAATCGCCCGACGCTCGCGCCGGTAAAAAAATGAGCCGCCGAGAGAGCATGGCAGAGACAATGGCTCGCCTTCTCCGAGGCCGGATTGGACAACGGCGGCACAAACGATTGCAGCAATGAGCCTGGCCACACGAGTGCTCGCGCCACACTGACCCATCCTGGCTCTCCGAGCCTCCACGCCAGTCAGGACAGCGCAACGCTCAACATGGCTGACAACGACAGCGCTTTCCATGCTATTCCGGCTTCCTTCAAAGCATCAATCAAGGCCCGCAACTCCTTGGCCTTCTTGAACGCTTCGGACCCTGAAAAGACGGAACTGCCCTCAACGACGACCGTCAAATCCGCCGTGTCGGCGTCAATCTCGGCTTCGTTAACGACTCGAACGGAAATCGTATCGGGTTGCATGCCGGCAGTCTCGCGTGCCGAGCTTTCCAAGTAACTTGCCGATCGAGCGACGTTGTCTGACAGGAACCGTGCCAGACAGCGTGTCCGCTTCTTAGCCGCATCCTAGCGGCTACCCCTCCGCTGTCAAGCATTTGCGAAGCAGGGACTCCGCCGACCCTCGCGCGACATTCGGCGCCCAGCCTACAGGATAACTCGCTTTCGAGGGCGTCCATTTCAACACGAGGATGTCCGACGGCTATGCAAAACATCCCGGACGAGTTCATCCCCGAATCGCTCGCGTATTTCGCGACTGCCGCCGGTTTCGTCTGGAATCCGCGGGATTGGGATGCGGCGGAATCGTGCCGACGATCTTCGACTTCGCTGGAACCGATTGCGTAGACGGGCCGTCACATTGAGGATAGACTGACGACATAGCTTCCCCCTTTTAACCCTGCGTTGTTTCATGTCGAGGAGCGTTCGATGACCGAGCGAAAGACGAACCGCCGCGAGTTTCTGGAAACGATGGGCGCCGTGGGCGCCGCGTCGGCTGTGATCGGGTCCGGCACGGCCCTGGCAGGTTTCTTGGCCGATAAGCCGGAAAAACTTGCCATCGATGGAGGCACGCCCGTGCGGTCCGGCGGCCTCGGTTCGGGGCCGTACGGCACCCAGTTTTACGACGAGGTCGAGGAGCAGGAGTTGCTCGACGTGCTTCGCTCGCGTTCGCCGTTCCGCCGCGAGGGCGGCAAAGTAGTGCAGTTCGAGCAGGAGTACGCCGCCCATCTCGGCGCGAAGTTCGCCATCGGGGTGACGTCCGGGACGACCGCTCTCTATGCGGCCATGGCGGCGCTGGAGGTCGGGCCGGGCGACGAAGTCATTCTGCCGGCGTGGAACTGGTACGCCGACTACGACGTGATCGTGTTGTCCGGCGCGCTTCCCGTCTTCGCCGAGATCGACGATTCGTTCGGTATCGATCCGGCCGACATCGAGCGGCACATTACGCCGCGAACCAAGGTGATTATCGCAGCGCATCTGGAGGGTTGCCCCTGCGATATGGACGCGATCCTCGCGATCGCGAAAAAACACAAGATCCGCGTTCTGGAAGACTGCGCCCAGTGCGCCGGCGGGAAGTACAAAGGCAAGTACGTCGGAACGATCGGCGACATCGGCATCAACAGCTTTCAACTGAGCAAGACGATCACCTCGGGCGAGGGCGGCGCCGTCGTTACCAACGATCCCGTGCTCTACGAGCGCGCGTTCCGGTTTCACGACGTGGGCAGCGCGGGCCGAACCTGCAACGAGTCGATCGGCAAAGGGGTTCTGGCCGGCTTTGCTTCCTGCAACTTCCGCATGAACGAATTCACCGCCGCCGTGCTCCGCGGGCAACTCCGAAAGCTCGAGACGATCTGCGGGGCTCTGCGGGCCAACGCGAAGAAGGTCCGCGAAGGGATTGCCGACTTGCCCGGACTGAAACTCCGCAAGTCGGGCGACATCGAGGGCGACTTGGGAATGAGAATCTTCCTCGACATGGGCACCCCCGAGCGGCGCGACCGGTTCCTCCGCGCCGTGCGGGCCGAAGGCATTTCCGCCAACGGGCCAGGCGGGTCGGCCATCTTGCCCGTGAGCCCGCGCGTGGCCGACAAGGCGACGATCCACCCCGATTGGCCCACGTTTCGGAGTCCCCAAGGCCAGGCCATTCGTTACGGCGCCGAATGCTGCCCGCGAACCATCGATATCCTCGGCCGCCATGGTGGAGTGATCATCGGTCCGAAGTACAGCGAGCAAGACGTCGCTGATGTGATCGCGGCTGTCCGCAAAGTGTATCTGGCCATGGGGGCTGCCTAACGACTCGAAAGACAATCCCTAGAAAACCTTCGAACCGCGAGAACGAGGAGAATGCAATGTTTCAACAGGCTTGGCGAATAGGGCAGGTGGTTCTGCTGATCGGTATCACTATGAGTTCCAGCGTCGCCGCGGAGGCCGCGCTGCCCGAGGGCGCCGTGCCGGTGGGAATGGCCAGGATCGACATTACGCCCGACTTTCCCGTGCGCTTGGCCGGCTACGCGGGCCGCATGGACGAGGCGACCGAAACCGTTGAACGACTGTGGGGCAAGGCGCTGGCCATCGGCGGCGACGGAGGGGAAGGGCCTGCGGTATGGATCGTGTTGGATAACTGTAGCGCGACGGCCGATCTTACGGCGGAGTTGGCGGCGAGGCTCAAGCAACGGGCCGGCGTTCGCCCCGAGCGCTGCGTGGTTGCCTCGACCCACGACCATTCCGCGCCGCTGCTGCCGGAGTTCGCCCCATGGCACTACACCAAGGCCATGCCGCCGGAACACCTGGCACGCATGGACCGCTATCGCCGCCAGTTGGCCGATCGCCTCGAAAAGGTCGCCCTGGAGGCATTGGCCGCCCGGCAACCCGGCTTCCTGTCTTGGAGCCAGGGGGCGGTAAACTTCGGCAGCAACCGGCGGCGGCTGGAGAACGGCAAGTGGGTCGGGTTCGTCCGCGGCGACGCGAACGAATCGCCGGGGCCGGTCGATCCTGGTCTGCCGGTGTTGCGAGTGACCGACTTGAAAGGGCGGCCCGTGGGAGTGGTAGCCAACTATGCCTGCCATTGCACGACGACGAGCGGCTCGTTCAACGCGATTCACGGCGACTGGGCGGGCTACGCTCAAAAAGCCATCGAATCCGACCATCCGGAGTTGGTCGCCATGGTAACCATCGGCTGCGGGGCCGACGTCGGTCCCTACCCTAACGGCACGCTCGAGTTGGCTCAGCAGTACGGCCGCGAGATTGCCGGCGAGGTCGATCGGCTGCTGCAAGGCGAGTGGAAGCCGGTGTCTCCCAAGCTTGCCGCGCGGCAGGAGACCATCCGAGTGCCCTTGGGCAAGTTGCCCACCCGAGAGGAACTCGAGCGGCAGGCGGGCAACGACCGGGGACACCTCGGGGCTCGCGACGTGGCTCGCCATTTTCTCGCGATCCTGGACCGCGACGGCGCGCTGCCTCAATCGTTCGATTATCCCATCACCACCTGGACTTTCGGCGATGACCTGGCCATGGTGTTTCTGCCCGGCGAAGTGACGATCGACTATGCGCTGCGGCTGAAACGCGAATGGGACGGCTCGCGGCTGTGGGTTACCGCTTACGCCAACGGCATGCCCTGCTACATCAGTTCGAAGCGATTGCTCGACGAGGGGGGCTACGAGGTCGATTCGTCGATGGTCTCCTACGGTCAACCGGCCCGCCTGGCGCCGGAGGCCGAGGATACGATCATTCGCGCGGTCGGTGCGCTCATTCCTCCGCCGTTCGGAGGAAAGGCGCCACGGTGAGCGCAGAGAAGAAGGGGACAGGTCCATGTTTTCGGCCAGCGCGTCTGTCGCCGAAATGAGTCCACCGGCCGAAAAATGGACCAGTCCCCCGCCGCCTGCGTGACCGATTACCTCGAGTTGATGCGGACGCGTGCCCAATGCAGACTCATGCAATCGGGAACCCCGGCATACCAGGCCAGCAACACCCGGCCGCCGCCCAACGACCGGATCGCCGGATGTCCGAAGCTCCATTTGCCCATGTCTTCCCAATACTGCTTGAAGTCGATCTGCTCGCGGCCCTGGGTGATCGCCGCTCGCTCGTCGTGGGTGTAGACGACGAATCGTTCCGAGGCGGGCCATGTCTCGCCGCCGTCGTGTGAGCACCACAGCGTCATCGTGCCCGGCCGCCCGCGATCGACGACAAACGCCAAGAGTCGGCCGTCGTCCAGACGTGCCGGCGCCGCGATCTGACCGGGGATTGGTGTCGCGCAGATCCCGGAAGCGATGATTCTCTCGCCAACCAAGGCGCCGCGGCGCAGATGGACGGTGAGGTCGCGCTGTTCGGCCAGATCGTGCGTCCAGAAGAGGGCGGTGAATTCGCCGAGGCTTGCGCCGCCGCAGAGTCGCTGGTCCCAATAGTAGACCTTGTGCTCGGGGTGCTGCGCCACGAGCATCGGCGGCGAGAACGACTGCCCCCCGTCGCGCGATACCAACAGCCAGGCCGCGTGTCGGCCCGGATGCGGATCGTCGTACTCCTTGAAGCTCTCCAGCGGAAAGGCGATCGTGCCGTCGGCCCAGCGGAGAATCGGGCCGGTCAGGGCGCAACCCTTGAGTTCGCCCACCGGCACCTCGCGCCAGTCGCTCCAGGTATTGCCGTCGTCGTTGGATACCGCCAGCAACTGCTTCGATTTGAGGATCCCCTCCGACACTGGGTCGAACAGCGGCCGCAGCGGGTCGCGGCGGTCGAACCACGTCGCAAACAGGAGCAGTCGCCCCGGTTCGACTTCGACGAGTTCCGCCCCACTGAGCGAGCCGGCAGCGCCCTCCCAATCGGTCTCGAACCGGGCCGGCAGCAACTGCCATGATTGCCCGCCGTCCGTGGATCGGCACAAGCGGATTGTGCTGGTCGCCGCATTTTTAGTCGGTCCGTTCTGAAAGCCGCACAGGATTGTACCCGAGCGGAGCGGGCACAGCGAAGTGAAACATGCGATGCGCTGCGGCGGCGGTTGCTCGGTCGCCTCGAAGATCAAACCTTGGTTTTCCAGAAGGTACATCAGGGATAGTTCCTGCAGCCGTGGCCGCTTCCCTGCGGTTTCGCGTCAAGTAGCACTTCTTCCCTCATCCGTTGTCGGGTTGCTCGCCGGCAGAGCCCGACCCTGTTTCACCGCGCAGCTCGATTCCCAACACGTCGAACCGATTCGTTGCCAGTTCCCGAGGCAGAAATGTCGCTGCCGGTCCGCCGAGATCCAGCTTCTTCAGCCCCGCCTTAATGGCGATCTCCCAGCAGGTGGTCACGCTGACAATCTTTCGGTTTCCCGGATCTTCGATGAGCGTTTTGGCGGCTGGAACCAACTGCGGATCGTCGGCAAGGAACCAGAGGAGCGAGTGGGTGTCCAAGAGCAAGTTCACTCCATGTACTCCTTGAATTCCTCAAGCGGCTCGTCGAACTCCGGCAAGATGTGGATTTTTCCTTTGGCACTGCCCGCCTTGCAGGGCCACTGCTTCTTCTTCTCGGTGCGTGCCAATCTCGCCACGGGTTCATTGTTCTCGGTTATGACCACCTCGTCACCCGGCGTCAATCGGTGGATGAGGTCCGAAAGACAAGCCTGCGCTTCTTGAACCGTGATGGTCGTCATGGGAGTTTCCCCTGTCTTTCTCGATTCTACCAACGCCCCGCATTTCCAGCCACCACCCTGCCGCACTCCCCACACGCCGTGCCGCCAGGCAAGCAGATCCACCCCGCCCGGTCCGCGGCCTTGCGATACGGGCGACCGGATCAACGGCCCTGAAGGGGCCCAACCCGGCAGCCCAGGGCGGAGGCTCCGCGGAGCCCTGGGGCCGCTTGCCCGATACGCTCACGCCAAAGGCCCAACGGGCCGTCACTCCAGGAACCTGACATGACCCGCACGCGATCGAATTCAATGAACAACGTCGTTGGGCCGGGTCGCGGCCCGTTGGGCCTTGCGGGTCTTTTGCCGCCCTCCGGTTCCCCAGGGCTGCGCCGGCTGCTCCGACTTGGGCTATTGAGTTGCGCCGCGCCAGCGGCCCTGGCACTCTACCCCGTGTTCGTGTGCCACGGCTTGGGATTGAACGGGTTCTCCAATACCGAATGACCGTACTACAATCCCAAGCAGTGCCGAAGCGCGAACCGACTCGCCTATCCTCTCCGCGGTGAATTCCCGGCCGATCCGCTCGACGGGGAAAGCGGCTTGGTCGGTGGACGATCACTGCTTGGAGTTGTGGGAAGCTCCGTCCCGATGGCTCGTCCAATCAACTCCAAGCACGGAGCCAGCCGAACGCGCCGACGGAAGCATGAGGCAAGCAGGGCCACCCCGCCACTCGTCCGCATGTGAGCAGGGCCACTCCGCCACCTGCCCCCTTCATTCGCCTCCTGACGTTTAAAGCAGACGGATTGCATCCCGCTCCTTCAACAACTCGAGCAAACGATAGACACGCGTCACCGGGTAGGATGGGAGAACATCTTCTAAACCTCTGTCCATTGCCTTGGCCCTCGCCACCGCCACATCAACCTGCGACGGCTCGATCGCCAACCGGTCACAAGCGTCCTTGCGGTAGCTACCAGCGGCTTGGCGCAACGCGTCAGCCACATCACTGCACGGCACTTCCGTCGTCTGCGTATACTCTTCAAAATGCAGAAGCAGCCAAAGCTCGAAACAGGGATTGCTAATCGCTACCTCGTAGCCCTTCTGGCGGCACTGCCGAAGGACATCCCGGAGGTTTCGTATGTGATTCGCCTCCACCCAGTGATCTGTATCCATGCAGACCCAAAAAGAATCCCCGTCCTCCGTCGCATAGTCATTCTTGGCTGCGTCCAGCCGAGCCAGTACATCTTTCGGTGATGATCGCCCGCCTTCCGTGGCCAGCACATGAAACTGTACCTTGCGAGTATGAAAGCGCGCGAAGTACTGCTTCACCGCGTAGGTGTCCTCACAAGCGATGATCACCAGGCTGGCATCGCGAACGACTCCCATGTCCCGGTCAAGCGGGCGTTTCTTGCGCGGCATCAGTTCCCTCGCTGCTCTCGCATCCCATCTGGCATTCTAGCTGTTCGCGTAGTCTTCCCAGCGTTCCGAAGACCGGCACACCCCCAAACCGCCCATCGAGATACCCCCTCCGTACCTGAAGATCTTTTCGAACATTGAAGTCCGACAGAGGCACCAACTGACTTTGCTGCTTTTCGTCTTTTTCGACGAACCAATACTCGTCGCGCCGCAGCAGTTCCTGATCCAGAAGATGCGCTTCGTGTGTCGTGACGATCAGTTGCGTCCGTGCGCCTGGGCAAAACTCGCTGAAGAACTTGACGAACTCCCAGCAGATCAACGGATGCAGGCTGCGGTCCAATTCGTCGATCACGACGACATTGTTGTCCTCTTTTGACCTGAAGAGAATGGGCATGAAGTGCAGTAGCTGTTGCGTCCCCATAGACTCTTCGGAGAACGGGAGAAGAAAGCTCCGGCCGGGCGGCGTGCGGTGCTCGGCAAGAAGCGTCCGGATGATGACCTTGCTCGGATCCCCGGGCTTCAGTCGCACATCCATGTCGCCGGTACACTCAAACATCTCGTACCCCGCCTCGTCATCATCGCCGCAAGCCGACATGAACTCGCGCTCGTATTCGGTGCATTCGCGCTCCGCTTCCCGAAACTGCAGCCCCGTAATTCCTGTATCGACGTTGCGAAGAAACTCCTCGCTGAACCGTCGAAACGCTTCATCGCTGTGCAATCGGTGGATCAGGTCGCATGAGCGGTGTTCGGCTTCCAGTACCTTCAAGTCTTCAGTAATCCACTTGACAACAGATCTCAGAGTCGTGCCCTGGACTTCATCAGGAACGGAATTCACGCGGCTGAGGAATAGCTGCCCGGGGCGAAGAGGCAGTTGGCGCAAGATCCCTAGCGTCTTGCTCAACTCGGGATCGTTCTTGGACAAGTAGGATACCGCGTCACCGTCCTTCGTGCGCCCGAGAGCGTCGCGTTCAAATACAACGAGGTCATCATCGCGTCTATTCAAGGTCAGCCATTCGCCTACGATCCTGTGCCGCGCGACGTCGAACCCATAGGCGAAGACCTGCCCGTCAATCAGGAATCGGAATTCGAACGAACTCGGCTCTCTCATTCCTTCGGGCTGAAAGCGGAACGCCTCGGCGATAGGCAGTCGGTCCTGCTGCTGTCGGCCGACGACCCGCCGGGCGAACTCCATCGCCTTGACCAGATTCGATTTTCCGGCGGCATTGGCACCATAAATAAGTGCAGACCGCACGAGACTCCTGCCTGTATCGCCGATCGGTACGAGGTGGTGTCGATGGTCCGTCAGCTTGTTGCTGGCCACCATATTCAGCGTCACCTCCTCCCCGAAGGACCGATAGTTGCTGACCGAGAATGAGATAAGCATAGAGCCACCCCGCTAAATTGGGTACATGCCATTTTGCCACAGGACGCGGGCGATCACTAACTAATAATACGCGATAAAATCACGCTTGTAGACACCTAATCGGCAAGAATCAAAGGCAATCTTGCCATGCAAAGACGAAAAGCCCTCGGTTACCTCAGCAGTTCCAGCTCTGAATGGGGGTGTGATATGCCAATAGCGCGCCATTCCACCACACCTGCAAGACGCAAACCATCCGAATCTGCCGAGTTCTTTTGGCGCAGGCAGGGCTACCCCGCCACGCAATCCCGTAGATCGCCGCCAAACGCGCATGACCGCAGCAACACGAGCAGTGGCAACCGGCAACGGCCCTGAAGGGGCCCGACTCGGCAGCCCAGGGCGGAGTCCGCGGAGCCCTGGGGCCGCTTGCCCGATTCGACGCGGCAAAGGCCCAACGGGCCGCCACCCCGGGAACTCGCGCCATGACCCGCACGCGATCGAATTCAATGAACGATGTCGTCGCAACGGGTGACGGCCCGCTGGGCCTTGTTGGTCGTTTGCCGCCGTCCGGTTCCCCAGGGCTGCGCCGGCGGCTCCGCCCTGGGCTATCGGGTTCGGCCGCGTTGCGGCGGCGGCACTCTGTTCTGTGTTCGTGTGCCACAGCTTGGGATTGAATGGGTTTTCCTATACACACGGCCCCGCCTACAATCCCAAGCAGTGCCGAAGTGCGAACCGACTCGCCTATCCTCTCCGTGCCGGCTTCCCAGCCGATTCGCCGGAATGGGAAAGCCGCTCGGTCGTTGGACGAGCACTGCTTGGAGTTGCGGAAAGCTCGGTCCCAATGGCTCGGCGCGTACAACTCCAAGCAGTGGCACACGACCCCGTAGATCGCCGCCGAACGCGCACGGTGGCCGCGTTACGCGCAGTGGCACCCGGCACACAATCCTATAGATAGCCGACGAACGCGCATCACCGCAGCAGCACAAGCCGTGGCACCCGGCACGAACCTTCTCCCACTGCGTGCTCACCTGCCGTTTGAGGATCACCGATCCGTCTTCGCCGCGAAGATTCACCGTCAATTGCCGCTTGTGCTGGTCGATACCAAGGTGCAACATACTAGGGTCTCCTGCAAAAGGGAAAACTTGGGGTTACAGAACGCTCCCAAGCGTACTTTTCTTGGAGACCCCGGCTCTTTCCTGGTATCTGGAATTATTGGACGGAGTAGGTGGACGCTGCATGGCGGCGACTTGACTCGCACGTAGCCGCCATCGGCAGCTTGAATACGTGTACGACTTCAGCGACAATTAGCGGCACACGGTCGAGATCGAGTCGGGTTTTCCGGCCGGAAGAGGAGGCGAGTTTCCCAGTGCGCGTGGAGGGCTCGGGCGCTTCTCCGCCCGCGGGTGACGGCGGGGCGCTAGGCTACGGCGAGTTCCTAGAGGTGATCAACGATTCGGAGAGCGAGCGGCACCGGGAAATGCTGGAATGGCGCGGCGGCCGGTTCGACCCGGAGGCGTTCGATCTGGAGATGGTGAACCGAAGGTTGGGGAGAAAACACGTATAGCAGAATTCCGGCCTTTCGGCCCGGAGAGTGCGAACCGGCATGCATTTCGTCTTGTCTCACACCACGGGATCGGCTTGCGCCCACAATGCACAAGGAGAGATTCACAGTGCTTCAGATCATTTCCGGCAAGTTCTTTACAGGCCAAGATCGGCATATCTTCGACGGCAAGGGCATTACCTATGCCAACTACTCGTGGGTCGCCCCCATCGAGACATGCATAGCCACTCTTGAGCCAGTCGGCGTGTTTCTCCCCGGAGTGTGTCCCTACGTCATTCTGTACAGGAACCAGATTGAAAAGGAAGACGAACAGGGGCGACAAGCAACCCTTATTAGGACAGGCGATGCTGAGATCGTTCGCCAGTTCGAATGTATCGCCACATTTGGATTGAAGTGTGTTTTTGGCGGTGATCGATGGGAGGTCGAGTTGGCTTGTCGCTCCCAGGCTAAGGATATGTCAGATGGTTTTGTCCCACAGCAGTATGTTCCTCGGTTTTTCGCTTCATCAAATCGAGGTAGACCTGATGAGGTACAAGGTTTCGTCCGACTTGTGGAAAAGATCATCGGCTTGCCCCGGCAGAAGTATCTCGCCCTGATCACGACGCTCGATACTCTGCGCCACGCCCTGCTCGTGTTGAGTCACAACGTGAATATGGGCTACTCGCTGCTGGTCTACTGCCTGGAATCCCTGTCCCAGCAGTTCGACACTTACGAGCCTGTCTGGAAAGACTACGACGACGGTATACGTGCTCGCCTTGACACACTGCTGAGCACAATCGAGGCCGAGAAAGCCCAGCAGATCCGCTCGACTCTTCTTCAAGCTGGTCATCTTCGTCTGCAAAAGCGGTTCACAGAGTTTGTTGCAAGCCATGTGTCGGATGATTTCTACACCGCCGAGGCAAAGGGCAGGCAACAAGCGACCCGTCCTTGCGAGCTAACCCGTGCGCTGCGAAACACTTATCAAGTGCGGTCCAAGTACGTTCACACGTTGGAGCCACTCCCAGATTATCTTCGGATGTTGCGTCTGCCCGACTCTGACCTATTTCGGTGGGACAACGAGCCTTATTTCACTGTGAGCGGACTTCTCCGAGTCGTTCATCATGCGATTCGTCAGTTCATTGAGCGAGGAGAGTATCTGAAACAGGAGACTCATAATTGGAGAAGCGACTTGCCGGGCATTATCACTCTGAAACTGGCCCCGAAGTATTGGATCTGGAAGACCGAAGCATTCCAGCCTGAGACTGCTCAGGCACGGCTTTCCGGTTTCCTTTCAATGTACCAGGAGTTTCTGACGGAGAAGACACCCGTTGCTGATCTCAACAGCCTATTGCACGAATACGAGCACCTCTTGCCCTCGACGAAGAAGGAACACAGAATCGCCATGTTGGCTTTGTACGTCCTTTTCAATAGGCTTGCGCCGCCGGCTAATCGCAGCCCTCGTTACGAGGAGGTGCTCAAAGAACATTGGCGAATAATGGAAGAATGCAGCATCGAGACGCTGATCGTCAGGGCGCTGACTGAAGAGGGTTTGCCATGGCCGGTCGAGCAGTGCGCAGCGGCGGTTGAAAGGTTTCGCCAAGGACGATTCGCTAAGCGAGCGCTGGTAGTGCCGGTGCATCTTGAAATGGCACTCATGGCGGCAATTGCGAACGAATGCCTCGAATCAGGAAATCTCGGTGCTTATGATACCTGGTCCCGCCTCGCCTATCTTGAAGCAGCGGGCCTCGATGCAGTGCAGGACCACATTGGCAAGCGTGCTTCAGAAAAGTCCCCGTTCGACCATAGATGGATAGCCAGCGGGGGCAGCGGAACCTCGAACGAAGCCGATTCACAGGAGATCGGCGAACCGACCGGTTAGCGAGTGCGACATGAATGGAAAGCGACATGTCAAGCTGGCACTGGCGCTGATCACCTTGCTGCTCGTTTCTCTGCGCATATCGGCACAGGACTTCAACGGTAATGCCCGCGGCGGGCAAAGGGGCTCTGGGCACTTGGCGGTTCCGCACGCTGGCCCAGACATTGAACTGGGAACACCAGAACCCTTAATCGAGGAACTAGTTCTGCATGCAAACCAGCGACAGGAGGGGTGGATATGAGTCAGCATTTAAGCCTCCTTGGCTTTGGGAAGGCAGCAGGAGGACAAGCCAAGGTCAGAACCGGACTCGGGAAATCCGACCGCCCGGGATCGCAGGAGGGCCTATGGAGACGTGGGTTATGGGAGTCGGACTGAGGCCCGGCGGGAAACCGCCGGACGAGCCACCGAACCCTAAAACTGTCGCGCGCCATAGATCTATCCCGACAATTTCAACTTCTCATGAGATGAATGCTGACGATTTTTTGCCAGGCGGAAAGCGACTGAGGCAAGACCACGGCAAAACAGCGACCACGCGAAGCGGAGCAATGCCGACCGCTTCAGCGCGACGGATGGAGGAGCAGTTGTAACCTCGCTGACTTCTTCTCGCTTTCGCTCTTTCGCCCTTTCGCGATCTCCTCGCTGAGGAGTAAACATCACGATGAACCGTCGTCCTTTCCCGATTCGCCCAACATCGACAAGCCTCTTTCTCCGCCTTTCCCGCTCACACCCGCAGCCGCCTCCCCAACCCACCATCATACGCTTGCCGCCAGCCGCACCGCCATCTCCAGCGCATCCGGCCCGTCATCATGATCGCCCACCGGGAATTCCTGAAGCTGATGCACCAACTACCGCGTCGACGCACGGTCCGCCTTCATCCGCATCCGCCGCGCCGAAAGATACGGCTCCAGCCGCCGATTCCGCACCAGCTTGTTCGCGTCATTCCGGCTCCCCGTGCAACACCAACGCGGTGCGTTGCGTCGCGCGCCGTGTTACCATGACACGCTGCCGGTGGCAATCGAATCCAGCCTTCGCTCGCATAAGAACGAACAGACGCCTGCAGTGCCGCCGATTTCGTGGCGACCGCCGCGTGCCTGCCACCCTGGTGTCCCACGGACAGATACAGACTGTTGCAGAGCCAGTCCCCGTTTTCAGCACGCTCCAACGTGCCGCGGATCGCCCTGCTTGAAATAGCGATCGGCAACTTTTTAGACACCCGGCTTTCGGCCGGTGCGAACTTGCGCGCATAGTCCGCCCGCGCAAACCCTGCCCAACCAATCTCTTCCAACCGGGCCTCTCGCCCAACTCAAATCGCAGAAAACCCGACTCGGCGAAAAACTCCCCCTGCCTCGCCGCCGCGCTACCCAGGTAAAACCACAGACCACAGCCACGCAGCGGCCTCTCTTTCTCGTGGCCTAAGAAGCTCGCTTGACAATCCGCGCCGCACCCATCATGCTGGGGCTGGAATACTGGACGCATGTCCATTAACGAAGCCGGCAACCCGATCTCCTCGGGCCTCCTCAGCTTCGATGTTCATTGACAATTCGGTTCTTATTGCGGCAGTGGCTGCTCACTCACATCCGCAGCACGCCCGCGGAATCCCGCGCATGGCTTGCCGCCGGATCTCCAGCCGCTGCGAATCGGCGGCCCTCCCACCCGAAAGCGCGTGGTGCCCAAACCTTATCGGATCTGAGAAATCGCGAACTTGGGCACCACGCGCGGCCTCACCCGCGATCGCCTTCTTCGCCCCTAACGAAAACGGCCCCGCCGTCCGTTCCCTCCTCCTTGCTCCTGTTCGCCCTTCTGCAGATACCCTGGGTGGCAAGGCCCTGGCGAAACGGGAAAAACGCGACCCTTGTCCGCCACATTTCTCCCGTCGGATTCTGCGCAAAGTCCTGCCCCGCTTTCACCTTCGCATCGTCGTCGCGGCCATGATGATCAACGGAAATACGCTCGGCTGCGCCGCGCCTCTCAGGCAAATGGAGGCCGCCTAGCATCGGCGAAAAAATAACTGTCGCGACGTCGCCGCGGGGAAGGGGTCGGGAGTCTTTTTTCCGTGTCGGCAGGAATGAGATCGATCCATACAGGAAAGCGTTGCCCTGCCGACACGGAAAAAAGACTCCCGACCCCCTCGGAACCGCCGCCCCAGGTAAGTTCGACACTTGTTTCTTCGCCGATGCTTAGTTGCCGGCGTACTCAATCGACAAGGCCGCATCTCGCCATGTGACGGCCGGGTTGCGGATCTTGACGAAACTCCAAACGGCTTCGCCCTGCTGAGGACTATTGGCGCCTCCGAAGGCGACGCCGCTGCGGCCGTTTGGGGCCGGGTGGGTCAAACGTCCCGTGCCGTCCAACTTCAGTTCGCCGTCGGCGTAGACCTTGATATCCTGCTGATGGATCACGACGCGGTAGGTGTGGGCCGCATCGCCGGTCACCATCGGACACGACAGGCCGCAGTGGCGGATCTTGATCTGATCGGCCAACAGCATGATCTCCTCGCCGTTCACGCCGTTTTCGATCAACACGCTGCACCAGCCCGACAAGGTCTTGACGCGGAACTCGACCACCACCTCGTCCGCCGGCCGGATCGCGGAAAGATTCTGATAATAGGCGTAGCTGCCCGCGGCGTCGCCGCGATCGGCCAGCAGCAGGCCGTCGCCTCGCATCTCGGCGGCGCAGTCCCGGACGAATCCCATCTTCGCCCACGGATGGGCAGGCATTTGCGAGCCGTCCCAAACGACCGTCCACTCGGGAGCTTCGCCGGCCGCCTTCTCCGGTTCCGTCGCACGGACAGCCAGGCGATTGGCGCCTTTTCGCAAGAGCCGCACCGGCACGGGGAAGTCCAGCCAGTCGTCATGGAGTTTTGGATCCTTGAGCGCCTCGCCATTGATGCTTACCTCCACGTTCGCAGCGGTGGCCTGGATATGGCAGGTTGCCCTTGGCTTCAGCCCCTCCCCTTCGGCCCATGCGAGATCATCACCGACGAGAAATTCCAATTCGCAGGCATTGTCGGCCGGAACGACTCGGCAACTGGCGGGCGTCAGAACAGGAACATGTCGGCACTGGCGTCCGCCCGCCAGGTAACGTTCCGGATCGCCGTCGCGGACGGTGACGAAATAGAGCTTGTTCTTCCGCGCCAGCAACTGCGGATCGCCCAACTCGCGCCAGACGGCGCCTCGCGGGTCGAAGTAATTGAACAGGTAGATCCCGTCGGCGCCGGCGGCCCAAGCCCGCATGGCGCGGGCACGGTAGCTTTCGATCGATTGCCGCTTCAGCCGTGTCTCTCCTTGCACCCGCGACTCGCTCAGGGAAGGATAGACGGGCACGTCGTGCCGATGTCCCAGTTCGACCAGGTATTCCCACGGATTCAACTGGAAATAGCACGTGCCGATAAGCATGTCCGACAGCCCTTCGGATAGCCACTTTTCCAAATCCAGACCGATCGCCCGGCAGAATTCAACCGAGTCGGGCACACGGATGGCCACGAGGATCGGGCGGCCGCGCCGGAGTCCTTCGCGCTCGGTCATCTCGCGGATCCGCCGCACCAACTCGGTCATCATCTCAAGCTCTTCCCGGCTGGCGAGGCCGCCGTCGGCCACGCCTTTGAAGAAGCAGGCGTGGCGGAAGAAGTCCAGCTCGATCCCGTCGACGTTGAATTTTCGGCACACCTCCTCAAAGAAGCGGTAGGCCAGTTCGCGAACTTCGGGCACGGCGTAATTGACCGACGACCACGTTCCGTACCTGGGCGGCTTCTCAGGAGTGCCCACGAGGTACTCGGGATGATCGCGCTTGAGCTTGGGCAGCAGATAGGGGCCGTAGCCGTCGAGTCCGGCGTCGTGGGTGTCGTTCATCCGCATGTCCCAGAAGACCTCGATCCCCTGCCGGCGGCCGAAGTCGATCATCACCTGGATCGGATCGATGCCTCGCTCGAGCAGTTGGGGCAGCCCGTTGTCCTGGAAAATGTAGTCGGTGCAAGAAAACGGCGTGAAAACCTGGCTCTGGTGCAGGGCATCGCCGAAGCAGAGCGAGTTGCTATAGAAGATGGCATCGACCTGGCTGCCCACCAGCGGCGTGGTTCGCAGCGCCAGCAGCGCTTCGGCGGTGGGCGCTTTCTTGGTGTAGATCACGTCGTCGCCGTCGTTGTTGAAGATCATCCGCCGCGGACGATGGGCGGCTTCCCTGCGTGCCTGCCGAAGGGCTTCAATATCCTTGATCGGCGACCTTATCTCCTCGGCGCGTGTGTCGCCAATCGAGATGAGCAACAAGGCGAAAACCAGCAAGAGCAATCGGTGACGCATGGTCAACTCCCATTTGCTCGGGGTGCAACACTTGGGGGCTTGCCAGTGCAGAGGATGGACTGCCTCAATCATAAACGGTGCTGCTCCGCTTCGGCAATGCGAGCCGGAGCACTCGGGCGCCTTGCGCACAGTGCAGTCAGTTCCCCGTCCAGTTGGGACGGTTGCTCGGGCCGTTGGAAGACTCTACAATATGGGGGTGAATTCATGTGGCAGGCCCTTTCTCGGATTAGCAACGGGCTATGCTGCGCGTACGTTCAATCGCAGGAGGAATCGTGCCATGCAGCGAGCAACCGCAATCATTCGCCACGGGCGAGTGGAGTTGACGGAACCGGTGGACTGGCCCGACGGAACCGCAGTTGAGGTCGTATTTCTCCAACCGGCCGAGACTCCTATCCGTTGGCTCTCCCTCCCGCCCCTCGATGTTGGCCGGTTTCGCGAAGTAACCTCGCAGGACGACCTCCTGGCGGAGATGCTCGATGATTCACGGAATTGACACCATGCTCGCCGCCACGTATTGGACGGCGGGGATCGCTTCCGTCGTCACGCTCAACCGCCGCGACTTTGAAGTATTCGGATGCTTCGCCGTCCTGGAACCGTGACGGGGTGGTGAGCGAGTGTTGGAATGTCGGCTATAATCAGGAACCGTTTGGATGCCGTAGCCGTCAAGGAGGTGCGATCTTAGCCGTGTCGCAAAACGTGGACAGCCCATTGGCATTGAAGCCGCTTCCCTATCACGAGGCAATCCGGGAGTATCTCAAAACCGAGGAGCCTGAGATCTGGCAGTGGTATGCGTCGAACCGCGTCCGTGCGGAGCAGGCCGACGCCATCCGTTTCGAGTTGCTCAAGTCGACCTACCGCGTCGACCGCGATACGCAGCCGGAGTTGTACGCGATCGCCGATGAGGTAGCTAGGCGGCTCTCGCTCACCGCGGCTGTCACCATCTACCAGGCTCAGAACCCCGAAGGGCTCAACGCCTCGCTGGCTTACGTCCCGGGCGAGGCTCACCTCGTGCTGCACGGGCCGGTCCGGTCGCGGCTGACGGAGCCGGAATTTCGAGCGCTGGTGGCCCACGAATTGAGCCATCTGCTCTTGTGGCAGGAGTGGGATGGAGATTACCTGGTCGTCGATCAGATCCTCGCCGCCCTCTCTCTTGATCCCGAAGCCGAAACGCCCCATTTTGCCAGCATCAGGCTGCTGCGGCTCTACAATGAGATCTTCTGCGACCGCGGCGCGCTGTCCGTCGCCGGCGATCCGGGCGTCTGCATCTCGATGCTGGTGAAGATCGCTACCGGCCTGGATGAAGTCAGCCCCGAGAGC
Organism: Rhodopirellula sp.; assembly: GCA_012728855.1. Lineage (GTDB taxonomy): Bacteria > Planctomycetota > Planctomycetia > Pirellulales > Thermoguttaceae > JABWBD01. The sequence continues at coordinate 28,285 of JAAYEH010000046.1, read as the reverse complement.
TACGTCCGGCAAGCGGAAGAGATCTTCACGAAGAAGCCGACGAAGGCCGCCGAGCTGACCCATCCGGAGGCGTTCATCCGCGCCCGGGCATTGACGCTATGGTTCGACGGCAACCCGGAGGCCGACGCCAAGATCCGCGCGATGATCGAGGGTCAGCCCGCGCTGGACGAGTTGGATCTGTTGGGGCAGAAACAGGTGGCGGGCCTGACCCGCCGGCTCTTGGACGTGCTGCTGGCGCCGAAGTGGTTTCAGAGCGAGTTGGTATTGGCGCACGCCCGACTCTTCTTCGACGATTACGTCCCGCCGGAAGCATTGCGAGAAGACGAGTTGCCGGCCGACGCGATCCGGACCGATGATGCGGCGATGCAGGACTATTACTGCTATGTCCTGCTCGATTTCGCCACCGCCGATCGCGACCTGGAAGACCTGCCGCTGGCGGCCGCGCTGACGGTGGCCGACAAGCTCGGACTCAAACCGCGGTTCCGCGAGATTGCCCGCAAAGAGCTGCGGCTGAGACTGAAGCAGTTGGATACGTTGGACGAGGAGAAGGAAGCGATTCTGGCCGATGCCGGCCAAGGATCGGCGAAGAAATGAGTGTCGCATTCACTCGCGGTGTGCGGAACAAGGGGGTCGGGAGTCATTTTTCCATGTCGGCCGGAAAAAGGTCTATCCCTATAGCAAAGCGTTGCCCGGCCGAAATGGAAAAATGACTCCCGACCCCCTTTCAACCGGCCATACAAGATGTAGGGTGCCTGTCCCCGTTTCCGGATAGACCTTGATACGATCGCCATGACCGAACTGCATACGTTTCTCACCGATCGGTTCCAAACCGGCGGATTCACCACCGAGGACACCCTGGCCGGTATCCTGCCGCTGATGCGCGAGGTTCTCGAAGCGCACGCGGCAGGCGCCGTGGCGCCGTTGGAAGGACTGAGCGAACTCTCCGTCGAGGGCTTGCGGATCTGGTTCGAAGAGGCGAAGCGAAAGCCGCTGCGAAACCGTGCCGACGCCGTTCGCCGTGTCCAGGCGGTGAGTCCGGCCGTCGTGGAGATCGTGGTCGAGGCCAGGCAGACGATGGATCTGGAGGAGGGGACCGCCGAAATCGTCGACCTCTCGATCGGCAGTCGCGACTTGCCGATCACCCGGCCGGTTTATCTGCCGGGCTACGTCACCTGGGAACATGCCCTGGAGCATCACGATCCTCTCACCGACATCTTCAGCCTGGGGATGATCCTGGCCAGCATGGCTTGTGGGTTGGACTTCGCCGAACCGGCCGACCTGCGGCGATTCGTGGCCCAGCGGCGAAACCTCTTCGCATTGAATTCCAACCTGCATCCGGTGCTGGCGCAAGCGATCGTTCGCATGACCGAGCTGGACCGGCAGCGCCGGGCACAGGATCTGGCCGCGCTGGTCCGCGCTTTGGAAAACTACCGCGAGCAGGATGTCGATCTGGAGTTCGATCTGGCCCGCGCCGGGGCGTTTGCCGCCGAGGACAACCGCACGCGTCAGCATGTGGTGCTCCGCAAGCTCCGCGAGCGGCTTTTCGAGATCTCTCGCCGCAACCGCCTGCTCCACTTCCGCGCCACGATGCAGACGGTCAACCTCACCCACGCTTCCGTTCCCCTCACCTTCGACATCCAAAACATCCGGCCCGACCGCATCCTCGTCTGGAACGACGACTTGCAGAAAACAGTCGTCGCGCAGAAGCCGATCTCGCTCAATAGCCATCTCAATTTTTCCGAAGCGATCTACCTGCCGAGCGTGCTGGACCGGATCATCGCCGAGGCCCGCCGCGACGAGGCGGAGTTCGGCTTCGCCCAATTGCGGTTGGCCATTTGCTTTCTGCATTGGGTGAATCTCAAAGAGCAGCCGGCCGAGTACTTCGAGTCGCCGCTGATTCTCTTGCCGGTGAAGTTGAAGAAGAAAAAGGGGATTCGCGACACCTATGTCCTGGAGCCCGTCTCGCTGGAAGCCGAAGTCAATCCGGTGATCCGTCACCAGTTCAAGGATCTCTACGACATCGACCTGCCCGAGGCGATCGATCTGTCGACGACTCGGCTCGACGAGTTCTTCGAGTATCTTTCGGCCCGGATCCGGGCGAGCGAACCGGCGGTGACGCTCGACAAGATCGATCGGCCGCGAATTGCCTTGATCCACGAAAAAGCCCGCCGCCGACTCGATCAGTACCGCCGCCGGGCGCGGCTGGCCGGCCGCGGGGTGCGATCCTTTCTCGATCTCGACTACAGCTACGACCCGGCGAATTACCACCCGCTGGGCATTACGCTCTTCTCGGCGAAGATCCGCGCGCCGGGTTCCCACTTGCGGAGCGTGATCGAAGAAAAGCCGCGGCCGAGAACTTTCGCGGCGCCGTCGGAAGAGCCGGTTGTCGAGAAGGAGCGGACCTTCTATCGTTTCCAGCAAGGAGGCGAGGAGAATCCCTACCACTGGAGTTTCGACCTGTGCAGTGTGACGCTGGCCAACTTCAAGTACCGCAAGATGTCGTTGGTCCGCGATTACGAGGCCCTGCTGGCCGAACCGCCGGCGAATCCCGCCTTCGAGGCAATTTTCTCTCCAGCGCCGCGGGCTGTCGAACGCGAACTGCCTCCCTCGCCGCGGTTGGAGGACCGTTTTGACGTCGTCCCCTGCGATCCGACGCAGGCGGCGGCCATTGAAGAGGCCCATCTCGGCAAAAGTTACATCATCCAGGGGCCGCCGGGGACGGGCAAGTCGCAGACGATCACCAACTTGATCGCTGATTACGTCGCCCGCGGCAAACGGGTGCTCTTCCTCTGCGAGAAGCGGGCGGCGATCGACGTGGTGTATGCCCGGCTGCGGCAGCGCGGACTGGCGAGCCTCTGCGCGTTGATCCACGACTCCCAGACCGATAAGCGGGAGTTCCTCATGGATCTGAAGCAGACCTACGAGGAGGTATTGGCCGAAGCGGAAAAGAAACCCAGACCCAACCGCCGCCGCGACGAATTGCAGGAAAAACTGGCGGCCGAATTGCGGCCGTTGGAGGAGTTCGACGCGGCGATGCAACATGCGGCGCCACAGGTCGGCATTCCGCTGCGGCAACTGCTGGACCGCTGTGTCGAACTTCGCGACCGGCAGCCGGAGTTGTCGCCGATCGAGAAGGAACGGTTGCCAAGCTATGCCGATTGGTGGGAGAATCGCGACCGGATTGCCGCCTTCACGGCCGCACTGGAGGACATCCAGCCCGACGGCGTCTTGTCGCGGCATCCGCTCAGCCTCCTCTCGCCGCGGCTTGCCGGGCACGACCGCCCGTTGGAGCTGATTACCTCGGTGACGGAAGCGGCCGCCGTGCTGTTCGATCGCGTCGAGGCCGCGCTGGGCCAAAGCGGCATTGCCCGGGAACATCGGCAGATGATTGCCCAAGCGAGGGCCCTGGTCGAGTATGCCGAGCGGGTTCTGCCGTTGGCCCGCATCGGACAGATGGAAATCCTTGATCGGCAGGACGCGGCGGCCAAGAAGTTCGACAAGGCGGCATCTCGGCTGCAGCGGCGGCAGCGGGCGCTGGCGGAAGCCCGCAAGATGACGAAGTACTGGCGGCACAAGCTGCCGGCGGCCGACGTGCCGCTTGCCGTTGAGCAAGCCAAGACCTTTGAAGCAAGCCTTTTTCCCTGGCTCAAGCCGGGCTGGTGGCGGCTGCGGGCCGTGCTGAAGCGATCCTACGACTTCCAGGCCCACGCCGTCCGGCCCACCTGGAGCTTCGTCCTCGCGGCACTGGAGACGGAATACGCCGCCATCGCCGCTGTCGAGGAGCATCGGCGAAACATAGCCGAGAACTGGCAGATCGAAGGCGACGTGGACGAGACCGTCGCCGAGGTTCTGGCCTTGCGGGAGGCGATCCCCGCGCTGCCCAACTGGCTCCAGCGGATCCATGCGACGTTTCGCAAGTCAGCCAACGTCGACCAACTCGTGGCAATTGCCGCCGCGGGTGAACCGCTCCGGTCGTTGATCGCCCAGCTCGAGATGATTCTCGACGACGTTGCGGATCATTCGCTCGACGATTTGCGACAGAACCTCACGCAGGCATGGGATAGTCTCGATCGCCTGCCCGACTTTCTCCGCTGCGTGGAAGAACTCGCCCGGACGCCCGTGCCGTTGGCGACCGCGCTGCGGCGGCTGCCGCTGCCGCCGGCGGTTTTGGAGGCCGCCATCGCTGACCGCAGCCTGGATCAGGCCCTGCGAGCGGACCGCGCCCTGCACCGCTTCGACGGCGCGGCGCATCGGCGGCGCATCGATCGCTTGGAGACGCTCTACGAGCAATGGCTCCAGAGCAACGCCGCCGAGATTTGCCGGCTCGCGCAGCGGCGGTTTTTGGAGAACGTGCATCTGGCCGGCCTGGCGAGCGCCCAGATCGGTGCCGAGCAGAAGGAGTTCAAGCGGCGGTATAGCCGCGGCCGCCGCGAACTGGAGCACGAATTCGGCAAGTCGATGCGGTATCGCGCCATCCGCGACCTCGTTTCCAGCGAGCCGGGCGACGTGGTGAAAGACCTTAAGCCGGTCTGGCTGATGAGCCCGCTGAGCGTCTCCGACACCCTGCCGATGAACGCCGAATTGTTCGACGTGGTGATTTTCGACGAGGCGAGCCAGGTCACGCTTGAGGAAGCAGTCCCCTCCGTCTTTCGGTCGCAACAGACGATCGTCGTCGGCGACGAGATGCAGTTGCCGCCCACCAATTTCTTCTCAGCCAAACGGAGCGAAGACGACGAGGATCTGTTGGTCGAAGAAGCCGGCGAACTGGTCCAGTACGATCTCGATAGCGACAGCCTGCTCAATCATGCCGCCAAGAACCTTCCGTCCACAATGCTCGGCTGGCACTACCGCAGCCGCTGCGAGTCGCTGATCAGCTTTTCGAACTGGGCTTTTTACGACGGCCGACTGCTGACGGTTCCCGAAGAGCGCCTGGCGGCTTCGCGCGGCGGACCGCTCGTGTTCTCCCGCGCCGATGAGGCGGAATCGGGGGCCGGCGAACTGCTGAAGCGGTCGGTCAGCTTCCATTTCCTCCAGCACGGCGTCTACGACCGTCGCAGCAACCGGGCCGAGGCCGAATACATCGCGCACCTGGTCCGATCGCTATTGAACCGCGAGTGCCGCCTGAGCCTGGGCATTGTCGCCTTCTCCGAGGCGCAGCAAGGGGAGATCGAGTCGGCCTTGGAGCGGCTGGCCCAGGAAGATCCCGCCTTCCGACGCCGTTTCGATGCCGAACGGGAGCGCGAAATCGACGGGCAATTCGTCGGCCTGTTGGTCAAGAACCTGGAAAACATCCAGGGCGACGAACGCGACGTGATCGTGTTGAGCGTCTGTTACGGCCACGGACCGAGCGGGCGGATGCTGATGAACTTCGGTCCGATCAACAAGAGCGGCGGCGAAAAGCGGCTGAACGTCGCGTTCTCCCGCGCCAAGCACCACATGGCGGTGGTCAGCTCGATCCGTGCCTCCGACATTACCAACGATTACAACAACGGCGCCAACTGTCTGAAGAACTACCTCCGCTACGCCGAGGCCGTCTCCGGTGGCGACGGCGAGTCGGCCCAACGGGTACTCCGCGGCATGTCGCGCTGGCAAACGGCGCCCGAGGACGGCGAGGCAACGGCGGAGCCGGTGGTCGACGAGATCGCGGCGGCCTTGCTCGCTCGCGGGCTGCGCGTGGACCGATCGATCGGGCAGTCGCATTTCCGCTGCGACCTGGCGGTTTGCCGGCCGGGAGACGAAGGCTACCGGCTAGGGATCCTGGTCGACACCGCCTCGTACTACGATCAGCCCGACATTCTCGAGCGCGACATGATGCGGCCCAAGCTGCTCCGCGATTTCGGCTGGAAGACCGCTTTCGTGTTGGCGAAGGACTGGTACGAGGATCGGCAGCGGGTGCTCGATCGGCTGATAAGGCTGATCGAGGGCGAGGTGGGCGACGAAAAGGACGACGCGAACTGCGGATAACGGGCTCAAGCCGAGGAGAAAAGCGAGTAAACGGGCTTGGATGGGTAGGCGGTATGGGCCATTCCACCTCGGCATCAATGCCGGGGCTAGGCCGCGGCGCGGCGAAGGGCCATGAATGGCCCTCGGTGACGGCCGTTCACGGCCGTTTTCCGCCGCAGGCGGATTAGCCCCGGCATTCATGCCGGGGTGACGGGGCGGATGAACTCCTTTTCACGTACGCCCGTTTACGGGCGTTGTTTTCTCGGCTTGAGCCATGCCCCCGACCAGACATTCACCGTTCTTCTCCCATCGCGGTTAACAGTGCCACGATGGCACGAGCGTGTCGCTCTTGACACTGCTTCAGATCATCCCAGGTGGCCGTGTCAAGGGCAGATCTGACACAGATCGCCGAACGATCCCCTTCCACGTCGCAGGCAGGGACATTGAAGTTGTCGTAGATCCAGGCAGGCAAACTCCCGCCTGTGCAGCCCGCCGCTGCCGCAACCGGCTTCTCTTTAAGATCCTCGGGCGTCATAGCGGCCCGGTACACCCGATTCAGTTCCCTGCATCGTGCCGCATAGTCTGAATCAGCCGAGGCTGCTTTCGGGTAGAGGAAGGTAGATCCGGTAATGGAAGCCAGGTGATGGTACGAAAGAACCGCCGCCGGCGTCAGACCTTCCAGTGCTCGCATCACAGCCGCGGTCTCCGGTTCCGACGCGGGTGCGGGGCCGCGGTAGGTCATGCCGTCCGGGTCCGTGGTGATTAGCCCGTAATTGTAATCCACCGTCTCCCAGCCCGCGGCAAAATTGCGATTCAGATCCACGCCGCTGCTGTTGGTTCTCAGATAGGGAGGGTAGCCGCGAGCCAAACGCTCTCGCTGGTCCGCGTTGACACAGGGGAGAATCGCGAAGCCGACGTTCTTAAGCAACGTGCCGTGCTCCTGCAGTACTTGCTCGAAAGCCGGAATGATCAGTTCCGGACCGGACTCGCCGGCGTGAACCGAACCGACCAGCACGAGGACTCGATCGCGACGGCCGGCGATCAACGCCCGCAAAACGCGACCGTGGACCGTCCGCCCCACCACGCGCGCCTCCACCACGTCGGGAAACCTGGCAACCAGGTCGTTCAGCCGCCGTTCGATCTCTTCCCACGACCACCACACTCGCGGATCGCGGACCCGCACGGCGACCGGACCGGTCGGCGTCTCTTCCCGATCAGTGGCAACCCAGTAGGCGTACGTTTGAGCTGGCCTCACGTTGTCGTCCGTGAACTCGTATTTTCGATTGTTCAACGCGGGAATCGCGCCTTCGAAGATCACGTCAGCGTCCCGCCACGGGAGGCCGTCGAAGTACTCGGCATAGTCCCTGCCGAACCGGAAATCCGGCAATTCCATCCGCCGGACTCGCAGTCTCACCGAGTTCGGCTCTTCTTTGCGGGTAGCCTCGAAAAACGGAGTGCTCTTGAAACATGTAAGGCGTACTTTGCCGTCGACGGTTCCGGCCGAGAGAAAGGCCAGGCACTTGCTATCGAGGCGCGAGTTTTCGTCTCGGTTCCCTTGTCCCGAAGACAACGCGGGATGGAAGATGAGAACGACGCTTGCGGCGGCAATGACGAAAAGGTCGGGTCGAATGCGGCTCATGGCGATGGGCTCCCAGTCGGGTTTCCGTCGCCGGCTAGTCTACCGCACTCTCGGCGCCCGATTCAACCCGGGCGCGCCGATTGAACCCGGGCGCGTTTGTGCCGACTCCCGCCTTAGAAGCTCCAGAGGAGCATGACCGCATAGTCGAGATCGTTCGGCTTCACGCCGTGGGGAGTGCTGTCGTAGCGGTCGGAAACCGTGAACTTCAGGCTGAGGTTCATGGTCTCGTCCAGCAGGATCTCCCAGCCCGCCTTGCTGGTCAGGCGATAGTCAGCCCAGTCGGTGACATCGGGGCGATACTCGCCGGAAAGGGAGATTTTTTGGCGCCGGCTCAATTGATGTTCCAGATCGGCGCCGAAGACGGCTTCCGGAACGAAATCGTCGTTCGGGCCCCCGATTTCCCGAGAAGTACCGGCGCCTAAGCGGGCCACGAGCGTGGTCGTATCGTTCTTGAGGATACTGTAGCCCAGGCCCGAATCCAGCGCGATGCGCAGATCGAACGCTTGAAATTCATTGTATTCGAGCGTGTCATGAACAAACCAACTCCACGGCGATTGGCCGAGAAGATGCTCGTAGCGGGATTCGAGGAAGGCGCGGTTGGCCGTCTCCTCCCCATCGGCGCTGTCTCGTCGATAATCGATATCGGTTGAAAAGACATTCCACTCGGTCTTCCGTTTCACTTTGGCCCCGAAACGAAAGTTGAAGGTCTGGGTGTTGCCCTCCGTGCCGTTGAGCCCCAGTTCCAGACTTCCTTCCCAAAGCTTCACCGGAGGGGGCGGTGCCTCTGCTGCAACTGCCTCGGCCGGCAGGGCAATCGTCTCGGGCAGAACCTCCGGCTCGACGACGAATGGCTCGCCATCGACGGGCGGCAGCGGAATGGGGACCGCCGGCGCGGTCCATGCCGCCGGAGCCGAAGGATCGGTCCGATCCCAGGAAAGCGGCTGATCAGAGGAATCCTGCCCAGCCGCCGTCACTGCGATTCCCAGGGCAGCGAGCCCATACAGCAGATGTCGTGCCACGTTCAGGCCTTTCGCGTTGGAGGAATAAGGGCCGAGGAGAATAGCCCAGTTGCCGCTCCGCCGCAAGAGAGACTTGCAGCCGCCGCCAGCGCAGGAAAGGCACATTGCGCATCGTTAATGTTCTGTTACGTTCTTCAGTTTATCCGTGTGCGGAGCATTCCGGATGCACACGGATAGAGGCACGGCTGGGAGAAGCCCGAGAGTCACACCGAGCTGCAGGTAGTGGGCACTTCCAAGACGACTTCGGTTCCTCGGCCTGGCGCCGCGACAATGTGCAGACTTCCGCCGAGCAGGTCAAGACGCTCCCGGAGACTGAACAGGCCGAAGCCACGGGTGGTCTGATGGCGAGCCAGAAGAGAGGGGTCGAAACCAATACCGAGGTCGGAAACACGGATTCTAGTGCAACCGCACGACGGCGCCGCCAACTCGACGCAGGCGGAATCAATCTCCGCGTGTCGGAGAACGTTGAGCAGCAGTTCCCTGACAGCCTGGAACAGGAAAACGCGGGTGTTTTCGCAATCCGGCTCCGCGTCCGGCTCGGCTTGAACGTCCACTTCCAGGCCATGCTTTTCGCCCATCTCCCGCGCGAGCCAGCGAAGTCCCGCGACCAGACCGGCATCGTACAACACGGGCGGACTCAATTGTGTGGTGAGCGAGCGTGACTCGTCGATCGATTGGCGGACCAGGTCGTCGAGTTCGTCGACGGCGGCGATGAGATCCTCGTCCGTACAACGCCGCCTGAGGACGGCCATCTTGATTCGCGCCGCCGCCAGCAGTTGTTGAAGTTGATCGTGGAGTAAGCGGGCGAGATATCGCCGGTGCCGTTCTTCGGCCTCAATCAACTGGCACGACAGCGATTGCAGGAGCGACGCCCGTCTCTCGGCCACCGCCGTCCGCTCGGCAACCCGCTGTTCGAGAACATCATTGAGCGCCTTCAAATCGGCTTCGCTCTTGCGGAGCGCCTGCTCGGCGAGCTTTTGCCTGGTGATGTCGCTTCCCACAGCCAGAATTTCGGCCACTTGCCCGTTTTCATCCAGGAGCGGCGTGTTGGTCCATGCCAGCCACACACGCCGGCCGTCGCGGCAGACGTTTTCGTTGACATGATCGGCGTATCGATCCGGGTGGTCCACGATGTCCCGGACTAGCAAGGAAAGATCGGCCCCGCTCGATTCCCTTTCGGGAAACAGGATTTCCACGTTCTTGCCGATCAATTCATCGGCCCGATAGCCGAAGAATTCCAGGGCGAAGTCATTGGCAAAGGTAATGGCGCCGCCCCGCCGCCAGCGGACGATAGCGCTGTTGGCGTTCTGAATCAACTCGCGGTATTTGCACGGTCTGACAGCCAGATCACAGCCATAGGGGTAGTTCCGGTCGGAGGCCGCGCCGCGACACACCAGATCCATCGCCCGCCGCACATCGTCCAATTCCCGGCGGAGGCTCTGGTTCTCGGCCAGCAACTGTTCGAAGGTTAGGACGTCGGACGACAAAGCAAATCTCCCCGGAAACTCGGACGCCAGGACGTCATTCTACTCAGAGGCAGATCGCCTGGGGATAAGAGAATTCCCGATCCAGGGGAAACCCCCGTGCGAGGGATCGCGATAGGCTTTCCAACCCGACTTACCCCGCGGTGAGGCAATTGCATTTAAGGGGCTCGAACAAAACGGGGGCTGGCTCCGTCCACCAGGCCAAACGATAGCGCACAAACAGTGGGCGAGCAGCCGGGCTGTTAACCGCTAAGGCGTCCTCTGCCGGCCGCTTAACCTGCGGCGCGGTCAAGGTGGAAAACCTGACGTACGAAAGCCGTTCACTCGTCGCGAATCGTTACGGTCTTCATCAAGTTGCCGGTTTTGATCTTGTTGACCACGTCCTGGCCCTTGATGACGCGACCGAAAACGGTGTGCTTTCCGTCCAGCCACGGTGTGGGAACATGGGTGATGAAGAACTGGGAACCGTTGGTGTTTGGGCCGGCGTTGGCCATGGAAAGAATGCCGGCACGGTCGTGTTTCAGTTCCGGATGGAATTCGTCCTCGAACTGATAGCCGGGGCCTCCCGTGCCGTCGCCGCGAGGGCAGCCACCCTGGATCATGAAATTATCGATCACGCGATGGAACTTCAGACCGTCGTAGAACCCCTGGCCGACGAGTTTCTCGAAATTGGCGACCGTTTTTGGCGTTTTATCGTCGAATAGTTCGATCTCGATGGCGCCTTGGGAGGTCTCGATGGTAGCGATTTTCACGGCTTTCCTTTCGTAAGTGGAACGTAAGGGGGCAGGGAGTCTTTTTTCCATGTCGGCCGGGCAGTGCTTGACAATATGCATAGGACTTTTTCCGGCCGACATGGAAAAAAGACTCCCTACCCCCTTTCCGCAAATGTTTTCCGACAGTTATTTTGTTCGCCGATACTAAAGCGATGACGTGCCTTCGGCTTCATCTCGGATCCCCGGAATGCTGAAATGGGAGCAGCATTCGGCGATTTCACCTCGCAGCTTAGCCGCGGACGAGTCCAAGTCGCCGAGATTACGGCAGACGATGTCGATCCACCCGGCGATGCGGTCCATCTCAGGCTCTTTCATGCCCATGGATGTCAGCGCCGGCGTGCCCATCCGCACGCCGCTGGTGACAAACGGCTTGCGGGGATCGCCGGGCACCATGTTGAAGTTGCAGATAATGCCGGCCTTGGCCAGGGCTTGGGCTACGTCCTTGCCTGTGAATTCGTTGGCGCGGAAGTCCATGACGAGCAGGTGGTTGTCGGTCCCGCCGCTCACCAGCCGGTAACCGCGTCGCAGCAAGCCCTCGGCCAGCGCTTGGCAGTTATCGACCACTTGCCGGCCGTACTGCCGGAACTCCTCGGTTGCCGCTTCCTTGAAGGTGACGGCCATGGCGGCGATGGTATGCATATGCGGCCCGCCCTGCAATCCCGGGAAGACCGCGCGGTCGATCCGCCGGGCCAGGTTCAGCTTCGTCTGGCCGTGGTATTTTTCCTGGTAGCGATCTTCGATCCGCGAGAGGACAAACCCCGCGCGAGGCCCTCGGAGCATCTTGTGAATCGTGCTGCTGACGACATCGCAATAGGGGACGGGGTTGGGGTGGACGCCGGCGACGATCAGGCCGTTGATGTGCGCGATATCGGCGACCAGGTACGCTTCGACCTCGTCGGCGATCTCGGCGAACTTGTCGTATTGAAGGATCCGCGGATAAGAAGTCGCCCCAACCCAGATCATTTTCGGCCGCTCGCGGCGAGCGATCTCGCGAACCTGGGCAAAATCGATCAAGCCCGTCTCGGGATCCGGACCATAGGGCACCTGCACGTAATCGCTGCCGGAAAAGTTCACTTTCCAGCCGTGAGTGAGATGTCCGCCGCCGGGAACCGGCATTCCCATGACCTTGTCGCCGAGCTGGCAGAGGGCCCGATACACCGACTGGTTCGCCGGCGAGCCCGAATAGGGCTGCATGTTCGCGTGTTCCGCCCCGAACAGCGACTTCGCGCGCTCGATGGCAAGGTTCTCAATCTGATCGACCGCTTCGTTGCCCTCGTAATAGCGGGCGCCCGGGTAGCCTTCGCAATACTTGTTCGTGAGGATCGAGCCGCTGGCTTCCAGCACCGAAAACGACGCAAAGTTCTCCGAGGGGATCATCTTCAGCGTGGACGACTCCAACTCGGCCTGCCTGCGGATCAGCGCATAGACCTCGGGATCGGACCGCTTCAGGTGCGGGTGGCGTTCGGAGCACTCGGGCATGGGACGGTGATTCCTGCGACAAATCGACTCGGTAAATACGAACACGCGGCGGACGATGCCGAATCGATTTAAGATACCGTTGCTCGCAGGCCGAAACAACCCACCGGGGGAAGCAGACGGGGAAACACCGCAGCCGCTTGCCTCGATGCAACAGCCCCCCGCTTCCAGGGGCCAGGCAGCGGGATGTCAAGTACGTCAGGCTCTCCAGCCTGACAGCAACGCGCGGTCAGGCTGGCAAACCTAATGTTCTTGCGGGGGCAGGCCGGAACGCCTGACGTGCTTGGGCGACCGGCAGAAATTCGTAGCCTGATTCTCCGAGTCGGGTCTGGCTTCCAGAACCCGACTCGGAGAGTCAGGCTACGTCCGCGCGGGTAGATTCCTTTCAGCCGCTCGCCTTGTTACTCGGCCTTTTCGTAGGCCACACGCACGACTAGATCTCGACAGGCAAGGCCACTGGCGCGTGCTTTGACCTCGTCCCACCAGGCCTCTCCGACCATCCCGCTATTGGCCGCGCCAAACGAGACCTGGTTGACCGAATAGCCGGCACGAGGCGCTAGTGCGCCGGGCGCGTCGATTCGCAGTTCACTGTCGACGTACACTTTTACGTCCTTGCCGGCCAACTCCATACGATACTCGTGGAAATCGTCGGTCGTGTCCATCTTGAACTGCTTCGATCGGTCGTGATAGAGTTCGATGCGGTCGGGCCAGAGGCTGAGCCGTTCCCCACTCTCGCCGTTGCTGACGATGAGGAAGCTCGACCCGGACTTCACCTTGGCGCGGGCTACGACCGCTGCGTCGCCGCCGGGGTCGGCGCCCCATGCGTAGCGATAGTAGAGGTAGTCGCCGGAAACCTCGCCGCGATCGGCCAGGAAAATCGCGCCATCGACAAGTTCTTCGTGCGTCCGCGGCGAGCCGCGGTCGCGATCCCAGGGCCGGCCCGGCTTCTCGCTGCCGTCGTACGTGACGCTCCATTCGCCAGGATCGAGCGCCGCCGGCTTGACCGCAATGTCGACGATGTTCTCGCCTTGCTTCAGCGCGGACGGCGATACCGCATAGTCGATCCAGCCCCGGTCCAACGCGCCGTCGCTCAATTCGTTGCCGTTGAGCTTGACGTGAAGTTGCCCGGCCTTGCGGATGGCCGGCAGTTCGAGATGCAGGGTGACCTTAGGCCGATACCCTCGGCGCCGGGCCGCTTCGAAATCGTCGCCGATCCGGATCGGCAACGCGACGGGTTCGCTCGCCGTCACCAGCCGCGGGTGCGAGGGTCCGAAGTGAGGCACGGTGCGATACTCGCGCCCCTTGGCGAGGAACCGCTGCGGGTCGTCGTCGCGAACGGTGACGAAGTAGAGCTTGTCCATCGGCAACAGCGCTTCAGGATCGCCGATTTCCCGCCAGATCGGGGCGTTGGGGTCAAAGCTGTTGAATACGTGCAAACCATCCGCGCCGGCGGTCCAGGCGTTCATAGCGCGACCGCGGTAGCCGGCGGTGGATCCGCGACGAAAACGCGTCTCGCCAAGAACCCGCGAGTCGCTCAAGCACGGATAGACCGGCACATGGTGCTTGTGTCCGAGATCGACGCTGTACTCCCACGGGTTGAGCCGGAAGTAGCAGGTGGTGACCAGGATGTCCAGCAGCCCTTCGCTCAACCATCGCTCGATGTCGAAGCCCATATCCCGGCAGTACCCGACCGAGTCCGGCACCCGCATCAGGACGAGTATCGGCCGGCCTCGCTCGCGGCCGACTTCTTCGGTCATCGTTCGCACCCGCCGCATCAACTCGGTCATCATTTCCCGTTCGTCGTCGCCGGCTTCACCTCCCATCGCCGTGCTTTTGAAGTAGCAGAGGTGGCGGAAGAAATCGAGTTCGACTCCGTCGAGATCGTAGTTGCGGCAGGCCTCCTCGATGTAGCGAAAGGCCAATTCACGGATCTCCGGCCGGGCGTAATCGACGGAACTCCAACGGCCGAAGGGCGTCCGCTTGATCGGATCTCCCACCAGCCAGTCGGGATGCTCGTACTTCAGCGGCGGAAAGAGGTAATACGGCTTGTCGGGATGATGCGAGGCGTCGTGCGTGTCGTTCATTCGCATCGACCAGAAGACCTCCATGTCGTGCTCGTGGCCGAAACGGAGCACGGCCTCGAAACAATCGGTCCCCAGGTCGATCAGATCTTGGGCGATGTTGCGGCTGTCGGGCTGAATGCCGAACTCGTCTCCGGAGCGGGCCAGCACGGTGCCGACCTTGGTGTCGTGCGTGAAGTAGCTGAAACCCGAGCTGGTCGGGCAGAAGGCGATCGCGCCGACTTGGGTGCCCGCCAGCGGCGTGGTCCGCTTGGCGAGGAACGCCTCGACCGTCACCTTCTCCTTCTTCGGGAAATAGATCACGTCGCATCCGTCATTGTTCATGATGATGCGGCGAGGTTGTCGGGCCAGTTCGCTTCGCTTCTGGCGGAGCTGCTCCAGCGAGAGGTTCTTGCCCGACTGGCCGTACACGGCGCCGACCCCGGCAAAGGCCAAAACCAGCAGAGCGGCGATTTCTCGAGCGAGCCACGAACGGATCATGGGAATCCTCCTCTTCAACTACCTGGTGCGTCGATCCGGGTGATGATGCCTTGTTTCATCTCGTATAGGCTAGACGGATAGACGCTGTGACGCAAGCGGGGGCAAAAATCCCTGTTTTTCCGCTACTGCCACAAATAGCTGAGAGTTCACCGTGTCATCAACCCGAGACTATTGCCGTTTTCGCGAGTGAAATGAGTGGAGTAAATGACCTCCTGAACCACGAAGTGATCGCCGGCTCACCGTGAGCCGGCGCAACTGCCTGACGAACGATTGGCCGTTGGGCATTGGCGTCCTCGGCCATTTCCATTCTATCACCCGTCTTGGTTTCGGCCAGCAACGGCGAGGCGCTTTCGCAGGAGAATTCACTGCCGGTTGCGGGAAGTGTCGCCGGCGGTGAGTCTGCAGACTCGAGGCCCGTGGGCTGCGGTGGTCGGCGCGCCGGAGCGGGAAGGCGTGGCGTCGGCTGGGGCTTGGTCGGCTCGGCTTCTTCCGGCTCCGCCACGGGCTGCGGTTGTCGAGAATGATTTCGCTTGCCCATCCGGCCGTTGCCGATGAGATGGCAAGCAGGAGTCCACAGACGGCACGTTTCATGATCAATGCCTCCGAGCTATGCTGCGGCTCGCAAAGCCCTTTCTTGGCCAATATCGCAAACCGGGCGGTATCCCGCAAGCGACCGTGAAGAAGACAGTCCTTGCCAGGAGAGTTGGCCTTCTTTCCCGCGGAAAGGCATTCTGTTATCCTGACGCGATCAGCACTCCCTTGAGGACAAGCCACGATGACAGATTCCAATCGCCTTGAGGACACCGAGTCCACACCGGATACCGCCTCGCGCGGCACGGCGGAATCGGTCACCGCGAAGCCCCGTCGCCTGGTCTCGCTCGACGCCTATCGCGGTTTCATCATGGTGATGCTGGCGGCCTCCGGCTTCGGCATCGCGCGGTTGGCGCAACTTCCCGCCGATGCGCCGGTCTGGCGAACGCTCGACTACGATTTCTGGCAATCGCTCAGCTTCCACTTCGAGCATCCGGCCTGGGTGAGTCGGTCCGGCTGGATGGGCGTTTCGTTTTGGGATCTGATCCAGCCCTCCTTCATGTTCATGGCCGGCGTGGCCATGCCTTTTTCCTACGCCCGTCGTGAGTCGCTCGGCCACTCGCGCGGGCGGCGGCTGGCGCATGCCATGTGGCGAGGACTGGCGCTGGTGCTCTTGGGCGTGTTTCTGTCATCGCAAAACACGTCGACCACCCATTGGGTCTTCCCCAACGTGCTGGCGCAGATCGGCCTGGGCTATGTCTTCGTCTACCTGCTTCTCGGCCGCCGATGGTTCGTGCAGGCGGCGGCTTTTGCCGTGCTCCTCGCCGGCTATTGGCTCTTTTTCTTCAGCTTCACGCCGCCGGCGGACTACGACTACGCGGCAGTCGAGGCCACCGATGACACGGTGTTCGAGGGCCGGTTCGCCCCCTGGTCCAAGAATGCCAACATTGCCCACCAGTTCGATCGCTGGTTCTTGAACCTCTTCCCGCGGCCCGATGGAAAACCGTTCGAATACAATGCGGGCGGTTACCTTACGTTGAACTTCGTGCCGTCGATCGCCACAATGCTGCTGGGAGTATTCTGCGGCCAATTGCTTCGCAGCCGGTGGAAATCCTGGCAGAAGTTCGGCATTCTCGTTATCGGCGGCGCCGCCTGCATGGCGTTGGCCCTCTTGGCCGCCGAGTTTGCTTGTCCGGTAGTAAAACGGATCTGGACGCCCTCCTGGGTGCTGTTCAGCGGCGCCTACGTCGTCTGGATGTTGGCGGCGTTTTATTTCGTCTTCGACTTGCTGCCGCTCAGATGGCTCGCCTTTCCACTGGGCGTCGTGGGCATGAATTCCCTGGCCATGTACCTGATGGGCCAATTGCTGCGACCATGGGCCGTCAAGACGGTCCACGTCCACTTCGGCGGCCTGCTGGAAACTCTCTTCGGCTCCGAATTACTGGCCAATGGCATGTTCGGACGGGTAATCGAACCGACGACCGCATTCGTCCTCTTCTGGCTCATAGCCTTCTGGCTTTACCGCCAGCAGTTCTTCATTCGCGTCTGATCCGCTCCTCGGCGTGCTCGACTCCTTCGTCCACGCCACAGACGACCCCTGGATGCTCTGCGGCACGCTGCCGCCCCGCGAAACCGTCAGCTCGTGCCTTACGGGGCCGAGGTGCGATTTGCCGGACTCCGCCTTGAGCACGATGCCGCCGGCGGAATCCTCGTTCGCCGCCAATTCGCAAACCGCCAGCGGAAAGCCGGAGGGGATCCTCAGCTTCTCGGCGAGGTACTCGCCGACATCGCGGCTCCGGGCGAATACCCCTATCGTCGTCGTCGGCGTGAGAGTGAAGGCGCCTTGGCCAATCTCCATCTTTTCGGGACGGGGACGATCGTCACCGAAGAGTTCTCCGCCCCGACCGCCGCGGCCGACCAACCGGTGACGAAAAGGATCGAAACGATGGTTCTGCTGAACATGGTGGTATCTCCAAGAGAACTGTGTTAAGCCCAGGAATGACAAATAACAAATGACAAATGACGAATAGGTCAATATCCGAGAAATTCCAGCGCGGCATCGCCGATCCTCGCCCTTGCCTGATACTGCTGGAGCTTCCGGTCGCCGCCGACCATCTTGGGGTGATTGCGATTGGTCAGAACGATGAGGTAAACCTGCTTCTCCGGATCGATCCAGAGGGACTGGCCCGTGTGGCCGCTGTGGCCGTAGGCGCTGGGAGACAACCTCTTCGGGCGATGCGACGCCTGCAGGTCCATTTCCCAGCAGAACCCCCGGGCGGGCAGTGGGGGAGCGAGCAGGTTGCGGGTCATCTTCTCATGGGTTGCCCGGCGGAGAACTATCGTGTCGCCAAGCCTTCCTTCGCCGAGCATCATTTCGGCGAAGCGCGCCAGGTCGGCCGCCGTGCTGAACAGGCCGGCGTTGCCCACGGGCCTTCCGGCAGCGCGTGCCTGGCCGTCCTCGATTTCGCCAAGCTTCGGCGCGCCGGAAGGCACCACGCGCGGCGAGGGGGGGACGGGGCCGAATGCCGTGTCGTGCATGCCCAGCGGCTCGAAGATCCTCTCGCGGCAAAAGACATCCAACCGTTTGCCGCTGGCTCGTTCCACTGCCCGGCCCAGCAAGATCATGTTCAGACAGCAATACTCGTAGTGCGTGCCGGCCGTCCATTGCGGCGATGCCCCCAGCATCATTTCCAGCATGGCCTCACCCTCAACCCGGCCATGATACTTCGTATTCGCGAAGCCCGAGGTGTGGGTGGCCAAGTGCCGGACCGTGACGGCGTCGATGCCCTCTCCGCGAAGCTCCGGCAGGGCATCGCGAACCGGCATGGCGAAATCGAGCAGGCCGTCGTCGACGCAAATCCCGAACGCGGTTCCCGTCGCCACGACCTTGGTAACGCTCGCCAGGCCGAACAGCGAGTCTCTCTGCATCTTCACCTGATCGGGAACGACCTGGGCCAGGCCGAACGCCTCATGGTAGAGCACATCGCCACGACGGCCCACAAGTACCACGGCGCCCGGGAAAAGCCCGGCGTCGATCTCCATGAGAACCGCCCGGGCGATTGGCTCGGTCGCCGCCGAACTCACGGCCTGCTGCGACCATGCCGTTGCCGGCGGGCCGATCAGAAGGACAAGCCCGAACCCGAAGAGCAGGGCAGACCTCGTTGCGGCCGAGCATCGCCCGAAGAAACAGGCCGAGCCGCGCAGGCTGCGGGAGGTTGTCTTGCCCATGTCTATCCTCGTTTGGGGCGCGCAGTCATGTTCCAGAACCGCCCCTAAGCTTGGCCGATCAGGCTCCCCATTGCAAGTGTACAATGCGAAATGTTCCTATCTCGGACTCGCTTCGGTCATGCCTGGTGCGGTACAATACAGCAGGAACAACCTCCCACGAACGAATCGTCCCATGCCGCTTCGCCTTCGCTACCAAGGAGAGACGCCTATTCCCGTGGAGATCGACGGATTGATCCCATCGGCCGTTCGCGACAAGCCACGGGACGACATCCGCCGCCTGGAGATCTTTCACGGCAACCGGAGGCTGCCGTTGGCCGAGATGTTCGAGGTCTCCGGCGACCCATCCGACGAGCGGATCGAGTTTGAGGGCGACCTCTCCGGCGTCCACCGCATCGGGTCCGGTATGGACTCGGGCGAGATCCGCGTGGCCGGCAGCGCCGGGCGGCACGTGGGAAGTGAAATGACCGGCGGCAGCATTCTCATCGAAGGTAACGTCGGCGACTGGTTGGGAGCGCAGACGCACGGCGGGCGGATCGAAGTCCTGGGTCGCGCGGGCGATAGCGTTGGCGCGGCCTATCGGGGCAGCCCGCGCGGCATGAGTGGCGGGACGATCCTCGTTCATGGGCCGGCCGGAAACGCGATCGGCCACTCGATGCGGCGGGGGCTGATCGCCGTGGGCGGCGCGGCCGATGCCGTCGGCCTGGAGATGATTGCCGGGACGATTCTCGTCTTCGGACCTTCCGGCATCCGTCACGGCGCCGCCATGCGGCGCGGAACGATCGGGCTTTTCGGCCCCGAGCGTCCGCCGCTTTTGCCCACGTTCCGTCATGCTTGCCGCTTCCGCCCGGTTTTCCTGGTCATGCTGCTCGGTTGGCTGCGGCAGCAAGGGTATCCGTGTCCGGTGGATCCAGCACCGGCCGAGTGGGAACTGTTTCACGGAGACTTGCTCGCTCTGGGGCGCGGAGAGATCCTTTTGCCCGCCTAGCCTCGGCGAACGAGCGGCTGAAAACACCAAAGATTGACATGAATAGTCCCAGCCTGGAACCTTCCGTCGTACACCTGATCCAGTGAGCCGCAGGAGGCAGAGGATCGGCCGTTTGTCGCTTTTCGCTCCGCGAAAGGGCGTACCTTTCCATTGTTTGCTACCGGATGCGCTCCCAGGCCGTCAATTCCGCGATGGTGTGCTGGTGCTTCCGCCGCGTCTCACGAATAACGAACTCGACGTTCTGCGGCGGACCGAGAAGGGCGAAATGGGGGCCGAGCAGGTCTCGGACGCCATCGAAGGTCATGTAGGGTTCGCCCGCCTTTCGGATGCCGCCGATCCAGTTTGCCTTCTTGGTGAATTCCTCCAGCCAGGTGTAGGGCGAGGTCAGCACGAGAACGCCGCCGACTTCTAACCGTTCGTGAATCGTCTCCAAGAACCTTCGCGGGTCGGAGAGCCGATCGAGGAGGTTGGCGGCCAGGATCAGGTCGTAGCCGGCGAATTGCGGTTTGAGGTTCGTTGCGTCCCCCTGGAAGAAAACGACGCGATCGGCGACGCCGTCCAATCCCGCATCGGACAAGCGGGCTTCGTGGTAAGAAACGACCTCGCCTTCCTCGACGAGTTCGTAATGGACATTCCCCTTTTCTTTGAGCGCAAGCGCGATCCGGATGAAACGGGCGGAGAAGTCGATGCCCGTCACGCGATCGAACTGCCGGGCCAGTTCCAGCGACGCCCGCCCCACGGCGCAACCCAAGTCGAGGGCCGCGCGTCGTGGGCGGCCTTGCGTATAGTCGCAACAGATCTCCGCGCATCGCGCGGGGAAGTTGGGCACGTTGAAATAGACGTTGCCGTAGTGGAATTCGCAATACTGCGAGACGGCCGTATCGGTCTCGTACATCGCCTCGGGCATCACCAACGGTTGCTCCGACTCCACGTAGCGCAAGCCCGCGTGTTGAAAAAAGTGCCGCCGAAAGGCGTAGCGGCTGTCGCGGGTCGCTTCGTTGCCGGTCGAAATCCACGATCCGCCCTTGATCAGGTTGTGTTGCGTATCGAACGTCGGCGTCGAAAAGTCATCGTAGTACGGGTGGATTTGGAATCCGTCGAAGCCGGTGATCGGCGTCTCGGTCCACTGCCAGACGTTGCCGATGACGTCGAAGAACTCTCCGAACTGAAAGTGATTCACCGGGCAGGACGAGGCCCAATGCTCCAGATTGATGTTGCCGGGGGCCTTCTCCCAATAAGGCTGGTCCGGAATGTCGTGCAGATCTCGTAGTCGATACCACTCGGCCTCGGTCGGCAGCCGGATCGGTTTGCCGCTCTTCTCCGCCAGCCAGTTGCAGAATGCCTTGGCCTCGAGGTAGTTCACTTCGACCGGCCAATTCCAGGGCATGTCGATGATCCGGGCCATCGTCCGGAACCGGTAGCCCGCGGGTGAATCGATCCAAAACAAGGGGTGACGGGCCTGGCTGTACTTGGCCCACTTCCAGCCCTCCGGCGTCCAGAACCTCTCTTGGTCGTACCCCCGATCTTCGACGAAGCCAAGATACTCCCGGTTGGAGACCAGATAACGGCTAACCGAGAAGTCCCAGACATCGTGTTCCTGCCGGCCGAATTCGTTGTCCCATCCGTAGAGCGGATGCTGTTTCGTCTTGCCCAGCGTGACGTGGCCTCCGGCGACCGGAATCAGGGAGTTCTGCGGTGCCTCGCCCGACTCCGGGCAGATGCTCCAGAGCGGCAATTGCTTGACCATCTCGATCGGCAGTCGCCGAATGATGACCGATGAGGTCTCCAAGTGGATCCTTTGGTGCTCGATCCCCATCAGGATCACCCAGAAGGGATTGTCCCAGTCGATGGGCATAGCAAGCGGCATCGATTGGATCGTCTCATCGACGACGCCGCGGACGCGGTCGCGATAGGCTTTGACCTCGGCGAGCGTCGGCCAATCGTAATGCGCGTCGTTCAGGTCGTCCCACGACATCTCGTCGACGCCGACCGCGAACATCGATTCGAAGCGGGGATTGATCCGCTCGGTCGTGATTCCGGCGACGAGGAGCTTGTTGATGTAGAAGACAGCGGTATGCCCCAGGTAGAAAACCAGAGGGTGCCGCAGCGGCTCCGGCCGCAGGTAGAAGGCTTTCTCCGCGGCAAGCGTCTCGTAGAGCTGCTCGTCCAGGCTGTAGGTGGCGTGGAAATAACGCCGAATCTCCTCACGTTTTTCTTCAGCGTTCCCCTCGCTCAGAATCGGGGTTCTCGTGTTTCTCAAGTCCATCCCATTCTCACTCATGCACCCTCTCCGCAAAACCGACAAGCGGCTCCTATCGAAGCTTCTCGAAGCTTCGATGATGTGCCGGATTCTCATCCCTTTTCCGGCAATCTCCAACGCACTGAGCATACCCCCCAAGATCAACCGCTGCAACGGATACGTCCGATGCTCTCCGCCTTGGCAGGCACATTCGACGGCGGTAAGATGGGTAAGGGATGGCTCAATAATAACTTCCACATTTAACGGTCGACGAGAGATGCCCCCGAGGGCATGTTGAATATAGGGTGGAGGGTGGACCGAACAGGAGTCAACAGAGATAACGGAGAGGATCTCTCTGTTACCTCTGTCTTCTCTGTTTTCGAAAGGACGAGTCATGCACGCCCTGTTCACAAAAGCCTCCGGGATCACTAGAATGAGCCCGCAGAGGAGACGGAGGCAACGGAGACGTGCCACTCTGTTGCCTCTGTTTTCTCCTGTTCCATCTACCTCGAGAACCGGGAGGCGATTCTGGGCAAGAAGCGGATCGATCTGGCGATCGAAGTCGACGCCACTTCCCCGACCAATCCCGAAGATTACCAGCCGCTTCGCGTCCCCGAAATGTGGATCTACCGCGAGCACGCGCTTGACATTTATCTGTTCGACGGTCAACAGTACCGCGAATCCAACGGGAGCCTTGCCTTTCCCGGCATTCCCGTCGGCGAACTGATTCCCCAATACATGCGCCGGGCATGGCAGATCGGATCCAGTGCGGCGCTGCGGCAGTTCGAGAGCGCCTTAAAGGACTTGTGATCGGGTTTCGGCCGCGCGGGCCAACGCACGGAGCATACCTGCGAAGATCAGCCGGTGCAGCGGATAGAGAGCGTATCAGTAGGCCAGGCCGAACAGGCCCAAGGGATCGAAGATGGCGGTCTGCCGGATGCGGGATGTGTCGCCCGCCGGCGTTACCTCAAACTCCAGCCAGGCACGGCCGGACAGTTTCATTTCCGCTTGGAGTCGAAGCAGGCGATCGGGATCGAATGCCTCCACTCGCCAGAAATCGACGGCGTCTCCCACACGCAGGTGCTGAGAATCGCGGCGGCCGCGCCTCAGCCCGACACCACCGACCAGCAGGTCGATCATGCCGCGAAGCCGCCACAACCAGTTTCCATAGTACCAACCGGTCTTGCCGCCGATGCATCGGATGGCCGCGAAGGCAGTCTCCGGCGATGCGACGACGGTCGCGGTTCGGGAATCGATGATGCGCGTGCCGAAGCGAACGCCGCCCCAGCGCGGCTGGAGGCCGCTGGAGGACAAGGCATCAGACCATCGCGTCTGGGCATACTCGTGGTTTTCGTTGAGCATCGCCCGCCGTATCGCTTCCCGCAGGCCGCGCGGACGAATTGCAAAGGCGTCGAGCGCCGCGGGATCTTCGACCACCGTCGGGTTGCGAAGGCCCTCGACCAGCTTCCGCCCGATCCGCGCGTAAACCGGAGTGACCAGTCCCAGCCACAGACTCGACAAGTAGGGCGTGAGAACGGGGACGGGGATCATCGCGCGTCTCAAGCCGCGCTGCCGGGCGTACTCGCGCATGATGTCGCCATAGCAAACCTGCTCGGGACCGCCGATCTCGAAGATCCGGCTGGCGCCGCCCGGCAGATCCAAGGCGGCCAGCAAATAGTCGAGGACGTCTTCGATGGCGATCGGTTGCGTGAGGACGGCAACCCATTGGGACAGACCATGACCGGAAGCCGTTCGACCAGGGCTCGGATCAGTTCGAACGAAAGGCTGCCGGAGCCGATGATGATCGCAGCGCGAAACTCGATCACCTCGATCCCTGACGCCCGCAGGACTTCTCCCGTCTCCTGACGGCTGCGAAGATGCTCGGAAAGGCCATGCCGCGGGTTGCCGAGCCCTCCCAGGTAAACGAGTCGTCGGACCCCGGCCTGTCTGGCGGCCGCCGCGAAATTCGCCGCGGCTTGCCGATCGTCGCGCCCGAAATCCCCGGTGGAACCCATGGAATGAATCAAGTAGTAGGCGGTGTCGACACCTTCAAAGGCGGGGCGCAGCGATTGCGGGTCCAGAACATCCCCTGCGACCACCTCCGTCGTGCCGGCTACCCGGGGGCGGAGATCTTCCGGGCGCCGAGCCAGACAACCTAGTCGAAGACCGCGCCGCTCCAGCAACGCAAGCAGACGACCGCCAATATAGCCGGTCCCACCGGTGAGAAGGATTGTGGACGCTTCGTGCCCCATTTCGGAAACACCGTTCCGTCAGCCTGTCGGTCGTGGTTTGCCGCGAGACTATCGCAAAACCTCAGGGGACTGGCTCATTTTGCGGAGTCTTCGGAGCAAAATGTGCCTGTCCCCTTCTCCCCCGCGCTATCCGGTCGTCTCAGTGGAGTAGCGCTGCATGTAGTCCCCCACCCGCAACTTGCGTGCGGTGTTCTCCGAACTCATATAGCGAACGGTCCCGAAGATCGGTCGCTCCGGACCCCAAGGACGATCATAGCGGCCGAGGATCCAGAAGATGCCCGAATACGAGTTCGGATCCTGGCCGTCCAACGCATAACGGTTGTTCAATTCGACCATGATGTCGAGGGCTTCCTGCGGGGCGGCCGTCCACTGGAGTATCTTCTTGCCCCAGAGCATCCGCAAGTAATTGTGGATATGCCCTTCAGCGATCAGTTGCCTTTGGGCGGCGTTCCACAATGGATCGTGAGTCCGCGCTGACGCAAACTCCTCCAACGTGTATGCGTAAGAGCGATCGTCCGCTGCGTGTTTGGTCAGCGTCGCCGTGGCCCAGGGAGGGAGCGAGGAGAATTGATCGTAATCCTCTCTGTGTGCGCAACCGTTGAAACCCAATTCCCGCCATGTGACCAATTGGTCCAAAAAAGCCTCAGCCGACTCGCTCATTCCCCACCATCCTGCGCGCGAGCCGGCAGCTTTATCCGCCAGCTCTGCGGGCGACCACCCTTCCTGTTGGGCCAGACTGCGAAACATCTCGTGGGGAGATATATTCCCAAAATGCAGGTACGGCGCCAGGCCACTGGTCGCCTCGGCCTCGGGTTGGTTGCGGGCCTCGTTGTAGGAGGCCAGTTTCTTCGACAAGAACGTCTTCCACCGGGCACGGGCGGCCGCGGAACCGCAAGCGGTCGATACCATGCACACGCTGTGGTCGATCGGCAGCACGGCCAGAGCGGTCGGCTCACAGGCCAGCAGTTGAGGCGAGGCGTCCGGCCAACGCCGCCTGATCGTGGCCGGCAAAGATTTCAGACGCGGCAGTGCCGCCCGCGCGAGCGGGTCCGGTTGGGGCGCATCGAGCAGGTGCTCTCGCAGAGCGCGCTGAAGGAATCGCCGAAACGCATACGCCGTCGGAAACGCCTGATCCGCCGCCCGCAGAGGCATCAAGCCACTCCCATCGATTTTCTCGACGCGGACAGGTACTTCGGCAACCACCGTTTGCACCGCGGGCAGTGCTATTGGATAATCGTCCGTTACGACCAGGCAAGCCTGATCGCTTACTGCCGCAAACAGTTTACGGCACTCGCCCGGCTGCGGCTCGACGTAGGGATAGTATAGGACTGGCGCGTCTGCCAACTGCTGGGCATTTTCCCTCATGCCCTGCAGAACGAAACTGTGGTGACGCTCGGAATCCCAACGGCCGCCACAGGCGAGAATCTCGACGATCAACAACGGCCGTTTCAACTCCCTGGCCCAGCCAACCGCTTGCTGGAGGGCAAAACTCCATCGCGTACGCCGCGCCGTTGTCATCCAATAGACAACCAGCGCCCCGTCGGCCTTCGGCGGGCGGTCGTTCAACACACGGAGACGAAGTGTCGGGATTGCTCGCATTTCGCTGTTAAGCCTCGCTGGCATTGTCTTCGTCGCGCCCCTTATGAGGGGGCGGTTTTGCAGGTTCGCGGTGCGATGGCACGGCCCCAACTCCGCACTTTGTACTCTCGCACTGTCTGCCGAGCAAGCTTCCCCAACTCATGCGGTTGCGAGCGAAGACACCGTACATGCCGTCCAGCACCCAGCGGACGACGGGCAATCGCGTTGGCGCGACGAGCCAACCGAGCCCCACTGCCTGGTAGGCTTGTCGGATAGCCTCGACGCGACGCACGACTCGACCATCGGGCAGAATGCCGTGCAAGACACTCGCGACCTCCTCCCTGGTCAGGCCATACTGCGCCGGATCAAAACCGGGATCAGCGATGTCTTCCAGCGCGAGGTTACCGTCACGGTCACGGCGCCTCAGCCACTCGACTTCCCGGCGGCAGAACGGGCACTCCCCATCGTACAGCAGCTTGAATCGCCCTTCAGGCATGAATCACTCCTATTCGGTGGCCCCATCCGCGGGCCGTCGAGGCAACCTCAAAGGCATTCTCTGCTAGTTCGCCGTTCGGGACAATAGCCCACAAAGAGGGCTGATTTCATTGCCGACGACTTCAATCACCTCTTGCGAAACGACCCCTGGTCAGAACCTCCAGGTGAAGGGGGCCCTTCGGTTTAGCGACGAGAGCCGCTTCCGACTCCACTTCATGGGCCTTTCCTGGGAGCTTCAGTTCGAATGACTCAAGTAACGTCATGAGAACCGCGCTTAGGATGACCTTTACCCACGCCTTGCCCATGCACGCGCGGGGTCCGGCACCAAAAGGAAAGAAGCTGAAGCGACGGATCTTGCCTGTTCGTTCGGGCGAGAACTGTTGGATTAAGCGCGACGAAGTACAGTGTCCAGGCAAGGGCGGCGGCGGTCGTATCCCGGCCAGCAGCGAGCATGCCGAGAACATCATTCTGCGCTTGGTTGCTGTCCCACGCGTCTTCCCGCCTTGCTGGACTGCCGAACTCGCGAACGAGCTGCGCGAGGCTGTGCAACGGGTAGGAGTGCAGTGCGCGATGCACGATCCGACGCTTCTGCCGCCATACGTCACCGTCGCTGACGAGGACACTATTCCCCTCGAACTGGCGTAATACTTCAGCGAGTTGCGCGAGCCGCCGAAAAGAATCCGTCCTCACGACGAGAACCTCGCGGATCAGCTCAGGATGGTTGAGCAGGAAGCCCGGGGCCGAAAGGCCGGGCAGAGGCTCAATGTTTCCACCTGCGCGTGCCAGAGCTACGAAGTAACTAAGCGGGTCGTTCCACCAGTGATCAGGACGATCTCCCGATGAAAAGTCGCTTGATGGTTCAAACCCGCTCAGGGTCATGGCCTTCCTCACTTCCCGGCCCTCTGGGTTCCCTTGATCCAGGCCACCTCCAGCTTGAACGGGCCTGCCTTCTTGTCGGCCAGGGTCTTCATGTTTGCCCAAAGTGTCCCATTGGGCAAGCCATGCCAGACCGAATGCCGTCGAAACCTGGCACGCAGGGAGAAATCGACCGCTCCTGAAACCCTGCGACACAATTGCCAGAATTCCCCAGACTCTACATTTAGCAGTAAACCTTGATCCAACCTTCTCGAACACAAGGGATCCACATGAATCTGCTTCGGAAAGCCGCGATTTCGCTTTACGCGGCGAAACGCGATGAGGCATTGGCGACGCTCGAGGTCTACTTCCAAAGGCCGGCAGGGATCGGGGAGCATTCGGATTTGCTTGCCGAAGTCTCCAAATGGACGGATGTCCTCGCGAACGCAGACGACTGCCTGCAGGCTGTCGCCAACCATTTCGACGATGACGGACGAGTCGCCGGCTGAGCCAAAGGCCACCTTGATCAGCGCTGCTTAGTCCGAACTATTTTGGTTTTGGGACGCGGTTTTTGGCCTGAGCTGCGAGGAATACGGCGAAATTTGCAGAATTTGAAATGACGCGTTCTGGCTACATGCCGATGGCCACGCCGAGGAGGTCAAAGGCACGACGTTGGAGATCGGTTGGCATTGTCAGTTGGCTGAAGTGTGCATCCGGCGATGACTCCCAATACACTTGGTTATTGCACAATGTTGCCAGATCTTTCAGGAGGCACTGGAAACTCTGTACGGGCAAATCATCGGAGGTGCGGCGCGTGTGGTCCTTGCGTCGGGCCGCTTCCGAACGAGGCGCCTTGGACACGATCGATTCCCGCGTCTGTTCGGCCAACTCACGCTCATGATCGTCGAATAGCAGCTCTGCCAATTTGCCGCGCATGTGCCATTCGACATAGTACGCCAGCATGCACAGGAATACGTGTGCCCGAATCCAGTCCTTCTGCTTCACGCAAATCGTCATCGATCCGCTTGCTGGTGATCATTCCGCGATCTCCAACCAGCACCACCCGCCGGATGCCAAAACGCTTGCGGATCTTGTTGACCTGGGCCGTGAAGGTCGTCGGGTCGGCGGTGTTTCCGGAGAACACCTCGATAGCCACAGGACAACCATCCGGAGCACACAGCAATCCATAGACGATTTGTGGCTCGCCTGGCTTCCCGTCCCGGCTGT
>JAAYEH010000045.1 GCA_012728855.1 Rhodopirellula sp. | reverse complement strand
CGGGAGATCTACTTCCACTACGCCGCTTGTTCGCCTGCCAGCCCGTCGTGGCGAGCCTACCTGCTCAAGCATTTGGTTCGCATTCTCGACGAGTATGGCGTGGACGGGCTCTACAACGATCTCGGCTACCGCAGGCTCGCCGGCAATCCCCTGCCGCCGACGGCGGATGAGGTGCCGGCCTTCGATGAGCGGCCGGATCACGACGGCGCCGTTGCGGATCTCCTGGCGCTGGTCTATGCCGAGGTGAATCGGCGCGGCGGGACGGTCAAGCTCCATGCCAGCGGCACCAGTCGTGTGCAGACGGATCTGAAAGTCTACGATTACCTGTGGGTCGGCGAAGGGGCTCGCGAGGGCGATCGATTTCGCCAGGCGGTCAAGAATCATCCGCCTTACGTGGTTCCGTGCCTGGACATGAGCAGGGCGAGAGTTGAGCGGGAGGACGATCTCTATCTGCACTCGATCCCCTATTTGCAGTTTCCGCTCTTGCTGGCGGGGAGGCCGTTCACGGGCGAGCGCGCCATGGTCCCGGGAATCGAGTACCCGCCCGAGGAAAAGTGCTTCTGGACACGACATCTGCGGGCGATGGCACGGCATCTCAAGGAGCATCCCGACGGGCCGCACAGCTATGGATGGTGGGATTCGGTCCCGGGGCGACCGGATGCTCGGCCGACTCACGAGCGATGGCTGAAGCAGTACTTGCCGCTCGTCGAAGAAGGAACCTGGGCGTGGCTGGAGATCGGCGAGAGCGATCTGTTCGCCGAGCCGCTCGCCGAAGGTGTGGTCGCGTCGGCATTTGCCAATCGGGATTTGCATCTCGCGTTGGCCAATTACAGCCAGAGCCCGGTCGTGGTGCAATTGGCCGATCCCTATCAGGCGGTGGTCGACCCGGGCGCGTTGCCACGAAAGCAGTGGGAACTGGATCGGCGGAAGCTCTTGCTGTTGCGACGTGCGTGAAGCTCCGCCGCCCATCGAGTCCTTGTTCGCAAATTCGACGCGCCATGAGCGCGTGGCGCTGAGTCTATTCGGCCGGGGAGGAATTTCGCCCCACCAACCCATTTGTCTTTGGGCAGATCCTTCAGTCCCCCAGCCGCACCCGATACATCGACGCTCCCACTTCCCGGCACGCCCCAACCGTCTCCGGATATGGTGTGTCGCAGATATCCAGGAAGCCGATTTGGTAGTTTTCGCCGTCGCTACGGCCGGTGGTGGCCTGATCGCCGTACTGAAACCAGTGGGTGCCGACGATCCACGGGTTCTCCAGCGCGCCGCGGACGTAGCTCGCATAGGTCTCGGCCCGCTCCTGCTGGTTTGCCACCGGCTTCAAGCCGGTGTGGAACATGCCGCGGTCGAGCGCCCCGAAATGAAACTCCCCGATAATAGCCGGCTTGTCCAAGCCCTTCGGTAGACTGAAATCGGCCACGCTGTACTGATAGCGATTGAAGCTGATCACGTCACAGAACTTCGCCGCAGCGTGGATCGCCCGCTCGTTCGTCCAGGCGAACCGGCATCCCAGGTAGAGCGCATGGGGGTCAACGCGTTTGACGGCATCGCGGCACGCCTCGAAATAGGTCTCCGCCGTCTTGGTGTAGAAGGCGGCCAGATCGTCATGGGCTTTGTTCTTGTCCGGCGCGTTGCGGTCGGCCAACAAGGCTCCCCATGAAGCGTAGGCCGTGCCCCAAACCTCGTTCAGCCTGACGACATCGCCGTACTTGATCTTCAGATCATCGACAAACACCTGCTTGGCGGGCTGCTCGGGCGGCGAAGCGAGCGCCGCTATGGCCAGCGAAAGATCGTCGCCCCAACTCAACTCGTTGTCGATGAAGTAGCCGATACACCAGGGATCGCCGACCGTCTGCTCCTGCTGCCTGGCCATACTCCGCTCGACGCCGGCTTTGAATGCGGGATCGAAAACGTCGGAGAACTTGCCCCAGTAGCCGGAGCTTCCCTCCAGCGGCTTGCCTTGCGAACCGGCGGTGGCTACGTAGGGTGTTTTCCGCATCCGGTAAATCGAGGCGTCCGACCAGTTGGCGATCGTGTTCATGCCCCAGCTTCGCAGGCGGCGGTGGCACATCTCGGCGAAGCGGTCCTGCCATTGCGGGCCGTACTTCCGCAGCAGGTTCGCCGCGGTGAAATTGAACTGCTCGTAGGGAGTGTGGTCGTGATAGTAGCCGTGCGGGGCCCATGAGCCACGGCCGTAGAACGCTGCCATCGCGGAATCCTTGCGAGGCAACTCGGCGAAATAGAACTCGCGGTCGCTGATCGGAGTTGTGGCGGTGCTGCCACGAACGCAATCCGTCCCGTGCGACCAGAAGAGCCGCCCCTGCGGATCGACGAGCCACCATTTTTCCTTGAGTTTTTCCACGCGGAAACGACCGGTCGCTTCCAATTGCGGCCCGCCTTCCCAGCCGCCGTACTGATTCCATTGGGCCGGACCGGGATGCGCCGCGATGTCGGCGGCTTCCGCGTCGATTTGCCGCTTGAGGTCTTGATCGCTATGGGTTTTGCCCGGCCACTCGCCGTGGATGAATTGCCCGTACTTATCGATCATGGGGAAAAACTGTTCGGGTGTGGCCGACAACCACGGCGGTGGATCGTAGTTGCCGCCGACGCGGATATTGTCGATCTCGAAAGCGTGATCTTCCGAGGGCCGGCCGACGAAAACGAGCATCTGATCGATGTTTTCGGCATCGATGCCCCCTTCGTTCTTCAATCCGCCTGGGTAGCCCCGCATCCCGAAGAGCTTGGGCGCCAGCGCCGGCGGCAGCCGCCTGGCGATGGAGAGCTTGAGCGTTTGCGTCTGACCGGCCGCCACATCGATGCCGGCCTGGTGGAACACCCGCTTGCCGCCCGGCTCGGGACTGTCGATGCGGAGCGACACGGTAACGCGGTTGCCGCCCACGTTGCGAACGTCCACGGCCACATATTCGAATCGCGAGAAATCCCACGGGCCTTGTGGCGCTGCAAGCGTGATCCCCGGCCAGGGCTCCTTGCGGCCCGTGGCCACACGCAGCGCCTTGCCGCCCTCGCGATCGGAAAGCGCAACGCGGGCGTCGCGGGCTTCCACCGACTGGATAGGGAACTCTTTGTCGAAGTCGAAGAGAACCTCTTCTGCCTTGGTCGCCATCGCTAGGGCGGAGCAAGCGACCATCGCAATAACGAACCGACAGCTTGACATGCGCATCACGCGGCTATCTCCATGGGGTTGAGTCACGCCGGAGCAGACCAATCCGAAACCGGTCCGGAAGCCGAAAGATACCGATCAGGAAGATGACGGTCAAGAAGATAGGAATACACTCGCCGGGACCGGTTCCAAGCGATGCCCTGGCGCGGCCACCGGGTCTGCCGGCTGGCCCGAACCGAAATGGCGGCGAAGAAAGCGGCCGACGTGCCTGACGTATTCTTCTCCGGCCGATTCCGCGGCGACGGCGTGCTTCAGTCCGCGGACGATCCATAGACTCGATCCGCGGGCCAACCGGCGATGCATCAGGCGGATCCAGGCAAGGGGCACATAACGATCCCACTCCGCGTGGACGAGCAATACCGGTTGACGGCATGCGGAGGCTACCCTCTCCACGTCCAGGAAATGGTATCCCCGACGGCGACCCAGCACGAAGACCGCCCAGGCATCCAGCAGCCACGCGATCCGATCCAACGCGGCCACCAGCCAGTTGGCCCGATGGAACCGGCCAACAAGCCTCGCCCCGATCGGTCGCGTCGGATAAAGACCCTCGGCCACGACCAAACGGACCCTCGAATCACCCGTCGCGGCACAAACGGCCGCGGAGGCCCCTTTACCGGCCCCGATCAGTCCGATCCCCCGGGCATCGGCGTCCGGCCGCGACGCCAAATAGTCGATCGCGGCCTTCACGTCGAGCACGTCCTGTTGCGTCGTCCACGGACTGGGGTCATAGCCGACGGCGCGATCACTCGTCCCGTGGTTGCGAAAATCGAAAGCCAGCAGATCGAAGCCCAGGCCCCGCAGCTTTTCGGCGCTGGGGCGAACATTGCAACGATCCGCATTGAGTTCGTGGCAATAGAGGAGCACTCCCAGACGCCGCTGGGCGGTGCTCGGCAGATATGTGCCGCGCAGGCGGACACCGTCGCCTGTGGAGAACTCGGCGTCCTCGCCGCCTGTCAGCGGTTCGTACCAGGTAACCGGCAGCCAGGGAAGGCGCTCGAACATCCACGTCGCGCGGGGCGTGAACCAGAAACGCGCAGCCAAGTGCAGGACGAGCGTCAGAAGAGCAAGGGCTGACAAAAGCCAGAGGAATCCGCTCACAATCAGTATTCTCGGGTATACCCGCAACCGTGCGGTCCGGCCGGGGAGACAAGCCGAATTTCGCCCCCGGTTCACTGTTCTGCAACCCTTTCATTCTAACTGGAATCTCGCCGATTCCGATACCTCGAACCAAGGCACCATCAACCACCCGCATGAAGGCCGTTTAACCGCAGTGCCCAACGGGCCGCGCGCCGGTGACCGACAGCCGCGCCGCCCTCCGCGCGGCCCGTTGGGCACTGCGGTTAAACGACCAATTCGCAACACCTTAGAACCTTTGCGGTGGTGGCAGCATCAATCCGTCGATTGGATCCCACAGAAGCTGTGCCCCCTGAAAGAGCGAAAGTGCCGGCAAGTCACTCCGTGACCGGCCTCCCTGGCACGGGGGAGTGCGGCCTACTGTTTTGGAATCGCAGAACGATCGAGACTATGATACTGGCGCAGTACACACGAAGCGACAAAGGAGGAGGGATGAATGCGAATCGGATTCTGATTACCGGGGCAACCGGCATGGTGGGCACAGCCGTAGCCCGCCGTGCAGTTGAAGCCGGCCACCCGGTGCGGGCGATGGTCCGCGCGACGAGCGACTGTAGCGAGTTGAAGCCGTTTGGTGTGGAGTTTGTCGAGGCCGACATTGGGTTGCCCGAAACCCTGCCCGCGGCAGTCAAGGATGTCGATATTGTGGTCCACGCGGCGGCGCATGTGGGCGATTGGGGGCCGGCGGAGAAATATCGGGCCATTAATGTCGTGGGGCTTGAGCATTTGCTCAACGCCGTGGAGCGTGAGGGGCGGCTCGCTCGCTGGATTCAGATTAGCTCTCTGGGGGTCTATCCGGCAGGGGATCACTATGGGACGGAGGAAACGTCTCCAGTCGATCTGGCCGGCCTCGATGGCTATACGCGGACCAAGGCGGAGGCTGAAGTGCTGCTGAAACGGCATATGGAGGAATACCAGGTTCCCGCGGTGATCTTGCGACCGGGCTTTATCTACGGCCCTGGTGATCGCCACGTCGTGCCGCGGTTGATTGAGCGGATCGAGGCGGCAAAGATGAAGATCATCGGCGACGGCCGCAAGGTGCTCAACAACACATACGTGGGCAACCTGGTCGACGCGATTCTCCTGGCCGTCGAGAGGGACAAGGCGGCGGGCGAGGTCTTCAATATCCGCGACGAACGGCTCGTCACGCGGGTGGAATTCATCGGGACGATCGCCGATTACTTGGGCCGTCCCCGCCCGCGGCGCATCCCGTTGTGGCTGGCCAGGTCGCTCGTCGGGCCGATCGAAGCGATGGCACGGGCTCGCGGTAAAACGGAGGCTCCGATTCTCACCCGGGCGAGGATCAAGTTCATGACGCTGAACCTCGACTTCTCAATCGCCAAAGCGAAGCAGACGCTTGGATACCAGGCTCACGTCGATTTCCAGGACGGGATGCGCCAGGCTCTGGAGTGGGCGTCAAGATCGACCGGGAGGATCCTCCGCGCGGCCTCCGAGCCAGGTTGATGATCGACATGGGAAGGGGTCGGCCCCGCCACCACCGGCAAGTACGACAGTTATTCATTCGTCGATTCTCAGGCGCAGGGCCACCACCAGGCCAAGGCCAGCAACCACACGGCCGCGATCGCGAGGGTCAGCATAGTAACGGGAACCCCGACAATTGCGTGGTCGCGCCACGTGATGGACAGACCGAGACGTGATGCCTGGTCAACCACGATGATGTTCGCAATGCTGCCCACGATCAGTAAATTGCCGGCCAGCGTGCTCGACAGGGCCAGGACCGGACCGGCCAAGGGATGCGTCGCGCAAGGCAACAGCAACATCGTAGCCGGCACGTTCGATACGATATTGGACAGGATCACACTCAACACGAACAGACTGGCGGGCTGTTCCGGGTCGATGCCGGCGGATCGGAACCCCTCAAAAACGCGATCGAGGTTGCCGCTCTGCTGCATCGCGTGATTGACGATGAACAATCCGGCGAATAAGACCAGGAGTTGCCAATCCACCAGTTGCAGCATGTCCCGCGACGCCATCCGGCGACTGGTGAGAAGGATGCCGGCCGCCGCCAGCGCCACCACTTCCCTCGGCCAGCCGTTCACCAGAAACGTAATGACCAGCGCCAGTAAGACCGCGATTCCTTTGGCGGTTTGCCATCCGTTGAAAGGCCGTACCGGCTGATCGGGAAGGCTCGTCTCAAGTTGCCATCTGCCCGAAAACCGACGGCAGATCACGGCCCATACCGCGACCAACCCAAGCGCCGTGGGCACAGCCGCCTGGATCAGGTACGTATCGAATCGCAGGTGCAGCACTTGACCGATCAACATGTTCTGGGGATTACCGATCAAGGTGGCAGCGGAACCGACGTTCGCCGCACAGGCCAGCGCCAGCAAGTAGGGGACCGGATCCAGCCTCCGCCGGGAGCAGCCGTCTGCCAGAACCGGAGCCATGGCCAAACAGATAATGTCGTTGCACAACAGGGCCGACAACAACGCCGCTGCCGCAATAACCAGCGCCAGCAGCAGGCGCGGCGACTCGTCCGTCTCCGACAGCCGTTTTGTGAAGTGGGAGTAGAATCCACCCAGGCGAAACTGGGCGGAAACGACCATCAATCCCAGCATCAGCCCCATCGTGGGCACATCGATCGCCTGCCACGCTTCAACGGGCGAAACCCGGCGGCAGGCCACCAGGACAATGGCGCCGAGTAAGGCAACCCCCGTGCGATCCAACGCCAGCCCCGGTATCTCTCCGGCGATCATCCCCAGATAGACGGTCAAGAACACAAAAAGAACGAATTTGTCCATGCGTTGAAAACCTCGTCAGCATCCTCTCGCCGATGCTAAGGGCGACGGGGCTCATGCCGCCTGCCGTTGCGATCGTTGGTTGCGACAGCGCTGGACCGTCATCGACTTGCTGATCGCTTCCAACGGCGCTCCCGGCTCGTAGTCCAGCGTGATGCGAACCGCCTGCCCGGGCAGCACGGTCATTGTCGTTCCCAGCGGCAAGACGAGGAACTGGTTCAGCCAGTCGATCGTACGCTGCCGCCGGACCAGAATGGCGAGGAGGTTCTTGGTTGCCAGGCGG
The DNA here is from genome assembly GCA_012728855.1 of Rhodopirellula sp. Classification (GTDB taxonomy): domain Bacteria; phylum Planctomycetota; class Planctomycetia; order Pirellulales; family Thermoguttaceae; genus JABWBD01. The sequence goes on along the minus strand of JAAYEH010000045.1, from coordinate 64,386 downwards.
ACTGCATTGAACCATCCGGCCCGCTGGATCGTGAGAATTCCCTCCCACTTCACTCGAGCCGGCAGCGGTTCCCGGTAGTCGATCGTGGCGTAGGTCGCCGCCGGACCCAATCCTTCGCAGCCGTCGGTCTCGGAAAGCGCCGCACGAAAGAGGGGAACCGGCGCATAGTATCCGGTGAACGAGAACGATTGCTGAACCGGCTGCACGGCCAACAGAGAAGCTTCGGGGATAAAACGGGGCAGAGACCCGAAGACCCGTTGGTAACGGTCCTTCCACGCGGAGAGCACGGCGATCTGCTTTTCACGCAACAGGCCGACGTGGAGCATCTCGCAGATGACCACGTCGACCGGTTCGGGCGGCAGGTAGTCCCGCGCATCGGCATGGACCACTTCTACGCGCTCGCCGCCGGAGTTCATGGAAAGAAACCGCCGCGCCGCGTCCACCAGCGCCGGGTTTCGCTCCACGCACCACACCTTGGCCGCCCTCTTCGCGGCAAAATAGGAAAGGATGCCGGTCCCACCACCCAGTTCCAGCACCTTCACCCCCGGACGAACCACCGCGGCAATCGCATTGCGAAACGCCCCCACTCGCGCCTGGTCCTGGAGCATGTGGTAATGGTAATGCAGCGGAATGTACTGCCCGAGAAGATGCTCTTCAGCAATCGTGTCGGAAGCCGGAGGGCGGCGGTGCAAATCGTTCATGCTCGGTACGTCGGTGCCCGTGGATTGGTGGAGATGAGGGGCGGATGGTAACGAGCCGAACCCCCGCCCGCAAGTCCGATTCCTTGGTACATCAGGCTTTCCAGCCTGACGTACTTGTCTCGAGAAGCCGCTGGGACGCTGTCTTGCAGTCGCCCGCGCGGGCGACTATAAAGGGTGCCGGTCGCCTTACCTTGTGTCCCCTGTCAGGAGCAGTCCGATGGCGAGTGAGATGGAAAAGCCGGCACGTCCACCGCGCCCCCCTTGGTGGCGGTCGCTCGGTCCCGCATTGATTACGGCGTGCGTCGTGTTCGGCCCCGGAAGTCTGTTGATCAGTTCCAATGTCGGGGCGAACTACCGCTACGAGCTGATCTGGCTGTTGCTGCTAACCGGACTGTTGATGGGCACGTTCACGACGATGGGTGCCCGCATCGGCGTGGTAGGCGGAGCCACCCCCTGCACGCTCGTGGCAGCCCGCCTGGGCCGCCCGGCCGCGGCTGTGATCGGCATCACGCTTTCGTTGACGTGTACGGCATTCCAATTCTCCAACAACCTCGCGCTCGGCGCGGCCGCCGGCGCGTTTCTTCCCAAAGCGGCGGTTCCCTGGGTGCTGGTCGTCGTCAACGGTCTGATTATCGGCTTTCTCTTTTTTTCCAAGGAAATCTATCGGACCGTCGAACGGCTGATGAAAGTGATGGTGGGCGTGATCCTGCTCTGCTTCCTCATCAACCTGGTTCTGGCGCGGCCCAATCTGCTTCAAGTGGTTCAGGGCTTTATCCCCAGTATCCCGGATGCGGTTTCGCTGGGGGTTCCGCAGAAGGTCGGCGGATCGATCGAAGATCCGATGATCTTGATCGCCTCGCTGTTGGGAACGACCTTTTCGGTGGCCGGGGCGTTTTTCCAGGGCAATCTCGTCCGCGAGCGGAACTGGACGATTGACGATTACCGCAGCGGAGTGGGCGACGCGATCGCGGGGGTGAGTGTGCTCACGCTGGTCAGCATGATCATCATGGTCACGGCCGGCACCGTGATCCTCGGAAAACCGGCCGACGACATCGGCACGCTGGCCCTTTCACTGGAACCGCTGTTGGGCACTGCCGCCTACACGATGTTCGTGATCGGGCTGCTGGCCGTGGCCATGAATCCTTTCCTGATCAACGCCATGATCGGCGGTAGCATCCTGGCCGACGGCATCGGCAAGCCGGCGCGATTGAACGAGCGATGGCCGCGGATCTTTACCATCGCCGTGATGCTCATCGGCATGGTCGTGGCCATGTTGGCGCTGCGAACCGGCCAGAAACCGGTCAATCTCATCATCTTCGGCCAGGCGCTCACCGTACTGGGCAACCCCTTGATGGCCGCCGCGATGCTCTGGCTGGCCAACCGCAAAGACGTGATGGGCGAGCGGCGAAATCGCCTGCCGGTCAATATCCTCGGCGGCATCGGCTTCCTGCTGGTTCTGCTGATGGCGCTGCGAGTGCTCTGGAGGATCGTGCTGCAGTTGAGCTAGTTGAGCGAACGCCGGTCGCCGTGAGATCGATGTTTGTCACCATAGCGGGATGAGCGTTGGAGGGAGTCAGGAGACAGGGACAAGAGCAAGAAAGTGTCAGGAACGAATGGTGCTGTCGGGCAGGGAAACGTTGGCGATTGAAGGGGGCAATGCCGCCAGAAACGGCGGGTGGACAGCGCCGGCAGCCTCGTTCTGACCGTCATTCACAACGAGAATGCCGTCTCCCCGCGGCAAGACGCCCGCGAGTAGGCGGTTTTCGGCAAAGATACCTTCTGCCGCGCGCGGAACCCTCACAGCAGAAGGCGGAGCCAAAGCAGCACGAAAGCTCTTCCAGCCGCTTTTCCAGCCACAGCATTGCGGGATACGATAACCGCGCACTTCACGCGCCCCGGCCGACGCGCCCGATGGCCGCTTCGCCGGCGCAGCCGTGCTTCGGCGCCAACTCAACGGTAGCGGACGTCAATTCTTGCCGGCCGGACCAGGCCTTCCAGAACGATACTCCCGTCGCCGAAGCCCTTCGCCGGCGCGCCGTCTACCGAAACACTTCGGATCGTCGCACCGTCGGGATGCCGGAGGTGCAACTCAATGGCCGCGGGCGGCTTCCGCGTGGGCGGGTCGAGATCCACGATGATGCGCCCCGCGCCGGCGTGCGAGTGGATCGTGTAGCTCACCTTGCCGAAGTGGGTCGGCGCATCGTGTACGGCGACATCTTTTCCATCGGCCAGCCACTGCTGAGGCGCGGCCTGGGCGAGAACGAGCCGGTTGCCGACTTCCCGAACCAGCATGTGCCGCAGCAATCGCAACTGCTGGGTGCCCGAGCGAAGGTGCGGCAAGGTGCTCGCATTCGCGCCGCTGGTCATGTTGGTACACTCGACGCCCGACCAGGTGTCTCGCGACATACCGTAGGCCAACGAGCCGTAGAACCCCAACAGAACGCGTTTCACCTCGTTGCGCTCCAGACAGTTCATCCAGTAGCCGTAGGTGAAGGCGTGGTCAATGCCGCCTTTCAACCCGAACGCACACATCCCCATCAGAAGCCCGTCGCGTTGTTCCAGCAGTTCCGGAATCAGGCGGAACCGTTCGTCGGAAGCCGGCAGGAACTTCGTTTCCAGCACGATGCTGCCGAAGAGGGCATAATAACCGTGGCCGGAGCACTCCTCACCGGCCGCGGCGTCCTCCTTGCCGCCCGGGGTGTAAGCGGCTCGCTTCAAATACTTGTGCGTCTCGGGCATGACGGGCAAAACCTTCAAGCCGTTGTGTTCGAGCACCGCTCGGCGCATCGATCTCTCGATGTCCTCTCGATAGGTCGCGCTTTCTTTCTCGATGCGAGTCGCGTCGTCGGTCATTCCCAGCGCCCGCAACGACCGAACGGCCGCTTCCATGCCCGTGCAAAGGCTTGTGGCGGTGACGTAGCTGTAGTCGGTTCCGGGATTGTCGACCCCCACCCGCGATCGAATCAGCCCGTAGTAGACCGAGTCCTCTGCTTGTTCGGCCATGCTTTCTTTCCGTTTCCTGATGATCCAGTCGCACATCCGGATCATGTTCGGGGCAGCCTTGTGGAGCCAGGCTTCGTCGCCGGTGAGTTGGTAATGTTGATCCATCACCCACAGCAGAGTGCCGGTGTCGACGAACCCGAAGCTGACGAAGAAGCAGCCTTCCGGCGAGATGAGCGTCGCCAGCGAGTCGAGGTAAGCGCGGGCCTCATCGGGATGACCCGTCAGCCCCAGGGCATTGCAGTACTTCGCGGCCATGATTCCAAAGATGGCCTCGTAAAACCCCGAGCCGTCGTGCGGTTCGTAGCGATCGCCGACCTTGTCGACGTTCAAGAACGTGTAGGCCAGCCAGGCGCGGTAGGCGTCGTTGACGCGTTGCTCGGGCACGGTGATCCGCATGCCCTGGTTGAGGAGCCGATCCCAGAAAGGGGCGGCCTCTGCCAGACGCTGCTCGAATTCCGCGGCGGAACTCTCTTCGGCCTTTTCATGGCCGTCCAAAAACGGCAGCTTTCCGCAGACCGCCTGCTCGGCGCCGGGCGCCAGTTTCAACTTCCAGTCGGCGACCTTGCGAACCTTCCGCTCCGGCCCGACGCCGTAATCCACGTGCCAGGCGATCTGCGCTTCGCGGGCGCGGTTGCCCGGATTGGAAACGTTTAGCCGCACGAAGGCCCACAGCGGCTTGTCCGGGCTCATCCCCTCGGACCACGCCACGGCGGTCTGCTCGTATTCCAGCGGCGTTTCGGATCCCGCCGGCTCGTCGAAGTCGGCGATTACGATCGGCATGTACCCGCCGAGTAATCGCTTCCGCGGCTCGGTCCCGCTGCCGCTTTTGCCGAGCCACGCGTCGGCGCTGCCCACACTGAAATAGGCATGCCCCGACTTCTCCGGGATGTGTCCGCGCCAGTGGTCCACGCGCGACGGCGTGAAGTTCAGCCGGGCGTCGGGCATGACGATGAACTCGTCGCGGTGCTCTTTCACGCCGATCACTTCGCGCGGGTTCTTCATGGCGGGATAGTGGCTGCCGACCGAGTCGAAGCTCGGGTCGTGGGCGGCTGTCAACTCGTTCTCGGCCACGGGATCCGAGGCCCATGCGGTCGGCGATCCGACGAGGATTACCGGTAGGAGGATCAAGACGAATAGCTCGCGGGGTAGAAGGAGAGGCCTGCTCGTTTTGTGCATGGATTCACTCCTGTTCGTCAGGTGGCTGTTGCAGGTCGCTATTGTAGTCGAGCGACAAATCGTAACGAGCACGATCATATACGATGTTGAAGGCGGCCTGCAAGTCGAGCGGCACGTCGGAATCGCCTGCCTTGAGCGGTACGGGGATTGTCGGTAACGGATGGCGGAGACTCCAGGCATAGACGGCAGCGCTACGACGACGCTCGCGACGGCTGACGATCGCATAGTAATCGGCAGGGGGAAGCGGAGTTGTCATGGGCAATCGCAATCCGCCGCGGAGCAGATCCAATTCGACCAGGTGCGATGGGGTCTGCAAGACGGCGAGTCGCTTCTCCAGGTATTCTCGGCGACCATCGCCACCGCCGCGTTTATTCGGCGGCGACAACGTCTCCAATACCGTCACCGCTTCCATCGTCTCGCGCAGGCGGATGACCAAATACACTTCGCGCCGATGTTGCGGCATCGGCAACTCCGCATACGCGCGTCGTTCTACCCGCACAATGTATCGCGGTTCGACGCGCGGCGCCAGTAGATCGCTGACAACGATGTTCCACCTCGTATGAAAGTCTTCCCACTCCTGGAATTCCAGAAACGGGTCCATCCCGGGAAATGGTGAGGGCATGAGAACCTCCTCGCCGCGGCGTTCTTTCGACACACTCCCATTCTATCCGCCTTCCTTGCGCCACGCCCGGGTTGACAAATGGTCCCGGACCGCCGCTAATGACCCGGGCGGGCACGTGTACGTCAGGCTTTCCAGCCTGACCGCAACAATCTGTCAGGCTGGAAAGCCTGACGTACTCTTTCGCCGGAGCAATGATGACTATCCATTGTGAATATGCCGGTCGTGCAATCGTCGTCTGGGTTTTCGCCTTCTTATCGCTCCTTGCAGTCGCCGCGTCGGCCGATCAGGAGTTGACGCTCGTTCGCGACGGCAAGAGCGACTACACGATTGTAATCCCAGACACGGCAACGCCGGTCGAACGAACCGCTGCCCGCGAGTTGAGCGAGCATCTGGCGAAAGTGACCGGCGCCGCGCTGCCGGTCGTGTCCGAGGCCGATTCGCTCGACAAGCGGCCCCGCATCGTTGTGGGCGACGGGAAGTTGACGCGGAAACTCCTCCCGGAATTCGAGCCCGCCGCCCTGCCGCCGGACGCGATCGTGATCAAGTCCACCGGCCGCGATCTGGTGCTGGCGGGCCATCCGCGCCGGGGAAGCCTCTATGCCGTCTATACGTTTCTCGAGGACACCGTCGGAATCCGCTGGTGGACGGCCGACGAAACGAGTATTCCCGAGCGGCCGACGCTTGTCGTACCGCAACTCGACATTACTTACGCTCCCAAGGTCGCCGATCGCGCGGTCCGCTACCTGCATCTCTCCGACGGCTGCTTCACCAATCACAGCCTGGTAACGGAAGACGAGCAGCGGGCGATGGGGGTATTCTCCGCGCGGATGCGACTGAACGGGCACGACCACTACTCGATTCCGGAGGAGTACGGCGGCCCGAACGGACTGATCGGCTGGGTCCATACGTTCTACCAGATCAACGGTCTGCTGCCGGTCGAGAAGTACTTCGACGAACACCCCGATTGGTACAGCCTCGTGAAGGGCGAGCGACGTAAAGAGCACTCCCAGTTGTGCCTCACCAACATTGAGATGCGCAGCGAAATGATTCGCGTGGTCAAGGAGCGGATCCTAGCGAACCCGGGCGCCACGATGATCTCCATCAGCCAGAACGACTGGGATGGCCACTGCGAGTGCGAAAAGTGCCGGGCGATCGATGAGCGGGAGGGCACCTGTGCCGGTACGTTGATTCACTTCGTCAATGCCGTCGCCGAAGAAGTGGAGAAGGAGTTCCCCGACATCCTCATCGAAACGCTCGCTTACCAGTACACGCGCAAGCCGCCCCGGCATGTCCGGCCGCGGCGCAACGTGGTCGTGCGGCTCTGCTCGATCGAGTGCTCGTTCGCCGAGACCTTGGCCGAAGGGAAAGACGCCGCCAATGTTTCCTTTCGCGAAGACATCCAGGCGTGGGCGGCGATTTCCCCGCAGCTTTACATTTGGGACTACGTCGCCAACTTCCGGGGCTACCTGCTGCCCCATCCCAACTTCCAAGTGCTGGCGCCGAATCTCCGCTTTTTCGCCGACCACGGCGCGATCGGCATTTTCGAGCAGGGGGACAGTGGATGCCGCGTCGGTGATTTCGTGCGGCTGCGGGCATGGTATCTCGCGCACCTGCTGTGGACTCCCGCGGCCGACGAAAAGAAGCTGCTCGACGAGTTCATGGACGGTTACTACGGAGCGGCCGGACCCTACCTGACCGAATATATTCACTTGATGAGCGACGCCGCACGTCGCGCCGCCATCCCCATCCGCTGCTTCACGGACGACACCCGCGGCTGGCTCTCGCTCGGCGACCTGAACCGCGCCGCCAGTCTCCTCGATGAGGCGGCGGCCGCCGTGACCGGCGACGCCGTGTTGGCGGAGCGTGTCCGCCGCGAGCGACTCCCCCTGGATCACGTCTGGCTGCGGCGGTACGACTCGCTGCGGAGAGAGGCCCGCCGCGAGGGCGTGGAGTTCCGCGGCCCGGAAGACCCCCAAGCCGCTCTACTGGAGTTTCGCCGGCTGCTCAAGCAATACAATGTCGGCGAGTATCGGCAGGGTCACTTGGCGCCGAACGATCTTGGCGACGAATTCCCGTTCTTCCTCCAGAAGCGGATCCCGGCAGGTGATGTCCCCGAGCAGTGCAAGGGACGGGCGAGGGAGGACTGGCTGGATCTCCAGGAGGCCGACTACATCCCGCGATCCAGGCCCGGTTTGTACACCATCGAACCGGACGCCGCGGCCTCCAACGGCTTCGCCCGCCGCATGCCCAACACGCACCGCATCTGGGCCTGCCACAGCTATCCGCTGGGCGACTACGGCGTGAGCGACAGCAGTCGCTGGCGAGTGTTCCTGCGAGTGCGTTGCGACGCGAAAACCGAGACGGGCGCGGCGCTGACCGTCGGCATCTATGACGATGCCGAGCGTCGCCCGATCGTTTCGAAGCAATTGACGGTTGAGGCGATTCGCGGAGAGCAATACCGGCTGATCGACCTGGGCGTGTTCGGCCTGGGCAAATCGGCCTACGTCTGGGCGGCCCCCGTGGAACGCGATCCGGGCGAAGTCGAAGCGGTCTACGTGGATCGGATATTCCTGCTGCGAGAATGATAAGCGTCGGCGAAGAAATAGTCGTCGCATTCACGCGGGATGTGGAGCACAAGGAGGTCGGGAGTCTTTTTTCATGTCGGCCGGGCAACGCTTCTTTGATGAAACAAAGAGCGGTAGGGATTGACAACAAGCTTGGGCAGTTCGTCTCCGGGCTTGGCGTTCCGCAGCCATCGCAAGGCGTCGATAAAGCTGATGCGATCTGCGTCGACTTCTTGGCGGCGCGCGGCGACGGACATCAGCAAACGGACCAGATTGTAGACCAGCAAGAAGACGGCCGGTTCCTTCAGCACGCCGTCCACCGTCTCGCACTTGAGCACATCCATCTTCATCGTCGTTTTCAGATGAGCAAAGGCGGTTTCAACTCTCCATCTGCGGTGATACACCCTCGCCAATTCGTCGGCCGAGCAGAAGGTGGCATCCGTCAGCGTGGTTGCCAGCGTGATCTCTTTGGTTCGAAACCCCGTGCAGTCGATCCGATAACGCGACTCTCGCACCATGAGGTTGTCGGAAAGCGAAGCATACTGTTCCGCCGGCATCCACTTGGGACAATCGACCGGCTTGAACCATTCGACCAATTGGTCCTGAAAACGGAACGCCTTGATCCAACGCGAACGCGGCAATCCCTTTTTCTGTACAGATGTGCTAGCACTGCGAGCAGGTCAACCAACCACAAACGGAAGATGAGCTTGAGGCGATCCGCCGATGCGTGCGTCGAGGTTGCCCGTACGGCAGCGACGATTGGGCCGCCCGAACAGCCGAACGACTCGGGCTGCAATCCACACTCCGCGCTCACGGGCGTCCCTCATCGAAATCGCGGTGACCGGCACGGCATCAGGCTGAGAGAGCCACTCCGGCGAGTACGTGAAGACGGTTTGGCGATCCTCTTCTTCGATGGTGCCGACCAGCCTTCCGCTGAGTTTCACTTGTCCGGTTCGTTTCATGAATCGCCGCTTTCGCTCAGAGGAACCCGTACTTGAACGCGGAGTACGGGTATCAGAACGTCACAATCAAGTCCATCGCGGTGGTGAACTGGTTGCTGTCCGTACCGCCGTCGAAGGGCAATTCGTTGGCGACGTTGCGAGTGCCGTCGTACCAGTCCCAGCGGAGTTCGGGGCGGAAGACGACGTTGGGATGCGGCCGCCAATTCAGTCCCACGGCGGTTTCATAGAAGTTGCCCGCGAACCCCGGCGCGCCGCCCCAGCCCTTGTCGGTTCCCAGCAAGTTACCGATTCCGGCGATTCGGGCGCCGTCGTCGTCGCGCATCCATTCGAAGCGGATACCCGCGGACCACTTGCAGTTGATCTTGTAGAACAGCCACTGCGACAGGCCGTACCACTCGGCGTCCTGCCCCGGGGTCTGCACCGATCCGTCCTCCTCGTAACCGAGCGTGTGCTGCAAGGCGTATTGCACGCGATCGCTGAACTGATGGGTGAAGATGAAGAAGCAACTCGTGCGGTTGTTGTCTCCGGCCGCGTCCTGGGCGCCGCTGTCGACCATCATCGAAATGGTGGTTCGTTTGTCCTGGCCGGCCCACTTGAAGCCGCCCAGGTAATTCAGATCGTCGTTGACGTCTTCGAACATAAACGGTCCGCGATGGAAGCCGTTGAGGATTGTCCACTGGCTGCCGAGCTTATACTCGGTCATCATGCCGGTGACCAGGCAGGGATCGAAGTATCCCGCCATCGCGTAGCTGTGCGAATAGAAAAAGTTCATCGGCGCCGGCACGACTTCGTACGTTGTGAACGTGGCGAAGTGCCCCATCTTGATGGTGAGGTTGTTGATCGCCACTTCCGCATACGCTTGCGGGAAGACCAAACCGTAATAGTTGTCGTTGCCGTTGATCTTGTCTTCCAACCCGAAGTTCTGCCCGAAGCGCCAATCGGTGCCGTAAACGACGTCCAAACGGCCGCCCACGTCGATGCCGCAGCCGCCCGTGTTCGTCGGACGGACGAAGTAGAGCCAGAGTTGGTTGAGTTGGAACTGGTCGGCGAGGTCGTTCGTGCAAATCGGCCCGTTGAAGCCGTCGGCAGGGTCGTCGCCGTTGAAAGTGATGCCCTGCTGAGACCACCCGCCCACGTCGACTCCCAGACGCTGAAAGACGCAGGGCTGAGGGATCTTCCACGGCTGGGGCCCGGCCGGCGCCGGGGCGGCCGACGGTTGAATAAACTCGTAGGGCCGTTCCACGTCGACCGCCGGCGGGCTGATCATCGCCTCTTCCGCCTCTTGGGCGACACTGGCTTGCGACTGCCAGGCGGAGGTGGTCACGCGGGCGTAGGCAGGGTCGGCCGTGAGTACGGAGGCGGGCTGGTTCAAGTCGGGCCCGTCCGGGTAACTCGCGGAAGCATTCTGCCCCAGCGACAGGCAAAGCAGGGTAACTCCCAGTATCAAACCAGCGTGTTTCATCATTCCACTCCGTTGCAGGCGTGCGGCGACCGTCCGTATGTCCGTCCTGGAGCCCCAATGCAACTATCGGATTCTGCGAGACCCCGGTTCACCTCGTCAGGCACGCTCTTCGCCAAATTGCATGAGGGGAGGCAGACATGCGAACCAGTCGTTCCGCGTAGGTAAACATTGCAGGCGAAAAGAAAGAGCGGCCAATGCCAAACAGCCCGGATGATTCGCCCCTCTGTTTGTGGTCGTGTGGCACTGCTTAGAGTTGAACGCGTCGTCCATTGGGAACGACGCATCCACAACTCCAAGCAGTCGCACACCGAAAACAAGCGGTGCGCGGCAACAAAAACAGGAACTTCCGACCCCTTCTTGGTTCGTGGCGCCGTGGGCGGACCGATGAAACCCGCGTCAACGCCCGCTGTGTTCGAGGATGAACTCGACGATCGGCGCCGGGTCTTTCAGCGAGTGGGGATGGTGGCCGACGCCGGGCTTGACGATCACCGTGATCGAGCCGCCGAGACGCCGGTATCGATCGGCCAAGACATGGGTGTTCTCATCGATCGGCACCACCTCGTCGGCGTCGCCGCAGACGTGCAGCAGGGCCACGCCGGCCTTGGCCAGAGGCTGGAGGTTGTCGATGGGATTGTCCTGGTATGCGAGTGCTTCGGCCTCGGTCAGGCCGTATGCCTTCAGGCATTTCTGCCAACTCTCCGGACTGCCGGGGCTCTTCCCCTTTCCGCCGGGCCAACTCTTGAAATCGCATACCGGCGCATCGGCGTAGATGCAGGCGACCTTGTCGGGATTCGCCGCCGCCCAACGGTAAATGATCAATCCACCACGGCTCATCCCCTCCAGGACCGCCTTGGGAGCGAATCCATGCTCTTCGGTAAGATACCGATAGAATTCGTTCCAGTGCGAGACCGCTTTCGGAGCGCCGAAGAGGTCCGCCACGTCCATATAGACGAGATGGAAGCCCCGGTCCAACACCGCCAAGTCGGTCTGCGGTTCGTGCCCGAAGAACCGCGAATCCGAGGGGGTCGGGAGTCTTTTTTTCCGTGTCGGCCGGGCAGCGTTTTCCATATGGATGAGCCAATTCCGGCCGACACGGAAAAAAAGACTCCCGACCCCTTGGCCGCAACCTCCAACACCGGCAACACACTCTTCTGGGGTAGCCTTCAGGCAACGAGTCCGGAATCATGCCATAATTCATTCCCGACGCCGCACCACCAACGACAAATGACAAATGACCAGTGACAAATGACAGATGACCAATCCACCGACCTGATTATCCTACTGCCCTGCTACAGCATCGAGGACTTGCCGCTTGAGTGGTCACCCGAGGAAGCCCACGAACTTCTTTCCGCCTGGTCCGCAGCGTACCACCCGGCGGCGATAGCCAGTGCCGGCGGGATCGTGCGATGGGTTCGTGCCGGGGATCCACCCACCGATTTCACGGACAAACTCATCCTGCTGCCGCGGTGCTCCGAGCCCCGACTGCCGGCTGGATGGCTGGATCAGGCCAACGATGCCGGCGCGCGGCTGATCCGCAATCGGGCCGATCGGGCGGAAATGATCGCCGCCCTTCTCGACTTCCTCGTGCCGGATCTCTTGCCGCTTGACGCAGGGCTGACGGGTGACTTCCTCGCCTTGGGCTTTTGCCACCTCGAGGTCGAGTTGCTCACTCGCCAGCTTCGCTACATGAGCAATCTCGACACCGACCGCTTTCAGCGGGAGACGGTCGCCGCCGCCCAAAGAGCGATGGAAGGGGACCGCGAGAAAGCCCGTCAGCACATCCAGAGCGCCTTCGACCTGCTGACGGAATCCCGTGAGTACTACTATCCGGTCGAGGCCCACCTGCTCGACTGGACGTTGGTGGCCCCGACCACGCTCGGCGAGTCACTGCGGGCGGAACTCGCCAGTAGCGCCCCTTCCAACGTGCTCCTCTCGGCCGAAACTCTTGACGTGATGGCTGGCGAGGAACCCGAGACACTCGCCGCGTTGAAGGCGGCTCTGGAGCAGGGGACGGCCGGAATCATGGGCGGAGAGTTCCGCGAACTGGAACTGCCGCTGCTTACCGTCGAAGGGATGCTGCGCCAGCTTGAGCGCGGGCTGGAGACCTACGAGCGTTATCTCGGTCGTCGTCCCACGATTTTCGCGCGGCGACGTTTTGGTCTCCATCCGGCGTTGCCAGCCATTCTGCGAGGTATGGGATTCGCCGGGGCGGCCCATTTCACTTTGGACGACGGCCGCTTCCCCTCGGGAAATCAAAGCAAGATTCGCTGGGAGGGAACCGACAAGACGGTGATCGACGCGCTGGCTCGCCTGCCGATCGACGCCTCTCGGCCCGGCGCCTTTTTCAAACTGCCGGAGACTCTCGGCGGCACGATGGATCTCGACCACGCCGCCACGGCGGTTTTCGCCCACTGGCCGGGCCGCGCCAGCATCTGGTATGACGACCTCCGCCGCATGGCCGCCTATTCACCGGTGCTGGGACGGTTTGCTTTGGTCGACGACTACTTCGACAAGACCAAAAACGCCGGCCAGAGCAAGAAATACACGGTCGACGACTACCGCTCGCCCTATCTCCGTCAGGCCGTGGCCGCCGGCCAGGCGGATCCGATCTCCCGCTGGGCTCGCTACTATCGCCGGCTTGTCGCGGCGGAGACTGCGAAGACACTGGACGCCCTGGATTGCGTGCTTCGTGGGCAATGCGTACCGGAGACCAAAGCCGAGTGCCGCGAATTGCTTCGAGATGTCGATGATGGCCTGTCCGCGCCGACGGAAGCCGACGCCGGCTTGGACCAGCGAATTGCGGACCGTGTCTCGCAGGCTACCCAACGACTTGCCGGCAGTCTGATGTCCTCGGAAACCGGAGGCTCGACGAGCTATTTGGCCATGAATCCCCACAGTTTCGCCCGCCGCATGGTCGTCGATCTTCCTGCCTTGCCGCGGTTGCCCGCGGCGGAGGGCGCCGTGTGGCGAGCGGCCCGAGAAGGCGGCTTGCAACAAGCGATCGTCGACGTACCTCCCCTGGGTTTCGTTCGCATCGCGGCCGGCCGGGAGGAGACGCCGGTCGCCGCGAAGCCCGCGCGTTCGAGATTCCGGAAACCGCCGAAGCCGGAACCGCCGTTGGCGGAGCCCTACGCCCTGCGGAATGAATACTTCGAGGCGACCATCGACCCGACGACCGGCGCCGTCCGGGCGATCGACGACTACACCACCCGCGGCAACCGCGTTGCGCAGCAATTGGCACTTCGGCAATTGCGCAAAGACAGACAGCGCGACCCTTGGGAAGAGGAAGGCGATGAGCGGGACTATTCGATGATGGCGGCCGATGAGATTACCGTCGACGCCGGTCCTCTGGCTGGCCGGATTGTCAGTCGCGGACGGCTTATGGACCGCGAGGGCCGGCTTCTCTGCGGATTTCGGCAGACGATGACCGTCCGCCGGGGCAGCCGCGTGCTGGAACTGGAGATCGAATTGGATCCACAGCAGCAGCCCGATCCGGATCCTTGGGTCTCGTATTACGCGGCCCGTTTCGCCTGGGGCGACGCCACGGCCGAGATCTACAAAAGCACCGGCATGTTGACCCAGCCGACCGACGCAGTGCTGCTGGAGTCGCCGTTATTCGTCGAAATCCGTTCCGAAAAGACGCAGACCACGCTATTGACCGCTGGGCTGCCCTACCATCGCCGTTTCGGTCTTCGTAAGCTCGACACGCTCCTGGTGGTTCGCGGTGAATCGGCGCGGGTGTTCCGGCTGGGAATCGGCATCGATCTTCCCTATCCCGTACCCGCCGCGACCGACTTTCTCGCCCCGCCGTGCGTCGTGGAGGCAAACGCGCCATCGGATGCCTCATCCGGCTGGCTCTTCCACGTCGACGCGAAGAACGTCGTTGCCACCGATTGGCAGCCGCTGGTCGAGGAGGGCAAGGTGGCGGGCTTCCGCGCTCGGTTGTTGGAAACCGAGGGGCGGGCGGGAAAGGTCGGTCTGCGTTCGTTTCGCCCGCTGGCGTCGGCCAGGAGAATCGACTTCACGGGTCGCACGCTGACCGAGTTGTCAGCGGACGCCGATCGAGTCACAATGGACGCCAAGGCGCACGATTGGATCCAGGTGGAAGCGCGGTTTCGGAGTTGAGTTTGCCGGGATGATCATTACCATCGACGGACCGGCCGGAGCCGGAAAGAGCACGATCGCGCGGTTGCTGGCCGAGCGACTGGGATTTCGGTTCCTCGATACCGGCGCGATGTATCGGGCGGTGGCGTTGGCCGGCATGCGCGGCGGAGTCGATTGGGAGAGGCCGGAACAATTGGCGGAACTGGCTCGAACGGTGGATCTCGTGGTGTCGGACGAAGGTGTGTGCCTGGATGGCGAGGACGTGAGCGAAGCGATTCGTTCGTCGCAAGTGACTGCTGTCACGCGTTTTGCGGCCGATAATCTGCTGGTGCGCGAGCATCTCGTCCGATTGCAGCGGGCCATGGCTGCCGCCGGCGATGTGGTTACCGAGGGACGCGACCAGGGGACCGTGGCCTTTCCCGATGCCCAGTGCAAGATCTTCCTCACCGCCGGCGCCGAGGAGCGCGCCCGTCGGCGTTTGGGCGATCTTCACGCCCAAGGCGAGATGAAGGCGATGAAAGAAGTCTTGGCGGACATCAATCGGCGCGATCGGCAAGACCGCACGCGTCCGGTCGGCGCGCTGCGACCGGCAGCCGACGCTGTGGAAATCTCCACCGATGGCCTGAGCCTCGACGAAGTGGTTGCGCGGGTGCTCGAGGTTGTCCAGCAGAAGCGAAGCGGTAGAAAGCATTAGGTTCCCATGATGCCCCGAGAGCGTTCGGTCAAAAAATTGACGGGGATGCCGGACGTGCCGCTTCCATCGCAGGCGCTTGGCCCGGATTCTACGTTGCCGCAACGTGTTTGGTACGACACGGCGAGAGCCACCGTGCGATTAGCGTTCACGCTGGCGTTTCGCCTTCGCTACACGGGCCTTGCCAATGTCCCTAGACAAGGGGCAGCTTTGGTTGTTTCCAACCACCAGAGCCATTTAGACCCTCCTCTAATCGGCGCCGGATACCCGCGCCGGATGAATTTCCTTGCCCGCGATACCCTTTACCGTTCCCCGTTGTTCGCTCGTCTGATTCGATCGCTGAATGCGATTCCGCTGGACCGAGAGGGGGGCGGCATGGCAGGCATGAAGGAAACGCTACGGCGGCTGAAACGCGGCGAAGCGATTCTGGTCTTTCCGGAAGGAACTCGCTGCTGGGACGGCGACATCCATCCGTTCAAGCCGGGCTTTGCCACCTTAGCTAAGCGTGCAGGGGCCGCCATAGTGCCAGCCACCATCGAGGGGGCCTTTCAATCCTGGCCTCGGACACGGAACTACCCGCTGCCGGGCACCATTCATGTCCACTTCAACCCTCCCATTCTGTCGCAAGAGATACGTGAGTTGTCGGAAGACGAAGTGGTTCGTGAAGTTGTGACTCGAATTCGAGCCGGTAGGGAGTTGATTCGGCGCCGACCGGCGATATTACCCCGGCACGAAAGAAGGTCACGCGCGATGTAGGACGGATTGCCAATCCGTCCTACGAACCTCCCACCGTGTATGACGATCTTTCGTGCCGGGGTAATACCAATGACAAATGACCAATGACAAATCAGGTCCGGCTCGGCAAGCCGGACCTACCAGAACCTACCAAATTTTCCCCAGAGGTGGCCCTATGCGATTGTGGCCACCGGAAGGGTTTGCTATATTTAGGGATTCTCCCGGTCCCTCGGAAGCCTTTCGCGGCAAAGGCGGGGATAGTGAGACGGACACTTCAACCATTTGGGGGACGCGCACGGCAGAGACGGGCTCCGCTCTGTAGCGGCCCCAGATGCCCGCGCCGCCTCCATCCCACGCGTCGAGAAACACTCTGTTATGGTCAATCGTAACCTGATTCGAGGGCTGGACGTCAGCGAAGACGAATTCGAACACGAACTCAATGCCGCGCTGGAAGGCACGGCGCCGGACGATATCGACTGGGGCGGCGAGGAAATCTCCGTCAACCAGATTGTCGAGGGCCGGGTGCTGCGGATCGAGGGGGACTTCGTCCTGGTCGACGTCGGTTATAAGAGCGAAGGGATGATCCTTCGCAACGAATGGGAAGAAAACGAAGCGCCGCCTCAGCCCGGGCAAAAGATCAAGGTGCTCATCGAGGACATCGAAGACGTCGTCGGCCAGGTCGACGAGAGCCGCGGAATGCTCGCGCTGAGCAAGCGGAAGGCGGAGAAGATCGAAGCATGGATGAAGGTCATGGAGACCGTCCACGAGAACGACGTCGTCACCGGCCTGGTCACTCGGAAAATCAAGGGCGGGCTTCTCGTCGACATCGGCGTTAACGTCTTTCTGCCGGCCAGCCAGGTCGATATCCGCCGGCCGTCCGACATTGGCGACTACATCGGTCGAACGATCCAGTGCATCGTGCTGAAGATCGACGAAGCGCGGCGCAACATCGTCGTCAGCCGCCGTGCCTTGATTGAAACCGAGCGGGCCGAGAAGAAGGCCCAACTGCTCAGCCATCTGGAGATCGGTCAGCGCCGCAAGGGCGTGGTCAAGAACATCGCCGAGTTCGGCGCCTTTGTGGATCTGGGCGGCATTGACGGGCTGCTGCATATCACCGACATGAGCTGGGGGCGCATCAGCCACCCCAGCGAAATGGTCGCCATCGACCAGGAGATCGAAGTTCAGATACTCCACATCGACTACGAAAAAGAGAAGATCGCCCTGGGTCTGAAGCAGAAGTCGGCCAGTCCTTGGGAAAACGTGGAGGAGAAGTACCCGGTCGGCAGCCGCATCCGCGGAACCGTGGTCAACGTGATGAGTTACGGCGCCTTCGTCAAGCTCGAAGAAGGGATCGAAGGATTGGTTCACATCAGCGAGATGTCCTGGACCAAGCGAATCAGCCATCCCAGCGAGTTGGTGCAGATCGACGACGAGATCGAGGTGGTCGTGCTGGGCATCAACAAGGAGAAGCAGGAGATTTCGCTGGGTATGAAGCAAACCCAGGAGAACCCCTGGGACCAGGTGTCCGGCAAGTATCCGCCGGGAGCGATCGTCGAAGGAACCGTTCGCAACCTCACCAACTACGGCGCCTTCATCGAGATCGAAGAAGGGATTGACGGGCTGTTGCACGTCAGCGACATGTCCTGGACCCGCAAGATCAGCCATCCCAACGAGATGGTCGAGAAAGGCCAGAAGCTGCAATGTCGCGTGCTGTCGGTGGATCAAGACCGCCGCCGCATCGCCTTGGGACTGAAGCAACTCGCCGAGGATCCCTGGGCGCACGACATCCCCGGCAAATACGAGCCCGGCCAAATCGTACATGGCACGGTGACGAAGATCACCAATTTCGGCGTCTTCGTCGGCCTGGAAAACGGCCTGGAAGGGCTGCTGCACATCTCCGAGCTTGCCGACCATAAGGTCGAAAATCCCGAGGATATCGTGAAGGTCGGCGAACAGATCGAGGTGAAGATCCTCCGCGTCGACTCCGACGAACGCAAGATCGGGCTGTCGCGGAAGCGGGTGGAGTGGGCGGAAGAGGCGGAGGCCGAGGCGGCCGACAAGGAGACCCCGGCCGCCGGGCAGACCCCACCCGTCGAATTGCGTGGCGGTGTCGGTCGCAGCAGCGGTCCGCTCATTCAGCCGATGCGCCCCGCGGACGAAGAATCGGGCGAAGAACCGTCGTAATCGGAACCGACGCTTTCTCTGATTTCTTCAGCGCGGTCTTGAGGCAAACCACGGCCCCGCCGGATTTTCGGCGGGGCCGCTCTTTTCCGTATAGCCCGAAACTTGCCGATATCCGGTCTAGCTTGTCGACAGGCCACGAGGTTGCAGAAAGCCGTCTCGCACCGTCGATAGTGCTGTTGGATCGAACTGCCTACCTCCCCCCGCCGACTCGGATATCCATGAAAACTCGACGGAAACTCTCTGCCGCCGCCGTTCAATCTCCGCTGGAAACCTACCTGCGCGAGATCAACGAAACACCGCTTTTGTCGTCGGGCGACGAGCAGGATCTGGCCCTGGCTATTGGGGTGGGCGATATCCAGGCCCGCGACCGCATGGTCCGCGCCAACCTTCGCCTGGTGGTCAACATTGCTCGCGGTTATACGGGCAAAGGTCTCGGGCTTCAGGATCTGATCGAGGAAGGCAACCTGGGACTGCTTCGCGCCGTCGAAGGCTTCGATCCGGCGATGGGCACGCGCTTTTCCACTTACGCCAGCTACTGGATCAAACAGTCAATCAAGCGGGCCCTGATCAATTCGGCGAAGACGATCCGCATCCCGGCCTACATGGTCGAACTGCTCTCCAAGTGGCGTCGAGCCAGCAGCCGTCTTACCGAGGAACTCGGTCGCACGCCCACGCCCGAGGAAATCGCTCGCGTGCTCGGCCTTCCCCGCAAGAAGTTGCCGATCATCAAAAAGGCCATCAAGATCTACAATCTCACCCCGCAAACCGATCAGGCCGACAGCGGCTGGTCGCTGGGTGAAATGGTGATGGACGAGACGGCAAAGAACCCCGAGGACGAGCTTGTCGATCACGACAACCTCCGGCACGTGCTCGAACAACTCCAGAACATGGACCAGCGCGAGGCGACGGTGCTGAAAATGCGATTCGGCCTGGAAGACAACGAACCGCGAACGTTGAAGGAAATCGGCGAAAGCCTCGGACTCACTCGCGAACGTGTCCGCCAGATCGAGACGGAGGCGTTGAACAAGCTGGGCGACAGCCTCAACGGGGCACCCTGAACTGCCGAACCGGCCGGGCGGTATAGTCCGGCCCGATTGTTGCCGCGCACCGCGTCTGCCCTTTCCTCGCGCCGCTGGTCAACCTATACTCGGGACTTACAAAATCGATCTCGGCCCCTTCATCCCGAGGAGTGAGTCGCGATGTCTCAACTCGCCGAACTCGACCTGACCGACTACATCCGCGAGGTTCCCGATTTTCCAAAACCAGGAATCCTCTTCCGCGACATCACCCCTCTTCTGGCGTGCCCCGATGCGTTTCGCCTGGCGGTGCGAAAGATGGCGGAAAGTGTCGGCGACTTGAAAATCGATGTGATTGCCGCCGCGGAAGCCCGCGGATTCCTGTTCGCTTCTCCGTTGGCGATCGAATTGGGGGCGGCATTGGTACCGATCCGCAAGGCCGGCAAGCTGCCTTACCAGACGATCTCGCACACCTACGATTTGGAGTACGGCAGCGATACCCTCCAGATCCATGCCGACGCAATCCCCGCCGGTGCGACCGTCCTGGTGGTCGATGATCTTTTGGCGACGGGCGGTACCGTGGATGCCTGTTGCCAATTGGTGGAAAAAGCGGGGGGGGTAGTCGTCGGTTGCGCCTTTCTAATCGAATTATCGGGCTTGGCGGGCGCCAAGCGGATCGACGGCCAGAAAGTCATCAGCCTGATCCGCTACGAGTGACAACCAGCGGCTGAAGCGTTAGCCCGGCTTGGCCCCATTTACGCAACCGCTACCACCGGTTCAAACGGTCTGGGTTTTCCCTCGGTCTTAAGGCTTTCCGGGGGCTAACGCATCGCGGCGAACGATAAGACAGATGGCTGGTTCGGAATCGGAATCAGCCCACCGTGGTCGAATCATGCCATTCTCCGCACCGAGGGTCTCTATCATGCCGCGACATACCACCTGGCTGTTGATCCTGTTGGCTCTGGCAATGGCTGGCAATTCGAGCCGTTTTGCGTCTGCCGGCGGCACCGGGGCGAACCCCACGGGAGTTGCTCCAGTTGTTGCGTACACCGTGCCCTCGCAGGCATTTGGCGGGGGCGGCTATTCCTCCTGTCAGACTGGCAGATCCTCCTGGAGCGGATACGGACTAAGCGCACCGGCGTATAACTGGGGCAACTTCGGAGCCCACTACTGGCCGACCTGTCATAAGCACCGCGGGTATTATGGCGACTTCATTCAGTGGCGTTCGCGTTGCGGATACTAGCTGACCCTTCAGGTTCGATCGCCGGCATTCCTGGAATTCCACGCCCACGTTCATTACACTACAGTCCAGGTGTAATGTCAGTCCCGTGCAGGCGGATAGGAAATTGCGTTCCGTGAAAGCTCTGGTCACCGGCGCCACTGGGTTTCTGGGGCTGCACGTCGTCGAAATGCTCGTCACGCGGGGAGACCGGGTGCGAGCGCTCTGTCGCGGTCCCTCGACTGATCTGGATCGCCTTGGCGCTGAAAGGATCGTCGGCGACGTTCGTGACTTCGGCGCGGTGGACGCCGCCTGTCGAGGGGTGGAGGTTGTCTATCATACCGCGGCGGAGGCGGGAATCGGCGGACGTTGGCGGAATTACTACCAGACCAACGTCATGGGAACCCGGAACGTTGTCGACGCATGTCGCCGCAACGGCGTTTCGCGCTTGGTGTACACGAGCAGTCCCAGCGTGACGTTCCAAGGCCAAGATCAGCGCGGCGTCGACGAATCGGCCGCGTATCCTCGGCGGTGGCTCGCCTGCTATCCTCGTAGCAAGGCGATGGCCGAACAGCATGTCTTGGCGGCCAGCGGACAGAACGGACTCCTCACCTGCGCCCTGCGTCCGCACTTGATTTGGGGGGTAGGCGACAAGCACCTGATTCCGACACTACTCGCCCGGGCACAGGCCGGCAAGCTGCGGCGTGTTGGCGATGGCAGGAATCTCGTCGACATCGTCTACGTGGAAAATGCCGCACGCGCGCATCTGCTGGCGGCCGACGCCCTCCTGCCCGGCTCTCCTGCGGCTGGGCGACCCTATTTCATTTCCCAGGGCGAGCCGGTCAATCTCTGGCGGTGGATCGATGAGATACTTGCGCTGGCTAGTCTGCCTCCGGTTGGCCGCTCAGTCTCGCCAGCCGTTGCTTGGTGCATGGGAGCGACTATGGAAACGGCCTACGCCCTCTTCCGAGTTAACGGCGACCCTCCGATGACCCGTTTTCTTGCCGCCCAATTGGCGACGAGCCACTACTTCGACATTGGGCAGGCGCGGCGAGACCTGGGATATGAACCCCTTGTTTCCACTGCCGAAGGTATGCGCCGGCTTGGTGCGGCGATTGCGAAGCGATAGTTCCCAACGGGTTCGCGGGGGCCGGGCAAGTTGGTAGCCGCTTGCCAGTCCGCGGCCAAATGGATAACCTGAAAGGTTTGAAGTCTCCTCAAGGACAGCGGGATGGATGCCGAGCGGCCCGACTACGATAGGTTCGTCATTACCGGCGTGGGCCTGACGGCCCCCAATGGGAATAGTCTGCCTGAATTCCGTCAATCCCTCCTTTCGGGCCGAAGCGGGGTCGTCCCTTACGATATCCGCTATTTCGGTTCAACCATTGCGGGCGTCTGTAACTTCGATGAACTGCGTTACCAGCGTCGCAAGGAGCTACGCCGCGGAACGCGGGCAGGAAGCATCGGCATTTTTTCAGCGCGCGAGGCGATTCTCGACGCAGGGCTCGATTGGGAGAACATCGATCGATCCACGGTCGGAGTCTACGTGGGGGTGACCGAACATGGCAATGTTGAGACGGAAAACGAGATCTACCTGATCAAGGGATACGACTACGATACGAAGTTCTGGTCGCATCACCACAATCCGCGGACGGTGGCGAACAATCCGGCCGGCGAGATCACGCTGAATCTCGGGATCACGGGCCCCCATTACACGCTCGGCGCAGCCTGCGCTGCCGGCAATGCCGGCCTGATCCAGGGGCTGCAAATGCTGCGGCTGGGCGATTGCGACTTGGCGCTTTGTGGAGGAGTGTCGGAGAGCATTCACACGTTCGGAATCTTCGCCAGTTTTCATAGCCAGGGCGCCTTGGCCAGGCACGACGACGCGACGAAGGCATCGCGGCCGTTCGATGCCCAGCGCAACGGCATCGTAGTTGCCGAGGGCGGATGCATGTTCGTGCTGGAGCGGCTGTCCGACGCGCGGGCACGGGGGGCGAAGCTTTACGGCGAAGTGATCGGCTATGCCATGAACAGCGATGCGTCCGACTTCGTTCTGCCCAATCCCGAGCGGCAGGCGGAATGCGTCCGCTTGGCGTTGCGGCGAGCCGGCTTGAACGCCGAGCAGATCGATCTGGTCAGCACGCACGCCACGGGCACGACGACCGGCGACACGCAGGAGTGCCGGGCGCTCCGCGAGGTTTTCGACGCCGGCGGGCCGACGCTCTTCAACAACACGAAGAGCTTCATCGGACACGCCATGGGGGCCGCCGGCGCCTTGGAACTGGCCGGCAACCTGCCCGCCTTCCAGGACGGCGTCTGCCATGCCACGATCAATCTCGACGACCCGGATCCCGACTGCGAACTGCCGGGCCTGGTGGCCAACGAGCCGCGCGAGATCGGCAACGTTCGTATAGTTCTAAACAACTCCTTTGGCATGTTGGGGACGAATTCGGTCGTCATCGTGCGGAAGATCTGAAGACCCTACGGAGAGATGTGGGAAT
This sequence comes from Rhodopirellula sp., assembly GCA_012728855.1. Taxonomy (GTDB): domain Bacteria; phylum Planctomycetota; class Planctomycetia; order Pirellulales; family Thermoguttaceae; genus JABWBD01. The sequence goes on along the minus strand of JAAYEH010000045.1, from coordinate 41,446 downwards.
GACTGCTGGTGAAATCCGAGAAGCGGTTCTCGATATACTTTCGGACATCGCGCCCGACGAGGACATGACCGACTTGAAGGAGGACGTCGCCTTTCGCGAGCAGCTCGAGTTGGACAGCATGGACTTCCTCGACATCGTGATGGAATTGCGCAAGCGCTATCGTGTTCAGGTTCCGGAGCAGGACTATCCCCAGCTTGCCAGCATGAAGAGCACGGTGACCTATCTCGAACCGCTCATGAAAGATCTTAGTACTTAGATCTTAGTATTTAGAACTTAGGTCTTAGAACTTAGGTCTTGGAAGTTGGCTTGTTGTGCTTATTGGCTGGAGTTGAAACCAAAACCTAAGATCTAAGAACTAAGCTCTAAGATCTATTCCGCCATGTACGATACGATCATCATCGGCGCCGGCATGTCGGGACTGGCGGCGGGGATACGGCTGGCCCATTTCGGCCAGCGGGTCTGCATCCTCGAACGCCACACCACGATCGGCGGCCTGAATTCGTTCTACCGGATGAACGGCCGCAATTACGACGTGGGGCTGCACGCCGTCACCAACTACGCACCCAAAGGCGCCCGCCGCGGTCCGCTGTCTCGGCTGCTGCGACAACTGCGGCTGACGTGGGACGAACTGGCCCTGGTGCCGCAGTCCGGCTCGTCGATCGCGTTTCCCGGCATCACCATCCAATTCAACAACGACTTCGAGCTGTTTCGCAGCGAAGTCCACCGGCATTTCCCGGACCAGAAGGACAACTTCCAACGCGTGCTGGAACAACTGATCGACTACGACCGTCTGGGACAGGACGGGTCGGATCAGTCGGCGCGCGAGGTCGTCAGCCGCACGATCACCGACCCGCTCTTGGTGGAAATGATTTTCTGCCCGGTGCTGTACTACGGGGGTTCGCGGCAGCAGGACATGGAGTTCGGTCAGTTTTCGATCATGTTTCGATCGATTTTTCTCGAGGGACTGGCCCGGCCGTTCTCGGGCGTGCGGCTGATCCTGAGGAAACTGGTTCGCAAGTACAAGGAACTCGGCGGCGAAATCAAGCTGCGGTCCGGCGTAGCCCGCTTCGGCGTCAGCGACGGCCAGGTCCGGTCCGTGGTTCTCGACAACGGCGATGAACTGGAGGCTCGGCAAATCCTCTCTTCGGCCGGCTGGCGCGAGACGATGCGGCTCTGCCGGAATGACGCGGCGCTCGACGCGCAACCGCCGGGCGAAGTCTCGTTCATCGAGTCGATCTCGATCCTCGACACCCAACCCCGGCAGCTTGGCTGCGACCGAACCATCGTCTTTTTCAACGACTCCGAGGCGTTTCACTACGAGAAGCCGGCCGACCTGGCCGACGTCCGCAGCGGCGTGATCGCGTCGCCGAACAACTATTCTTACGACGAGCCGCTCGAAGAGGGAGTGGTGCGGATCACATCGCTAGCCAACTACGACCGCTGGGCGGCGCTGGACGAACCGTCCTACCGTTTGGAAAAGCTCCGCTGGTACGACAGGCTGGCGGCCGCGGCCGTGCGATTCGTGCCCGACTTCCGAAGCTCGGTCGTGGATACCGACATGTTCACTCCGACGACGATCCGGCGATACACAGGCCACGAGAACGGCGCCGTCTATGGCGCCCCAGTGAAACGCTACGACGGCACCACGCCCATCGAAAACCTCTTCGTCTGCGGCACGGACCAAGGGCTCGTCGGGATCATCGGGGCGATCATCAGCGGCATTACCATCGCGAACAAGCATCTGTTGAAGTAGTTCATGCCACGAGATTTCCTGCAAGGCGCGCACGATTGCTACGACGTGGTCGTCATCGGCTCAGGCCTCGGCGGCATGACCGCGGCCAACACGCTCGCTCGCGCCGGGCACCGCGTCCTTTTGCTGGAGCAGCACTACCGACTGGGAGGACTGGCCACCTGGTTTCGGCGTCCCGGCGGCCATATCTTCGACGTCTCCCTGCACGGGTTCCCCTACGGCATGGTGAAGAGCTGCCGACGCTACTGGAGCCGCGAGATCGCCGACGCGATCGTCCAGCTCGAGAACATCCGTTTCGACAACCCGATGTTCTCTCTGGCCACCACGTACAACCGGGAGGATTTCTCTCGCCTCTTGAGCGAGCGGTTCGGCATCGCGGCGGAAACGGTAGCCGAGTTTTTCGATACGGTCCGCGGCATGAATTTCTACGACGACCAGTCGACGACCACGAAGCAGTTGTTCGATCGCTTCTTCCCCGGCCGCGAAGATGTCATCCGCCTGTTGATGGAGCCGATCACATACGCCAACGGTTCCACGCTCGAGGATCCCGCCCTGACCTATGGAATCGTCTTTTCCAACTTCATGTCCAAGGGGGTCTTTACCTTTGAAGGGGGGACCGACCGGCTGATCGGCCTGATGGAGCAGGAACTCCGCGCCAACGGAGTGGATGTTCGGATACGTTGCGACGTCGACAGGATCGAGGTTTCGGGCGGTCGCGTCCATGCAGTGCGGAGCAACGGTCGCCGCATTAAAGCCCGTGCCGTGGTCTCCAACGCCAATCTCACCGGCACGATTCTCGACATGGTGGGCGCCGAGCAATTCGACCCCGATTTCGTCGAACAGGTTCGGGCGGTCAGACTCAACAATTCCAGCACGCAGGTGTACATGGCGCTGAAAGCGGGGGAGGTTGTCGACGAGGACGCCTGCGGCGACTTGCTCTTCAGTTCCACCGCGGAGTCGTTCCGCACGGACTTGCTCCTCAGCCGCAATATCACCAGCCGCACCTATTCATTCTACTATCCGCGGACTCGGCCGGGACGCGACCGCTACGTCGTCGTGTCGAGCACCAACGCGAATTATCAAGACTGGTCGGATCGATCGCCCGAAGACTACGAGGCGGGCAAGCGCGATCTGATCCACGATACGCTCGACGCCGCCGAGAAATACGTTCCCGGGATCCGCGAGAAGGTCGATGTCGTCGACTGCGCGACGCCGCTGACATTCCAGCGCTATACGAAACATCTGGCCGGGGCCAGTTTTGGCACGAAATTCGAGGGGCTCGCCGTCAGTCGCGGACTGCCCGAGCAGATCGCGGGGCTCTACCACACGGGCAGCGTGGGGATCATCATGTCGGGTTGGCTGGGGGCGTTGAACTACGGCGTGATCGTCGCCAACGACGTCGATTCGTTTCTTATGAATCATGGATCCCAAACTCCCACCCGGCAGCCGGCTTGAAGAAGAACATGTCTCGACAGCAAATCCTCGACGCCATTCCGCATCGCGATCCTTTCCTGCTGGTCGATGAGATTCTCGAGTGGACCGACGATCGCATCGTCTGCATCAAGACGTTTTCCGGTCGGGAGGACTTCTTTGCCGGGCATTATCCGGGCTTTCCTCTCGTCCCCGGCGTGCTGCTCTGCGAAGCCGCGATGCAGTGCGGCGCCGTTCTCCTCTCACGTCATCTGGCGGGCGCCGAGAACAAGGTGCCGGTCGCCACGCGAATGAACGACGTTCGCTTCAAGAGGATGGTTCGGCCGGGCGAGGCATTGCGGATGGAAGTCACGCTGACCGAACGGCTGGCCGACGCTTTCTTCCTCACGGCCAGGGTGACGGTGGACGGCAAGGTTGCCGTTCGATTCCAGTTCGCATGTACGGCGGCCGAGAGACCGTGAGAGCTTGTTGCAAGGACGGTTTTCCATGGATTTCCTTCAGCTCACAGGCAAGAAGATTCTTCTCTTCGGGGTCGCGAATCGCAAGAGCGTGGCCTACCATGTCTCGCGCGCACTGACCGACGCCGGCGCCGAGTGCCTCTACGTGGTCCAGAACGATGCGGTTCGGCAAAACGTCGCCAAACTTCTCGGCAACGCGGAGATCTTCACTTGCGATCTGGAGCACGAGGATCAAATCGCGCGGCTCCGCGAGGAGATTGGCGGTTGTCACGAACGTCTTCACGGCATGGTCCACTCCGTGGCGTTCGCCGACTATTCGAGCGGCGTGAAGCCGTTTCACGAAACGCCCAAGGAGGCGTTTTTGCAGGCGGTCGACATTTCCTGCTACTCGCTCGTCGCGTTGAGCCGAGTTTTCGCGGATGTGCTGGACAGGGAGGCGTCGGTGGTCACCGTATCCATTTCGACCACAACGATGGCCAGCGAGAGCTACGGCTACATGGCTCCGATCAAAGCCGCTCTCGACTCGTCGCTTGTCTTTCTCGCCAAGTCCTTCAGCCGATTTTCCAAGATTCGCTTCAACGCCGTCGCCCCGGGCCTGCTGAAAACCTCCGCCTCGGCCGGCATTCCCGGCTATGTCGACTCCTATCTTTTCGCCGAGCAGGTCATTCCTCGCAAGGAGGCGATCCGCACGGAAGAGGTGGCCAACGTGGCCGCTTTCCTGCTAAGCCCGCGTTCAAGCGGCATCAACGCCCAGCGGATCGTCGTCGACGCCGGCATGGCGATCAACTACTTTGACCGCGAAATCGTCGAGCGGGCAATGCGACCGGATCCGTAGCAGGGTCGAGAGTCCAGAGCGAAACGACACGGCTAACGCTCCGCGTCACTCTTCTGCTTGCATTCACCGCTCCGTCCGTCAACAAGCAGGCGACGCTGGGCGACACCGCCCCGCTTCGCGTGGATCAGCCGACAAACGGCCGCTTTGCGCCGCCGCCGGCCGAGGCGACCGTGGCCAGGTGAACCGCCGGAGCTAAGTCGCCTTGCGCAATCCCCGAAGTCCCGATATCCGGTGTTCCGTACCCGGAATCGTGCAAGGTTTCTTAAGTTTCCTTTCCCCGCAGTTCCTCCTGCCACTGCGCCAGAACGGCCTCATAAGCCGCCACCGTGGCCGCATGGGTGATGTTCTGCACCGAACCTCTGCCCGTCCAGTCGTCCCCCTCGTTGATGTATTGGGCTTCCAGCAAACGCTCCAACGCACGAATCGTGAACTCCGGATCGTCGGCCCTGCGCCGCTGGATGTGGCGACGTATCGATTCAAAGACCTCGTCGTACTGTTGCTGCTGCCATTGGCTGGAATACTCCATCAGCTTGCTCCACGCTCCGTTTCGGCGGTCGCACCCGGCCGGCGATCCGTCAGTAGTTTTCCCAGCAGCGGGTGCCGCCGATAGCGATCTTGGCGGTGCAGCGATGCCACGACTTCCTCTTCGGTTAGCGGAAGAAATCGGCCGCCCGGCAGTTCCACTTCGAGATCGCCGCTACGGGCGTCGCCCACGGCCGCCTGCAGGGCGTCGAGTTCGGCATAGTCCCGGAAGCTCAACTCGACATGTTCGAAACGATCGGCTCCTCGGGCCTCCAATTGCTCAAAGTATTCGCGCCCCTTCGCGCCCAGGTTCAACGGCAGACGCTCTTCTGAAACCAGCAAAACCCGATCCGATAATTCCGGATCCTCCAGTATCCGGCGCAGCGCCAGGGCGGTGGCCGCCGGGTTGCCTGTGGCCACATACGTCACCGCCGTGCGAAACTCGATTCCTTTCTCGGGACAACTGCGGATCAGCAGATGGTGGGCGGGCTGGCGACGGCCCCGCACCGGCTCGGCCGGTTCCATAGCTTGCACCGAATAACCGTCCCGGCCGACACAATGCCCGACCAACGTTCGCACCAGGCCGGCGAGATTGTCGATGTCAGGAGGCAGGCCCGCGGGATCCCGTCGCCGCTGGGCAATCTGCTCTTCGATTCGCTCGCGTACGCGCAGATCCACACCGTCCGCCGCCGCCGATCCCGTTTCGTCCGCGTTCCCGACAGGCGCCTCCGGGAAAGCGGCGTCGGTTCCGGTCCAATTCGCCAGCCATCGTTCGCCCCCCACGACTTGCAGGCGCTGTTGCTGCCGCCGCCAGCGCTGCCTCGCCCAATTCATGGCGTCGCGAGGGCGGATATCGACCAGACCGGTCATTTGCGCAGCCAACCAGTCGCGGCCCACCGGGAAAAGCGAATCGTTTTGGATTGCGTCCTTGATCGGCGGGGTGGTCAGGTGACTTTCGAGAAACGGTTCCAGCCTTGCCTCCAGAAGCTGGCGGGCCTGATTCATTCCGATACGCTCCAGACGCAACTCGTCCTGGGCGATCCGCTCCCAGGCCGCCTGCAGAATGGTTCCCTGTTGGACAAATTCCAGCAGCTTGCTCTGCACCCCGGAGGTGACCACCAGCAGGTTCCGGCCGTGATCGATCAGGGTGTGGAGAAACTGGGTCAGCGCCTCGATCTGCTCGCGGGCCAGGTTGTCCACCTGGTCGAAACAGAGCACCAACGGCTGTCCGCCATACCATGCCAGCTCGGCCAGCGCGACCAGCGCGCTGTCGATTGCCTGGTTGTCCACCAGCGTGGCCGGCTCGGACGATCGGCCCAGCCCGATGCGCACCGCCTCGTCCGGAGAAAGCTCGTCGCCCGAGAGCCAGCGGACGGCCAGCGTTGCGCTGCGCTGGCCGCCGGCGTCGCGCTTTGCGCAGTAGGCCGAGAGATAGAAGCGGAAAAGAACCTCGGCCACCCGGTACACATCGGCCCCGGCATGAGGATGTCCGCCGACGAGTCGTTCGGTGAACCGGAACAGCGCGTTGCGAGCGTCGGCTTCCGAAGGCATCGCACCGGATAACGGAAGCGGTTCGGGTATCGTCTTCTCGATGAATTGGCACAGCGGCGTGTCGAAGAATTTCCCGCCCCCTCCGGAGGTCAATCGGCTGACGGCGCACTTCAGCACGTACCGCGGTATCCGCGCGGGCGCGGCCTGGATGTTGTGCAGGAAGACGCAACTCGCGCGGTTGTCCCCTTCCGCCCAGCGGCAGAGGCGGGCCAGCAGGTGGCTCTTGCCGATCCCCGCCTCGCCCCAGACGACGACGCCGACCCCCGTCCGCTCGCGCCGGACCTGCTCGGCGTAGCCGACCAGGTCGTGAAACGGACGGTCGTGGATGGCGGCGACGTCGATCGCTCCGCCCGCCGGATCGCTCACCCGGTTGGCGAAAAACGGGTTCTCCCGCTTAAAGCAATCGAAGAAGTCGTGATGCGATTCCATGGCGTCGCGGTCGGGTGGGACGAGGGTCTTCATGGGGCTCTTCGTGAAACGTGGAGCAACAGGGAGCCTGCTTCCTCGATACCCGCCTCGCGTTGCTCCACTGGAATTCCCGAGACGCTCTCGGCTGCGCTGAGCGTGAAGCGGCCGGCGATGCGAAGCTGGTGGAGACCGGTGTCGAACCGGTGGCGAGGAATATCAGAAAGCCGGCGGCGCAGATCCAAAAGGCTGACGAAATTATGCGAGCCCTTCTGACGGTCCAGTTGATCGAACACTTTCTCGAAACAGACGGCGAAGTCCTCCGGCTTCTCGGCACTCGCGGTCGCTTCTGCGGAGATCGCCGGTTGCCTCAGTGCCGCCGTGCCGTCGTTGCCGGCCGTCAGTCGTTGCCGCAACCATCGCGGCCGGATCTCTTCCAGCAAGAATAACTTCGGTTTCCGATCGACGATCCAGCCGACGCCGGGCGGTGTCTGTTCGCGTTCGACCTGCTCGTTGATCGCTCGTTTGAACACATCCTTGAACTTTGACGTGGAGGTCAGCCGGCTTCCCAGATCCGCCACGGTGCGGGCGCGCATCGAGGCCGTCTGCATCGAGCGGAGCGCGAATTCCAGGGTGATTGCCGATCCGGCGAGCAACTCGAGATCCTCGATCGCCGCCACCGGCGCATCGATGCGCCCCGCCCTGGCAACAATCGCCCCGCTGGAAAACAACCGCTTCCGCACCGCCGCCAGAGCCTGTTGAGGGCGAGTGTCTGGCGCAGTGAGTCGCGCAAGCTCTGCCAAGGTCAACGGATACGGGCCGTGGCCGCGCTGTGCCTGCAGTGTCTCAAGCATCGCCGCGCCGAGAGCCGCCTCGGACCGGGCGGCCGTCTGGTCTGTGTTTCGCGACATCCCCTCCTGCTCCGGATTTCACGCGATTTCCAATATTGCCACTCCTGGGGGTAAGTATAATTCAACGGTTCGGTGCTCGCAAGGAAGCGGTTCGCCCTGCCCGTGTGACGACTGCCGCGACTCATCTCCGTTTGGTAGAATAACGTGCTCTCCCCGAAGAATTCCGGCAGATCCGGTCCGTGTACCACTGCCGACCCTTAGTAAAGTCCCGCTCCATGTTGCAGAACCCAACCTACCTCTTCGTTGCCGCAAGCCTTCTTCTGTCGGTCGGCTGCACGCGCTCGTCCGATCCGTCTTCCGCACCGACGAAGTTGATCGTTGCCGTCAGTGTCCCACCGCAGGTCTGGCTTGTCGAACAGGTCGGCGGAGAGCACGTCGAGGTGCTCCCCTTGGTGCAACCAAGCGACGACCCTCATACCTATCAGCCGTCGGATGCCCAGGTGAGCCGGGTGATGCAGGCCGACGTCTACTTTCGCGTCGGAGTGCCGTTTGAAAGTGGAGCCTGGTTCGAGGCTATCCGGTCGTCCGGTAAAATCCCCATTGTCGATACCCGAGAAGGCGCTGCGCTGATTCCCATGCAGTCGCACGCCCATCACGAAGAGGCGGACGATCATGGGCATGATGACGACCACGAGCACCACGCCGGAGCCGATCCCCATATCTGGCTCAGTCCGCGACTGCTGAGAATCCAGGCCGGCACGATAGCTCGGACTCTGGCGGACATCGATCCGGCTCGCCGGGCAGAGTACGAGGGCAACCTTGCCGACCTCGCCAGACGCCTTGACGAGTTGGACGCAAAGATCCATGCGCTGCTTGACCCGCTTGCAGGCAAGGCTTTCTTCGTGTTCCATCCGGCCTGGGGCTATTTTGCGGCCGAGTACGGGCTGGAGCAGATCGCCGTGGAGATCGAAGGGAAGCAGCCGAGCGACGCCGAGCTGACCGAACTTGCGCAGAAGGCCCGGCAATTGGGCGCCAAGGTGATCTTCGTCCAACCTCAGATCACCGGCCGGGCCGCGGAGGCGCTCGCCACAGCCGTTGGCGCCCGCGTGGAAACGCTCGACCCGCTGGCCGAAGACGTCGCCGCGAACTTGCTCAGCGCCGCGGAGGCGATTGCCCATGGCGCACCCGGAGAAACCGAGTGACAGCGATGGCTGACAATCCGCCGGTGGTCGATCTCCGCAACGTGACGTTCACCTACCCGCCTCGGCAGGGAGCGGCGCCGGTGCTGGAAGATGTCAGCCTGGACGTCCAGGCCGGCGACTTCCTCGGTATTATCGGCCCCAATGGCGGCGGGAAGACGACGCTGCTGAAGCTTATCCTCGGCCTGTTGGAGCCGGACCGTGGCACGGTGCGAGTATTGGGAAACAACCCGGTGGACGTGCGGGACCGCATCGGCTACGTGCCGCAGTATTCCCAGATCGACGCGACTGTCCCCGCCAACGTGCTCGACATCGTCCTTACCGGCAGGCTGAGTCGTTCGTCGTGGGGAGCGTGGTTCGGCCGATCCCATGTGAAGGCCGCACTCGCGGCCCTGGCGCAGACCGGCATCGAGGATCTCGCCGGGCGGGCGATCGCCACACTCTCGGGCGGACAACGGCAGCGCGTGCTCATTGCCAGGGCGCTGGCCTCCGATGCCCAACTCCTTCTGTTGGACGAACCGACCGCGGGCGTCGATCCGCACATGGAAGAGAACGTGATCGACCTGCTGCACCAGCTCAATCGGCGACTGCCGATCGTCGTCGTCAGCCACGACGTGGGCTTCGTCTCGCGGCATTTGAAGCGGGTGGCATGTCTCAGTCGCCGCATCACGGTCCATGCGGCCGAGGAGATCTCCGCCGGGGTCATCTCCGAGATGTACCACGGCCACGTGCGGGCGATCCGCCATGTTGACGAATGCCCTCTCTCCGATCCCGGCTGTGAACACGGCTGCGACGCGCTCGCCGGCCATCCGCACCCGCATCCTGCCGCGGACGCTTCCCCTTCCGATTGAACGCTGTGGAATTTCCGCCCGATGACGCAATTCTTTCAGGACATGGGGCACAATCCCTTTCTGCTCACGGGGCTGCTGGCCGGGCTGGCGGCGAGTCTGGCTTGCGGCGTGATCGGCCCCTATGTGATCACGCGGCGGATTGTCTTCCTCAGCGGCGCCATCGCTCACATGGCCGTCGGCGGCGTGGGAGCTTCTCTCTGGCTCGCCACGATGTATCCCGACGCTCTGGGCTGGTTCCGGCCGCTGTACGGCGCGATTGTCGTCTCGCTGGCCGCGGCGGTATTGATCGGTGTTGTCCATCAGAGGGTAGCGGAGCGGATGGACACCCTCATCGGCGCCCTCTGGGCGGTCGGCATGGCGATCGGCCTGTTGTTGATCAAGTTCACACCCGGCTATCAGACCGAGTTGATGAGCTATCTCTTCGGCAACATCGCCTTCATCGCCTGGGGCCAGGTCTGGATGATTCTTGCCTTGGACGCGATCATTCTGGCTGTCGTGCTCGTCTTTCACAAACGGCTGCTGGCGATCTGTCTCGACCCACAGCAGGCCGAGATTCAGGGTATCGACGTATTGCGGACGAATATTCTCCTGCTCTGCCTGGTGGCGCTGACGGTGATCGCCCTGACTCAGATCGTCGGATTGATCCTGGTGATCGCACTGCTGAGCCTGCCGGCGGCCACGGCGGCGCACCACGTCGGCCGCGTTCCCGCGATGATGTTCCTGGGCGTGTTGATTTCCGCGCTGGTGACCACCCTGCCTCGCATCGCCGTCTACGGAACGGCGGTCGCCGCCGAACCGGCAATTGTTCTGGCGGCAGGGTTTGTCTACCTGGTCTCCGTCGTCATCCGGCAGATCCGGCATCGCGCCAGTAGGTCAGCCTTTCCAGGCTGACACGACTGGGCCGCGCGCAGGGCGAAGGAGTCGCAAGGGCAAGGGCGGCAGCAAGTTGCAGGGAAATCGGCGCGCAGAATGTGGCATGGCTCAAATCTCGACCTTGGCAGGTAACAAAAGGTAGGTTCCGCTCGGCAAGCGGGATCTACTGGCTGCGACCCGCTCTTGAACCAGGCCCAGAATATGGCGGTCAAGGATGCCGATTTTCCAAAATCACCAGGGTTACTGTAGCGGGGCAGGCGTTGGAGGAGGAGCGGCGGGGCGCGTGCGACGATTGGCAGCGGCGAGTGTGGTGCCCAAGTTGGCGATTTCTCAAAAGCGAGGGGACATGGGCGCCACGCGCTTCCGGGGGAGGAGGTGCCGGTTTCTCGCGCTGAAGGGAGTCTCACTTCGTGAGAGCTTGGGCCGGAGCACGGCGGGCACATGGGGCGGAAAGAGACCGCGATCCCTTCCGCCGGCCGGCGGGAGAACTCGAATCATCAACCAAATTGCCAATGAGCTGCCGGAGCCGGGTGAGCGAAAGCGGCTGGACGCGGCTTGCGGGGATGGACGTGATCGTGTGTCCACTGCAGTTGTCTGAGCATGGTCGATGCGGCGCGCTATGTCAAGCAGGTATTTGGGCCAGGGGATGAGGAGAATTTCGGCAGTGAGCCGGGACGAGGGCGTTTTTCGCCAAGGCGACTTTTCCGGGTTTTTGGTCGGGCGAGACTCCGGGGCGTAAGCCGGCAGTGGCGGTGGGTTTACAATGGAGGGCACGCGCACAAGTTCGCACCGGCCGAAAGTCGGGTGTCTAAAAAGTCGGCTCGAGCGGCGAGGAGCGGGGAGTATCGGATCCGGAATGAAGGAGTTTCCTGACAGCTTTTTGCTCCCCTTTTTGCGCCCTGGCCCTTGCAATGGGAAATTGAATTTTTAGAGTCTGACCTCGTTGCCTCCTTCCGTGGCGGCTCGCGGAGCAGAGGGCGCGATCGGTGAGAACAACTGTCGCGTGCGAGTAACCGTCAAGCCGGATGAGCGAAGCGATGCTGACGATGGAAGAGCAGGAGATTGGGCCGGGTCGCCCCGGTGATCGCTCACCCGGGGCGCCCTGGCCGCCGCCCGTCGACCATCCGCGGCATCACCCATTGCTTCAACGGGCAGTTGGTCTACTTGGTGAGCGGCACCCGGCGGAACGTCGTCACGAGCTTCGCGCCCGTGGTGGGAAGCATCGACCGCGAGCGGCCGGCCGAGTCGCAGTATGCTTTCTTGCAGCATGGCGCCCGCTACGTTCTCGCGCTTGGTATCCAGCGATGGCTTCAGCAGTCCTTGAGGGATAAGGTATGGATGTCTTATAATCGAACCGCAGGAAAGCCGAGACCTGGATGCTAAGAGGAGAGGGCAGATTGAGCTATGGCGCTTGAGCGATACTTCGAATGGGCCGACCAATTGCCGTGGCGGGAATACGCGGCGTGGGGCAATTCCGCGATTCGCTGGCTTGTGGCGGCGGGCGTTGCCCTGCTGGCAATGTTCTTACTGAGGATTGTCGTCGGGTTCGTCCAACGGCGGATCCAACGGATTACGGCGGCAACAACGGCCGCCTGGGACGATGGAATCGCGGAGGCGATGCAGGCCACCAAAGCGTGGTTTCTCCTGATGGTGGCGATCTGTTCGCCTCCCTGAGCATCGTGCTGGACAAGCCTTTCGTGATGGGTGACTTCATCATCGTCGGCAGTGAGATGGGAACGGTCGAGAAGATCGGCCTGAAGACGACGCGAGTTCAGGCGCTGTCCGGCGAGCAGTTGATCTTCGCCAACACCGACCTGCTGCAGAGCCGCATCCGCAATTTCAAGCGGATGCAGGAACGTCGCATTGTTTTCACCGTGGGCGTGATCTACGACACCCCGGCATCCAAGCTGGCCGACATCCCGCAGATGATACGTACGATCGTCGAATCCCGGGAAAACACGCGATTCGACCGATCGCACCTCAAGGAGTTCGGCGCTTTTGCCGTGACGTTCGAAACCGTTTATTACGTTCTGGTGCCGGACTACAACGTCTACATGGACGTGCAACAGACGATCAACCTGGCCCTGTTCGAGAAGTTTGCCGCGGAAGGGGTCGAGTTTGCTTACCCGACGCAGAAGCTGTTCGTCGAAGGCATCGCGGGGCGCGACCATGCGCGCGGTTGATTCGCCGGCAGTGAACGGCGGGGCACTGCCGCGGCCGGATAGACCGGCGCGGCGGTGCTCGGAGACCGTGGGCGAGATGAGGACATTACCATAGAAGTCGCACAGCATCCACTTGGATCGCGCCTGCGCGCAATCGACCGCGACGATACCGAACCGTTCGGGGCCCACGGCCTGGACGCGCGGCTGGATGTCTTGGCTCGGTCTTCAAGTGGACTTTTTCGGGGCATCGACTTCGCCAAGGTTGGATACTTGAACTACTATGCCCCGGCGGCGCTGGGCGAAGGCGACGAAACCCCGAAGAACTGCGAAAAACCGAAGTTTCGTCGCCAGAACCGGCGTGACCTTCCACGGCAAGCAGGGATAGCACACGACGACAGAGGGACCGGGGTTCAGCCCTCCTCGAGGACGTTCAAATTCATCAGCCGCGCGAGGTGGCGGATGCTGTCCATGTGATCGCCGTAAACCACCACGCGGTGCAGCAGCGTCATGGCGTCCTCCGTTTCAAGGACGCTGCTCCAGTTGGCGGCCATCTTCGCCGCATCGCGGACTTCCGTGACAATCTGGGTGCGACAGGCGCGGACCGACTTCTCGGGCACTTCGATGATCTTTCCTGTGGAAACAAGGATCGTGTCCAGGTTCACCAGCTTCGTGCGGGTGATGGTTTCGCCGACCCGATACTGAACCTCGGGCACACAGCCGCTGCCGTGGACTTCGGAATGCCCGCGGAGCAGGTAGGGCGCCGGCTTGCCGTCCTGGCCGTCCATCTTCAGCGGCGCAGTGCAATGGGCGGTCCACAGAGCGTTGCACGAAGTGTCGAAGGTCGCGTTTCCTTGAAACCCGGGACGATCGATCGCGTACTGGAACAGAAGCATGGTCAGCAGCGAATCCATGTCGCCCTCGCAGGCGGCCGGAATGCCGCAGTCGCGCAGCCGCGCGAAGCCGAGACAGGGGAATCCCTTGGGCAGCCAGCCCATGCAGGTGCCGATTGCCAGCCCCTGGGCCTGCTGCAGCTTCATCAGGTTCTGCAGGGCCACACTGACGCGGGCCGCCTTGGCGATGTCCTCCTGGGTGGGCTCGATGATCTGTTTCGCCTCGCCGGTCCAGCGGGCGGTCTCCGCTTGAACTTCCTTGTCGTCGGCGGCTGCGATCAGGTCGCTGAAGGTCTTTTCGTCGACCGCCACAACGTCGGCCCCCAGGCGCTTCTTCACCTCTTCCGGCGACTGGGCGGGCGCCGTGCCTTTGGCGGGCGGGAAGAGGAGGATTCGGGTCTGCTGCATCATGGGGATCACGCGGAGCAGGCGAATCGCTCGTTCGAGTTCGTTGTAGTCGCTGCTGGGCAGCAGCGTGACCGGGTGACCCTGGCGTTGCCAGCGGTGAGGATACATCCAGTCGTGACCGCTGGCCGGCAGCGAGAAGACGACCAGGGGATGGTTGCCGTCCAGGATCGGCTGTACCATTCGCGTCAAGGCGAAGCAATGGAGGTTGACGGCGAGCACCGGCGTGGCCGGCCCGGCTTGCTTCAACAAGGCCGCGGTCTGCTCAGCATTGTTCGCCTCGCCGATCAACAGCTCGACGTTGCCCAGATCCTTCTCCACCTGTGCCAGGCGGGCTTTCATGGCCTCCAGTTGCTTCGGATCGGCGTTCCACCCGCGGTCTTCCGGTCCCGGGGGGCCGGTAAAGATGACCGAGATCCGCGACTTGCGCTGGGGTTTGGGGGGCGAATCGGAAACCCACGCATGCGACCAGGCCGCGCCGGCGAACATCAAGCCACTCGCGGCAACTCCGGTTCCCAGGAACTGTCGTCTCGTGCATTGTTCACACATTGGAATTCTTTCCCTTCTTTTGCAGGACTCCCTCAGGAAAACTCACCGATATATGCAATCTTCCTCGCAGAAGACCGTCTGCCGCCGGCGGTTACCCCGCTGGGTAATGTGGTGCGGCGTGCCAGAAACCATGACTCGTGCTAATCAGTCCGTGCAACCATCCTAACGCCCCGCCTCAGCCATGTCAAAAATCTACCCTTACGATCTTGGCTTCGGACTGGGCATCGTAGTCGATGACGCCGTCGAGCACTTTCCAATGGCCACCGTCGCCGTCGGGAACCTTCCAGCCGGACGTGCCGTGTCCATGTATTGCGTGCCCGTCGCGGACAGCTTGGCTTGGAGGTAAACTGAGATCGTGCAGTTGTGATCATCCGCCCAGGCGGTCTCGACACGGGAATTGCAGGTTGCTCCCATGAACATCACGCCCATTGTTCTGCCACTCGTCCTGCTTGTCACGGGCACAGCCGCGTGCTGCGCTGTTGCAGCCGAAACCATCATCGAGCCCTGGCGTCGAGTCGCGCTTGATCCCGACTTCGCTGGCGCGTGGGTCGTGGCCGGCGACCTCGACGGCGACAACGAGGCTGAACTGGTCAGCGCGCGCAACGTCGATCGGAATGACGTTCACTTCACCAGTGCCGTGGTTGCGCAGAAGGTGGATGGCCGCGTGCTCTGGCGTTGGGGCAATCCGCACATCGGCCGCAAAAAACTGCATCACGATGTCGCGTGCCAGATCTACGACTGGGACGGCAACGGCAAGGGCGATGTCGTACTCTGCACGGAGGGCTTCCTGGTCGAACTGGACGGAGCTACCGGCAAACAGCGCCGCCGATTGCCTATTCCGGAAGGAGCCAGCGATTGCCTGACGTTCGCGAATCTCAGCGGCGGCACGCGTGCCACCGATTATCTAGTGAAGACACGCTACACGCAAATTTGGGCATTTCGCCGCGACGGCCGGCAACTCTGGACGGTCACTGGACCTGGCGGCCATCGCACGGCTCATCAGGCGGTGCCGATCGACTTGGATGGCGATGGGCGCGACGAAATCATGGCCGGGTTCACCATGCTCAACCCGGATGGTACGGAGCGTTGGACGTACACCAGCCAACAGATCGATCTGCACCGCGGCCATCTGGATTGCTGCCGCGTGCTGCGAGCCGGTAACAAGCCTGAGGAATTTCGCCTAGTGCTTTCGATGTGTGGGGCCGACGGCATCGCCGTCTGCGACGGCAACGGCAAGACACTCTGGGAGTTGACCGGCCACCACTTCGAATCCGTCGACGTCGGCCGGCTGCGCAGCGACGTGCCTGGATCACAACTCGCCGTGGACATCGACCACCGCCCATGGGGGCAGGGGCCGTTGTGGGTGCTGGATGATCAAGGGCATCGGGTGGCCGAAATGACCACCGATTACTCTCGCCATCACGCTCTGGTCGACTGGAACGGAGACGGGCTGGATGAAATCGTCGTCGCCCAAGGCCGCGGCCTCTTCGATGGCTACGGCAATCGCCTGGCCACCTTCGCCATGCAGACCGCCGATCTCACCGATCCGCACGCGCCCGATGCCGCCGAAATGGAAGCTCTCGTCGGAGACATGACTGGCGATGGCGCTGCCGATGTGCTGTTGACCACCTGTCGGTCATCTGCAGTATACATCTACGAGAACCCGTTGGGCCTGCGGCCGGCTGCACCCAAGCCGCCAGGCACCCAATCGAACTTCACGTTGTATTGAATTGCGGCCAAGAGCTGAGCGTAGGGGTCAGAGTCCCGTAAAGCGGCAGGCCAACTCCATCGCAAATGCCTTCGCCTCACCCACGCGCCGCCCATGGTGTTGCAGGTCTTCCCTGCGAATGCCGAACTCCCGACTCACCTCCTCGTCGATTACCGCCAAATCCACATGTTCCGCAGGGAGCGTCAGATCCCGGTTCGAGACCATCCCCTGGTACTGCCTTTTCATAGTCTCTTCGATTCCGCGAATGTACGCTTGCGAGCCGATCGCATTGCGACTGGCGCGCATGGCTTCGCGCAGCACCCCATCGTCCTCCAAGAAGCACGCCTGCACGTACGCGCGGTACAACTGGCGGGCCGTGGCACGCGACTGGCCGAACTCCCTCAGCAAGTCGTAGCAGACCCAACCCTCTGCCGCCGCACTGCTCACGTAGCCGAGGTAGCTGCTCCAGCGGTACTCTTCGAGCGCCTTGGCACGCGCCGCGCGGCCGAGGGCCTGGACTCCGCGCGTTTTCGTCGGATTGAGGTGGATGTAGCGAGACAGCGAGACCAGGTACTCGTCCGTCTCGACCAGTTTTGCCTTGTAGCGCCCTTGGAGGACATGACCAACCAAACCCCTTTTGTAGTGGACGTAAAGCGCATAACTCGTGTTCAGCCTCTGCATGAACCGCGAGAGATTGGCTCGCTCCGTTTTGATCAGGATATGGTAGTGGTTTGGCATCAGGGCGTAAGCGTACAACACTACATGGTAGTTGCGCAGGTTGTCCTGGAGCTGCTGGAGGAAGCGGGAGCGGTCCTTATCGCTGGAGAAAATCCGTCTCCGCGCGTTGCCTCGCGACATCACGTGATAGAGCCCACCGGCAATTTCGAGCCTTGGAGGTCGCGCCATGGTGTCAGCCTGACATCCTCCTCTGGCCCGTGCAATGGAGAATCGAATTTTTAGAGTCTGACCCTGACGAGCGGTTATCGGTATATTCGACGCAGACCGGACAGTTGAAATAGCCAGGTGCCTGTCCCTGTTTACGGACCGCGCAAACCAATAGGAGGGGGTACTGGCGGCCGTGGAGCCTGAAACTGGGAGCCCAGCTCGCCCTTCGAGGGCCAAGCAGCCGCTTACAACGGAGGGGTTATTGAGAGGGGGCGAAATTGAAGTATGCTTAAACGCTGGACGGTTTCTGAAACGCGGAGATCCTACATGACTGACTATGTGCAAGTCGTAACCACCGCCCCCACGCGAGACGATGCAGATACCATTGCCCGCGCCTTGGTCAACGAGCGTTTGGCCGCCTGCGTGCAGATGATCGGGCCAATTCTCAGCACCTACCATTGGGAGGGCAAGGTGGAAACGAGCCAGGAATGGCAGTGCATGGTCAAGACGCGGCGGGACTTGTTCGAGAAAATTGTGGCCACGGTCCGGGCGACCCATCCCTACCGAGTTCCAGAGATTATTGCCTTGCCGGTGATCGCCGCCGATCAAGCCTATCAGGATTGGATCCAGGCGGAAACGACGCCGGAGGAGAGTTGAGAGTGGAGAGCCAATCCATCCGATTGGCCTTGGCCTCTCCGCTATGGATTGAGTCCAAGGGGGTCGGGAGTCTTTTTTCCGTGTCGGCCGGAGAAGACTTATCTGTACCCAGAAGCGCTGCGCGGCCGACACGGAAAAAAGACTCCCGACCCCTTCCCGCGCGATCATTAGGGGGCGGCGGGCTTCGGTTGTTCGGGCTGTTGGAGTTTTGGCCCCTCCGTGGCGTTTGCATCGCCGGTCTTGTTCTCCGCCGGTTTTTCCGTCGCGGGCTTTGACGGCGATTCGGCCGGTTTGCTTGGATCCGGTTTTTCCTCGGGCGCCGTCTGCATTTCTCGCCACGGCTTATTGGCCTTATAGCTCTCGAGTTCCTTGGCAAGCGGTTCCCGCTGCTCCTCGTCGCCCAATTCCACCGCCTTCTGAGACCACTTCCGTGCCGAGTCGAAATCGCCGGTCTCGGCGTAGCCGGCGGCCAGGGTGCTGAGGATGTGAGCCTGCTTGAACTCGGTCAGTTCGCAGGCTTTCGTAGCCAGTTCGATCGCCCGCTTGCCGTTGCGGATCTCGTCGACCGGCGACGTGGCCAGAACCCAGGCGAGGTTGTTCAGCACGCCCGTGTCTTCGGGACTCACCTCGATCGCCTGGTTGTAATCGGCGATGGCTTTGGCGTGCTCGCCGACACTGAGGTTCGCGTCGGCCCGGCCGCGGAGCGCGAACGGATTCTTGGGATCCTGCTGGAGCGCTTCGCCGTAGAACTCGATGGCTTTGCGGGGCTGGTTGTCGGCCTGGTAGAACATCGCCAGTTGCAGGAGCGACTCCAGATCTTTGGGGTCGCTCTTGAGCAGTTCACCCAACTGATCGATCGCCAGGTTGAACTTGCCGCTGCCCGCCAGCAGGATGGCGCGCAGTCGCATGGCCGGCTCCAAATCGGGGCGGAGCTTGAGGGCTTTTTCCACATCGGCGAGCGCCTCGTCGTCCTTCTCCATTTGCTGGTAGATGCTCGCGCGCAAGAGCAGAACGGCGAGATTGTCCGGCGCCATCTTCTCGGCCTGCTCGAGCGTGTGAAGGGCCGCCTCGTTGTTCTCCCGCAGAGCGTGGACGCGGGCTTCCTGGACCAAAGGAGCGATCGACTCCGGCTCCAACTCGCGGATCTTCGCCAGAATGACCAGCGCCTCGTCGTACCGCTTCAACTGGGCGAGAACCATTGCCTTCGCCTCCAGGGTGGGCGTGTGCTCCGGCTCCAGTTCCAGTGCGGCGTTGAAGTCGGCCAGCGCCTCCTCGGACTTGCCCTGACCGGCGTAGAGCAAACCGCGAGTTCGCAAGGCGGACGGATCCCCGGGCGCCGTCTCGATGGCCTCCTTGAGATAGGCGGCCTTCTTCTGCTCGTCGTCTTCGACACTCGCCCGCAAGGTGAGGATTTTCGCACGGAGCGCCGCATCGACGTTCACCGCTTTCGATGCCGACTCCAGTGCCTCCGCGGCCCGCTTCTCATCTCCATCGGGCAGGAGGTTCAGCCGCGCGATCAGGTAGAGCGCCTCGGGCTGATCGGCATCGAGTTCGACGGCCCGTTCGAGGTCGGTCAGCGCGACCCGGCGGAATGCCTTCCACTGCGCCGGCGGCGGTAGCGCTTCGAAAATCGCGGCGCCGGCGGCAGAACCCCGCTGGATCAACGTGGATGCCAGCAGTTGATTGGCGAATTGGGTATTGTCTTCGTCCAGACCTTTCGTAATCGCACTTTCACATAGCCGGATTACCTCGCCCAAATCACTCAGCGTATTGGCGGTGATCTTGGCCTGGGTTGCTTTGTCGAGATCCTCCTGGCCTTCATTGGCCGCCCGGACCTGTACCGAACACAGGCCCGTCAGTAGGGTGGCTAGCAAGGTGAGACGTAGGGTATGGGGCATAGCAGAGACACTCCGTTGGGGTTGCCGGCAGGCATTCAAACTCCGGCTTGTGGTTCCATAGGCCGTGCAATGGCCGATCGGTCGATCACGAAAGCCTCATCTATTATGGCAAGTGGCCCCGCAGAATACCACACTCGCAGACCCGGAGATGCATTCCGCAAAGCGACCGGCAGGACACGGATTGCCGACAGCCCGGCCGCAAGAAACCAACTCCAACGTGGGGTGCGTTAAGGGCCGTGTCGGCTTTCACCCGAGCAATAGCGGGACTGACTCCCCAATACAGGCGCACCCATAACCACTTGGCGAGATCCGTTTCGGCTACGGCGCCCCGGCGCTTGAATCGATGAGTCGGTCAGCGACGTGCCTGGGTTCGCTTACGGTATTGCCGGGGACTGAGTTGGCCCTCGGCCTTGAAGACGGCGGCCAGGTATTCGCGAGAACCGAAACCGGCCAGCCGGGCCACTTCCGGGACCGGCAGGTCGGTCTCGGCCAGAAAACGTTTGGCGCGCTCCAGACGCACGCGGCGGATTTCGGCAGCCGGACCGCGTCCCAGCACTTCGCGGAAACGTCGCTCCAGCCAGCGCCGCGAGACCGGCACCTCGCGGAGCACGTCTTGCACCTGGATCGGATCGGTGGCGTGGCCGCGGATAAAGGCCACGGCGCGGGCGAGATCCGCGTCGTCGACCGCCAAAGTGTCGGTCGACTGACGCGCGACGACTCCCGTCGGCTCCAACAACAGTGGAGCCTGGGGCGAGCGGCCGCCATGCATCAGCCAGTCCAGCAGTTTGGCCGCTTCGAAGCCGATCCGTTCCGATGTCAGCGCCATCCCGGAAAGAGATGGAGCGCATGCCTCGCAAAGCAGATCGTCATTGTCGGCCGCCAGCACGGCGACCTGTTCCGGAACCAGGAGATTCTCCCGCCGGCAGGCCTGGATCAATTCTCGGCCCAACTCGGTTGTCCAGGTGACGATGGCCACCGGCTTGGCGAGTGTCTTGAGCCACCGCCATAGGCCTCGCTGCCGCGTGAGCCAGGCGGTGCGGGCTCCACTGCCCGAGTCGGATGCCGTTCCGTAAAACGGGCAGTCCTCGCAGACGGAAGAAACCGCTTCCACGAAGCCGCGGTAGTGGCGATCCACGTAGGCACGGTGCGCCAACCCATAATAGGCAAAGTGGGCGAAACCGCGGTCCAAGAGGTGCTCGGCGGCCAGGCGGCCAGCCGCC
This sequence comes from Rhodopirellula sp., assembly GCA_012728855.1. Taxonomy (GTDB): domain Bacteria; phylum Planctomycetota; class Planctomycetia; order Pirellulales; family Thermoguttaceae; genus JABWBD01. Next base: position 20,346 of record JAAYEH010000045.1, on the reverse strand, counting down.
TCCAGATCGGTGGCCACGCGAGGAAATTCGACGCCGGGCAGTTCGATGGCCGAGATGTTGACCACCGGCACGCCCGCAGCGCCGACGCGCCGCGCCGCGGTACGGGTGCCGACGCGGGCAATGATCCCGTCGCCGCGCCAGCCGGGCGGCAGCCACAGTGGCGAGTCCTGGCCGCCCGACTTGATCCACAAATACCACGGGCCGTGTTGGCCGTAGTTGAGGATCCCTCGCACCAGCCGGCGGCCCCAGCCGGTGGCCGTATCGACCAAGACCGCCACGTGCGGCGTGTCGTGGCCGATCGAAGTTTTGCGCCGTGGCTTCATTGGGTCGTTGCACGAATGCATTGAAATCAGTGTCGCAACCAAGAAGGGGTCGGGAGTCTTTTTCCGTATCGGCCTCACCGCCGTTCGGCATGTCCAGCGCACTGGGCGCCGATACGGAAAAAGACTCCCGACCCCCTTGCGCGCGATGCCTTCCCACATCCATCCTACCTTCCGCGCCGCCGTGTCGCAAATACTTACCTTTTTTGCGCAATCGCACATTGACGCTCCTTCGCGCCGGATGCGAGAATCCAGGGACCGTCGAACTGATTCGTCTACGCGTTCCGGGAGGATATCATGAACGTCTCGCGTCGTGACTTTCTGCGCACCGCCGCCGTGGCCGGCGGCACGGTCCTGGCCGTCCATCGCAGCGCCCACGCGGCCGGCAGCGACATCCTCAAGGTCGGCCTGATCGGCTGCGGAAGCCGAGGGGCCGGCGCCGCTTCCAATGCCATCAACGCCGATCCGGGCGTGAAACTGGTGGCCCTGGCCGACGCCTTCTCCGACCGCATCGAGGGATCGCTCAAACAGCTTAAGAAGCTGCACCCGGATCAGGTCGACGTGGATCAGGCCCGCTGCTTCGTCGGCTTCGATGCGTACAAGGACTTGATCGCCAGCGGAGTGGACGTGGTTCTTTTGGCCGCCCCGCCCCAGTTCCGCCCGTCGCACCTGGCCGCCGCCATCGCCGCAGGCAAGCACGTCTTCGCCGAAAAGCCGGTGGGTGTCGATGCGACCGGGGTGCGGAGCGTGGCGGCGACTTGCGAATTGGCCAGGAAGAAGAATCTCTGCGTCGTCTCGGGCCTCTGCTGGCGCTACGACACGGTGATCCGCGAGACAATCAAGCGGGTCCACGACGGGGCGATCGGCGACATCCTGGCCGTGCAGACCACCCGCAATCTGGGCTCGCTCTGGCACCGCCCACGCCAGCCGGAGTGGACCGAGATGGAGTTCCAGATGCGCAACTGGTATTACTTCACTTGGCTCTCGGGCGACCACAACGTGGAGCAGCAGATCCACGGCATCGACAAGTGTTCCTGGGCGCTTGGGGACAAGCCGCCCCTGAAGGCCTGGGCCACCAGCGGACGCCAGATCCGCATCGATCCGAAGTATGGCGACATCTACGACCACCACGCGGTCGTCTACGAGTATGCCAACGGCACGCGGATGTACGCCTTTGCCCGGCAGCAGCCCGGCTGTTTCAACGACTACTCCGAAGTGCTCTTGGGAACCAAGGGACGCTGCGACTTGCAGAAGGGGCGCATCGAGGGCGAGACCAACTGGACCCAAGGCCAACAGGCCGGCGACCTCTCTTCCTTCTCGGTGCGAAAGGCGACTCAGGGAGCGATCCGCCCCATGCACCAGGTCGAACAGGACGAACTGTTCGCCGCCATCCGCGCGGGCAAGTGCATCAACAACGGCGACTATATGTGCCAGAGCACGCTGGTCGCCATCCTGGGACGCACGGCCGGTTACACGGGCCAGGAGATTACCTGGGAGGAGATGACGCAGTCGAAGCTCGACCTCTCGCCCCAGCGCTACGCCTTCGACGCCGCGCCGCCGACCTTGCCCGGGCCCGACGGCAAGTATCCCGTGGCGATGCCCGGCGTTACCCGCTTCGTCTGATCGCCGTCGAAAGGAACAAGCCCGATGATCGAGATCGGCATTGTGGGCTGCGGGCGGATCATGGCCGCGCACTTGCGCGGCTATCGGCTGCTCCGCGAGGCGGGCGTGGACGACTTTCGCATCACGGCCCTCTGTTCGCTTTGGGAAGACGAAGCGAGGATGTACGTCCGTCGCGGAGAAGGCCCCCCGCAGCGATCGGCCGTAAGCCAGTTCGCCGGCGATCCGCTGGCCGTGGACGACCAGTACGTGTCGGACTTTCAGGACGACGCCGAGGTCCGGGTCTATAGCGACTTCCGCCGCATGATCGACGAAGCGCCGATCACGGCGGTCAATGATTTCACCAGCCACGCCCTGCACCACCAGGTGGCCGAGGCTGCGCTGGCGGCCGGCAAGGATCTGCTCACGGAAAAACCGATGGCGGTCACGATCCGCGCCGCCCGGCGGATGTGCGAATGGGCCGAGGCCCGCGAGCGGATCCTCGGTGTCTTCCAGAGCGGCCGATACATGCCGCGCACCCGCCACCTTCGATGGCTGTTCGACTCGGGGCTCGTGGGCAGCTTGCAGATGGTGCTGATGGGTAGCGTCGGGGCGCGGTGGGCGCCGGACCGCGTCGTGGCCGACACTCCCTGGCGCCACCGCCGCGACGAGGCCGGCGGAATCGCGCTGGACGTGGGCGTACACCGCTTCGACTTGATCCGCTATCTCGCCGGCGAGATTTGCGACATCCAGGCTCGCACCGCCATTGTCGAACCGGTCCGCTGGGGCCACGACGAGCAGCAGCGGCTGACCCAGCGCGTCGAGTGCGACGCCGAGGATACCGTCTACACCTCCTTCGCCACGGCCGCCGGAGTGACCGGCGAGCTGACGGCAAGCTGGGCCGGTCGCGGCGGAGGGACGATGCCGGGCACGGGCGACGTCTACTACGCGTCGCGCGGGCGCGTCTCGGGCGAGGAAGTCGCGCTGGACGACGGTACGACGGCCAATCTGGCCGAGCTGTACCAGCAACATTGCCCGCCGGATCGCAAGGCTCGCGACTTTCCCTTGGGATTGACCGACGCCTTCGCCCTGGCGCAATACGAGTGGCTCGAGGCGGTTCGTCGCCGCCGACCGCCCGAAACCAGCGGACGCGACGCGCTGCAAAGCCTGGCCTGCGCGTTTGCGGTGCTCGAAGCCGCCAATGCGGGCCGGCAAGTGGAGGTTCACGAGGTGGCCGCCGAGACATTGGAAGAGTACCAGCGGACGATCAACGATCGCTATGGAATTGCCTGAGCCGTGAAGAACGATTCCAACACGACTGAAGCGACCGATTCGCCGCGCGGCGTCGACCCGCGGCTCTATGTGATGATGTTCCTGCAGTACGCCGTCTACGGCCTGTGGCTGCCGATTGCCGCCCGGTTCCTCTCGGCCGACCGTGCCGTGGGCGGGCTGGGCTTCAGCGATTTCCAGATCGGCATGATTATCGCCGTGGCCGGCGCGATCGGCGCATTGACCGCTCCGTTCATTGCCGGCCAGATCGCCGATCGCTACATGGCGCCCTCGCGGTGCCTGGCCGTGCTCTTAGCTGTCGGCGGCGCAGTCAAGTTCGTCACGGCCTATCAGACGACGTATATCGCCTGGCTGTGGCTGTCGATTGCCTACGCCGTTCTCTTCGCCCCCACCCTCTCGCTGACCAACTCGCTGGCCTTGGCGCACCTGCCGGACCCGAAGCGGCAATTTCCGGGCGTGCGGGCGGTGGGAACGTTGGCGTGGATTACCGTGGCATGGGTCTTTCCCATGCTCTGGCTACAGTCGGACTTGGAATTCCGCTGGTTGCCCCCCTTCTTCACCGGCAGGGAGTTGCCCGACTCTCCGGCCAGGATGGTCGATTCGGTACGGGTCGCCGGCGCGGTGTCGGTCGGTTATGCGCTGTTCTGCTGGTTCGGGCTGCCGCGGACGCCGCCCAAGCGCGAGGCGGCGCGAAAGCTGGCATTCGCAGCCGCCTTTGCCCTCGTGCGGCGACGTTCGTTTGCGGTGCTGGTCGCCGCGGCGCTGGTAGTGAGCGTGATCCATTGCCTCTACTTCGTGCAGATGAGCAAGTTTCTGGCGGCGATCGGGCTGGCCGACGCGTACATCATGCCCGCCATGTCGCTCGGCCAATTCGCCGAGATTCTTGCCCTGGCGGTGCTCGGTCCGGTACTGAGCCGGCTGGGCTTTCGCACGGTGATTGCCTTGGGCGCTTCGTGTTACTTCCTCAAGTACGCATTTTTCGGCACGACACAATTGCCGTTGGAGTTGATCGTCGCCGCGCAGTTGATTCACGGATTTTCTTTCGCCTTTTTCTTTGCGGCCGGGTTCATCTATGTCGACCGCCTTGCCCCGCCCGATACCCGCTACTCCGCGCAGACCGTTTTCATGATGGTGATCCTGGGCGTCGGCCCGCTGGTAGCGGGCCCGCTCAACGGTTGGCTGTCCGAGCGGTATACGCCCGCGGGCGGAACACTCGACTATTCGCTCTTCTGGTACACCGCCGCGGCGATCGGCCTGGCAGCCACGGTGCTGGTGGCCGCGGGGTTCCGCGATGAGACGGGAGCGGGGGGAGGGGGGAGGGGGGAGGGAGTGATGGAGTGGTGGAGTGGTGAGCGGGATGGAGCCAGGCAACCGGCGATGAATCCAAACGTGAGACACGATGATGGCTAAGACCTACCGAATCGGCGTAGCAGGGCTGACGCACGACCATGTATGGGGCAACCTCGAAGATCTGAAAGCGTCGGATAACGGGCAACTCGCGGCCGTCGCCGACCCACACCAGGCGCTGCTGGATCGGGTTGTGCAACAATATGGATGTGCGGCTTATCCGGACTACCGTGAAATGGTCGATCGAGAGTCGCTCGACGCGGTTTACGTGTTTTGCGACAACGCCCAAGGTGCGGAGGCCGGCGCTTGGGCGGCCCGGCAGGGGCTGCACGTCATGGTCGAGAAGCCGATGGCGGCGACCCTCCAAGGCGCCGAAGGGCTGATCGCCGCGGCCCAGGCGGCCGGCGTGCGGTTGATGATCAACTGGCCCGTCGTCTGGCGCCCCCAGGTCCAGGCGGCGCTGGAAATTGCCACCAGCGGCGAGTTCGGCGCCATCTGGCAGCTCACGCACCGCGCGAGTCACGGGGGACCGGATGTGGAGTGTTCCGCCTGGTTCCGCGAGTGGATCCTCGATCCGCAGCGGAACGGCGCCGGTGTGCTGGTCGATCTCTGCTGCTACGGCATCAACATGGCCCAAGTCTTGTTGGGCCGGCCCACGCGTGTGACGGCCGTGGCCGGTCAGTGGCTCCAAACAGCCCCGGCAGTCGAAGACCATGCCATCGTCGTCATGAGTTATCCCCACGCGATCGCCACGGCCGAGGGGGCGTGGGGACAAGTCGGTCAGCCCGTGACCGGATACCTGGCGACGATCTGGGCGGAGCGGGGTTCGGTGACCTTTGGGCCGGGTAGAGGCGGACGCTTGTGGAGGACTACTGCAGAGCAGCCGAGCGGTGAAGAGATCTCGCCGCCCACGCCCGCGCCGAACATGGCCAACGGCACCGCCCATTTCCTCTGGGCCCTGGAAACGGGGAGCGAAGTCTATCCTCTCTGCCGGCCCGCGGTCTGCCGCGACACGCAGGAGGTTCTCGATGCCGCCATCCGCTCGGCGCGGGAAGGCGTCGGCGTGAGCTTGCCTCTCCGATCGGCCGAGCACGATTCGCCGGTCGCCTCCCTCTGGAAGTAGTCAACGAGGAGAGGGTCTGTGGCCAGCGGAATCGTCACCCACATCCAACGCTTCTCGGTCCACGATGGGCCCGGAATTCGCACCACCATCTTCTTGAAGGGCTGCCAAATGCGCTGCCCTTGGTGCCACAATCCCGAGACGTATCGCCGGCAGCCGGAAATACAGGTTTTTCCCGAGCGCTGCATCGGTTGCAAGGCTTGCGCCGAGGTCTGCCGACAGAGCGCTCACGAATTCACGGCGGCAGGGCACGTCTATCATCGCGATCGTTGCGTGGCCTGTGGCGAGTGCGTCGACACCTGCTATGCCCAATCGCTGGTACGGGTTGGTGAAACGCGCACGGCCGAGACGGTAGTCGCCGAGGTGCTCTCAGATCGACCCTTCTACCAGCCGGACGGCGGAGCAACGATTTCCGGAGGCGAACCGCTGGTGCAGGCCGAGTTTACTCGGGCGATCCTCGAACTCTGCCGGCGAGAGGGGATCCACACGGCGGTCGAATCCAATCTGGCTTGGCCCTGGGAGGTTGTCGCCCAGTTGGTTCCGCTGGTGGACCTTTTCCTCGTCGACATCAAGCTGCTGGACGACACCGCCCATCGGGCCTGGACCGGTATGTCCAACGCACCGGTTCTGGAAAACCTCCGCCAACTCGACGACTGCGGCAAACCGCTGGTCATCCGAACGCCCGTGATTTCCGGCGTCAACAATCGGCCCGACGACATCGAGGCCATCGCTGATTTTTTGGCCACGCTCGCCAGCGTCGAACAGTATGATCTCCTGCCTTATCATCCGCTGGGCACAGGCAAGTACGAAGCCCTCGGACTGGCCGGCCCGCCGCCGAGGTTCCATTCACCTACGGCGGCTGAATTACAGACACTGGCGGCGAGGGCCGTGCGTCCCAACTTTGCCGTTACCGTGGCCGGCGCTGGCGTCCGCAAGCAATATGCTTCTTCCTAATCCAGAGGCTCTTCCCGATGGCACTCGGACTGCAAAACCGACTCGACTACGCGACTCGTCTGGAACACCTCCGCCGGCGCAAGGAGGCCCAGACACAGGAGAAACTCCGGCGGCTGGGCTACATGAACGAGGACGATTACGGAATGGTCCTGCCGCCGGAGGATTTCGTCTGGCAGCCGAAGCCCAACCATCCCAACGGCTCGTTCTACGGTCTGCAGGGTTGGGCCGACAATTTCTGCGACTTGATGCGGCATCATCCGGTTTACGTCGACCCGATGGATGCGTTGGCCGGACGTTACATGGTGCTGTTGAATCGGATGCGGAAGTGCAACTGGCCGCCCGAGTTCGATTTCCCCGAACTACGACCGGACCAGGATCGCTACGGGATCATTTCCGGCATCGGCAACGACGCCCACTTCGCGCCCGACTACCGGATCGGCCTCACACGGGGATGGGGCGGCCTGCTGGCCGAGGTGCGGCAGCACCGCGCGGAGCATGGGCCGGAAAAGGCGGAGTTTTACGAGGCCGAAGAACGTGTGATTCGGGCCGTACAGGGTTGGATTCACCGCACGGTCCAGGCGATCGACGCAGCCACGGCCCGCGAGTCCGACCCGGCGCTGGAGGCCAATCTCCGTGAGATGGCCGAAGTGAATCGCTGGCTGATCGAAGGCCCGCCGCGGACGCTCCGCGAGGCCTGCCAATGGATCGCCTGGTTTAACATGGCCTCGCGGGTTTACAACCGCGACGGCGCGGGCGGGCAACTTGACGAGTTGCTTCGCCCCTATTACGAGCGGGACCGTGATGAAGGCCGCATCGACGACGAGGACGCGATCTTCCTGCTGGCCTGCCTGCTGCTGAATGATCCGCACTATTATCAGCTCGGCGGGCCTGCCTCCGACGGGCACGATCAGACCAGTCCCCTTTCTTTCCTGATCCTGGAGGCGGCGCACCGGCTGAAATCGACGTGCAACCTCACGATTCGCGTCCACGACGGTCTCGATCCGCGCCTGTTGCGCCGCGGCGTCGAGTATCTCATCGAGGATCGCAAGGCCTGGCCGCGATTCTCAGGCGACAAAGCCCTGGTCGAGGGCTTCATGCGCAACGGTTACTCGGCCGAATTGGCGCGCCAACGGATCGCCGTGGGCTGCAACTGGATGGCCTTGCCGGGCCTCGAATACACCATGAACGACACCGTGAAGATCAATGTGGTCAAGGTCTTCATGGCGGCCTTCGACGAGATGATGGCGGAAGCCGATGCCCCTTCCATCGATTCGCTTTGGCGGCGATTCGAAGAGCATCTCGGCAAGGCCGTCCTTTGCACGGCACGAGGGATCGACGTGCAACTCGACCACCAGCACCTCAACGAACCGGAACTGCTGCTGAATCTGCTCACGCACGGTCCGATCCAGCGGGGTCTCAACGTGACCAACGGCGGCGTGGACCTGTACAACATGTGCGTCGACGGGGCGGGCCTGGCCAACGTGGCCGACTCGCTGGCCGCACTCCAGTGCCGCGTGGCCGAGCAGCGTCGGATCGCCTGGGAGGAACTCGCCGAACACCTGCGCAACGATTACCGGGGCGTCGACGGCGAGCGCGTGCGGCTGATGATGCGGACGGCGCCGCATTACGGCGAAGGCGACTCGCTCGGCGATCACTGGGCTCTGGAAGTCTCGCGACTGTTTACCCGGCTGGTTGTCGGGAAGCCCACGCCGGGCGGACGGCGGATGATCCCGGGCTGGTTTTCCTGGGCCGACACACTGCGGTTGGGCAAGCAACTCGGCGCCACGCCCGACGGCCGCCGCGCCGGCGAACCAATCGCGCACGGCGCCAATCCCCGGCCGGGATTCCGCGACGACGGCGCGGCCACGGCGATGGTCAAGGCGATTGCCGCCATTCAACCTGGCTACGGCAACACGGCGCCCATCCAGCTTGAACTCGATCCATGCATCGCCCAGTCCGACGAAGCGGTCAACACGATCACCAGTCTCATCACAACCCATTTCGCCCTGGGCGGCACCTTGTTCAACATCAACATCGTCGACGCCGAGCAGGTGCTGGCCGCGCACAAAGATCCCTCGCAGTATCCGGACCTTGTCGTGCGCGTGACGGGCTTCACCGCCTATTTCGCCAACCTCTCGCCCGAGTTCCGCCAGTTGGTGGTCGATCGGCTGGTGCGGGGTTGTTAGAGGGGAACTGAAGAGGCTTGCGGTTCGTGTGGGTGGTGTGCTACCATTGCCAACTGCTGCACGGCCGGGGACACTCACCCAATTCTCCGGTGGGGCTAACGGTCAACAATTCCGTCTTCGGGAGATCTGACATGCGGGACGCCATCGTTGCTTACGTCAAACGAGTGAAAGATTTGGCCGAACACTGTAAAGGAAACGAGCAGGCGACCAAGAGAAGCCTAATTGAGCCGCTGTTCACATTGCTCCGTTATGACGTGACCGATCCACGTGAATGCGTTCCGGAGCATCGCGAAGACTTCGGACGTGGGCGCTCGGCCAAGCCGGTGGACTACGCCTTCTTCCAGAACGGAAGTCCCGTCTTCTTTGTCGAAGCCAAACAGGTTGACCGCAGACTTTCGGGCTACGACGAGCAACTTGGCGACTACTTTGCAAAGGCTCCGGCGGCCAAGTTGGGTATTCTCACCAACGGAGTGCATTGGCGTTTCTTTTCGGATATCGAGCACGACAACGTGATGGACAAGAAGCCCTTCGTGGAATGGCAAATACTGGGCGACGACGAACCGCCTTGGGATTTCCTTACCTTGCTTCAGAAGTCTCGGTTCAACCTGGAGCTTATGCGCACGTTCGCGCAGAGGCGACGAGCACAGAATCTTCTCGTCGACGAGCTTGCACGTTTGTTGGAGCCCTCGCCGGAGTTTATCAGGCTCGCCGTGGCAAATATCGAGACGAGGAATCTCGTTGCCAGTGTGGTTGAGAGTTGGAAGCCGGTACTGAAGGCCGCCATTGACGCTTGGGCAAAACAATACCGTTTGTCCTCGGTGCTTGGCGAAGATGGCGCGGAGCAAGTGGCCGACGATGAGCCGAAGAAGAGACGATCCGTCGAGACAACCAAGGCGGAACTCGATGGCCTGAGGGTTGTCCAACGGCTTCTGGGGCCAAATCGCCCGGTGGAATTTGAGGACACCGTGGCGTTTTTCAAGATTCACCTACCCGGAAAGCCTTTTTGGGCGGTGTGCCGGTTCAAGAACTTTGGAGACAAGAGACCCAGTGTTTGGGTTCCGCTGCCGAAGGAGCAGGTGGATTCCTTGATATCGTTGATGAAGATTACCGCGCGAGGGCGGCTCTGGTCGAGCATCGCTCTGGAAGACGTGTCCGAACTGGACCAGCTTGGTCCGGTCTTGTGTTCGGCGTGAGACCAGCGTTGGGCAGCGTATGGCAGCGGTGCGGAAGAAGGAGATGAGCCAGCCGACGAGTAATGCGCGAGCCCAACCTCACCACGATCCACCAGAAGAATAGCTTCGAGCGGTCCTGAGTGTATGGCGATATGGTCCAACAAGAACACCAGTCCTACGACAGAAGCAGCAAGTGGCTGATCCAGCACCACGGCGACTCGATGCTGCGGCTGGCCGATATCGAGAATATTGAAGCGTGGCGGCCGGCGCAGGCCGAAGTCGTCCAACCGCGGCAGTTGCCCGACGGGCTGCTGGAGGCTCGGCTGGAGGGCGAAGCCCGCGACGACCTGTTCCTGCTCGAAGTGGCGACCTACCCGGAACGCCGACTGGGAGCCCAATTGACTCGTGATTTGATGCTGGTCTATCTCGACCGTGGCGAGCTACCGGAGGCGGTTACCTTGGTGCTCCGCCCCAAGGGAAGGTTCCGCGTTCCGACCCAACAAAACCTCCGCAGTCGCCGAGGACTGTCGGCATGCCGTGTGAAATGGCGCGTCGTGGAATTGTGGAACGTGCCGGCGAAGAAGCTTCTCCAGTCGCAGGATGTCGGTCTGATTCCCTGGATACCGTTGACCGATTTCGCCGATTCGCCGGAAACCGTGATCCGGAACTGCCGGGAGGCTATCGAACAACATGCCCCGCCGGGGGAGAAGGCGAATTTGCTGGCGGTGACCCAGGTGTTGACACGCCTGCGGTATAATGATTCTGGGCTGCTGAGCGTTTTGCTGGGTATTCTGGGAGGCAGAAAGACCATGATCGAATCCCCGTTGATTCAAGAACTCGTTGACGAACGGTTTCGCTCCATGTTGGAAAACAAGGATACGATGGGTGAATGGCCCTTGATTCAAGAACTCGTTGACGAACGACTACAGGAAGCCGTTCGCGCGAACGCTCAAGAAAACATTCTGGCTTTTCTCGGCGCTCGTTTCGGCGAAGTGCCCTTGGGCTTGGCCGAAATGATCCGGATGGTGATCGATCGGGAGCACCTCGCGAACCTGGTGCGAAAGGCTGCCTCGTGTGCCGATCTGGAGGCGTTTCGCAGGGAACTGCAGCGTTAGTGCTTGCTACCGCTTCAACGCATTAAGAACCCACGACCGGAACGAGCGGATCCAGATTGTCTCATCGACTGTCTTGCCCTGATCGAGAAAGTGCTGCACCTGATCGATCGGGAGGAAAGGAAACGCCAGACTTTCGTCCCGCCGAAGATAGCTGCCGTCATCGGCAAGATGGTGGATTGCAATCGTGTCGCCGTCGCAGATCCATACCTCGGGAACTCCCAATGCCGCGTAAATCCGCAATTGGTCGAGGGAGCTGGAACTGATGTCGACTTCGATCACCAAATCGGGCGGCGGATCCTCGGCAAGATCGATTTCCATCCGACCCTGCACGCGCGGTTGATTGGCCACGTAGTAACACTCGTCCGGTTCGATCCCCTTCCGCTTCATCTCGGCTTTGAAGGTTGTGCTGCCGAGGCTGGCAATCGGGATCTCCAATTCCATGGTCATGGTTTCGATCATCCGCCCCAGACGCCGCTTGATCAACTCGTGTTCCGCGGAAGGCGACATGATTTCCAGATCCCCTTCGTCGTAAGTGAAACGACTGCCGGCGCTTTCGGTTTCGGCCAGCAACGCTTCGAACGTCTGCCATCGGACGTTGTTGAGCACTACGCGGCTTTCGCCCTGTCTCGTGGATGCCACTGCCATATCGAATCTCGCAAAGCTGAGTCCCACGGCGATCGACGTCCTGTCCCTCGCCCGAATGCCACAAATGAATTATACACACCCCTGCTGACCGCGGGAAGAGGACGCATTTGTGCAACACCGTCCGCTGATGGTAGGATGGAGGTGATCGGCAATTCTAACTTCGGACGTTTTCTTGCGAGAGGTATCGATGAACGGCATTTCAAGACGGCGTTTTTTGGAAGACTCGATGTTGGCCATCGCCGCGGCCGGGGCCGGGTCGGCCGGAGTGCTCCATCTCACAGCTCCTCAGGCGGCCGCCCGCGTCGGCGCCAATGAGAAGATCGGCGTCTGCGTCGTCGGTGTCGGTGGCCGGGGCTGGGGTTCCCATTGCGCGGAGTGGGTAAAGGATCCGCGGACCGAAATCCGCTACCTCTGCGATCCCGACTCCACCAAGGAAAAGAAGTGCGACGAAATCGCCAAGCGGCAGGGGGGCGTGCGGCCGAAATTCGTCACCGATATGCGGAAAGCCTTCGAGGACTCTGCGGTCGACGTTGTCAGCAACGCCTCATCCAATCACTGGCACGCACTGTGCGGCGTCTGGGCCATGCAGGCCAAAAAGCACTGCTACCTCGAAAAGCCGATATCCCATAATGTTCATGAAGGGCGGGCGTTGGTGGCAGCGGCCAAGAAGTACGCCATGTGCTGCCAGGTCGGAACGCAATGCCGGTCGAATCCGTCCAACATCGAGTCGGTCCGCTTCATTCAGGAGGGGGGGATCGGCGAGGTGAAGTTCGCCCGCGGTCTCTGCTATCGTCGCCGCAAGTCGATCGGTCCTCTCGGGCAGTACGAAGTTCCCAAAGAGGTCGACTACAATCTCTGGAGCGGCCCGGCGCCGACCGCGCCGTTAACCCGGCCCCAGTTTCACTACGACTGGCACTGGCAGCGGATGTACGGCAACGGCGACCTGGGCAATCAGGGTCCGCACCAGACCGACATCGCCCGCTGGCATCTCGGAATCGACCGCTTTCCCAAATCGGTGGTCACCTGGGGCGGCCGGCTGGGATACGACGTCGAAATGAAGGATCCGAACTTCGTCGACGCCGGCGATACCGGCAATATCGAAACCACCATCTACGACTACGGCGACAAGTGCATTGTCTTCGAGACCTACGGGCTGGATACCCCGGATGTCCTCGGCGCCAAGGTCGGAGTGATCTCCTACGGATCGAAAGGCTATCTCGTCCAGTCGACCTATGACTACGCTGCGGCGTTCGATCCCGATGGGAATAAGATCCGCGAATTCAAGGGGAGCGGCAATCATTTCGGCAACTTCCTCGACGCCGTCCAGGCGAACGACCCATCGATGCTGAATTCCGACGCGCTGTGCGGCCACCTCTCGGCCGGCCTGAGCCATATCGGAAACATCTCTTATTACCTGGGCGAAAACCACAAAGTGTCCGTGGACGAACTGAAGGCGATGGTCCAACAGATCAAGAGCCTCGACGACAACGTGGCGACGCTCGAGCGGATCGTCGAGAAGACGGAGAAGTACGGGGTTGATCTGAAGCGGACGCCGTTTTCCATCGGCCCACTGTTGCGGTTCGACCCGAAGTCGGAAACGTTCCTCGACAACGCCGAGGCCAACGCGATGATCTCGCGCGAATACCGCGCGCCGTTCGTGGTGCCCAAGCCGGAAGACGTCTGACGACCTGGATCTCGCGTTGGCGGGATGCGGTCTTGCTGCCGGCGTGGCTTTATTGCTTCGCCGCATTGGCGCCAAGCGGTTCCGCAGAGACGCTGCGCGCCGGCACGGCGACGTGACCGCTGGACTGGTCCGCGGCGACGGGAAGGAGCGACAACAACGACTCCGTCTGCGGGGTCGCGGGAACCTGGGGGTGCGTGCCGGGCGCTAAAGCCTGCAACAAGGCCGCCAGCGGCAACGGCTCCTGCGAGCTGCCCGTGAGCAGGCGTGACTGCTTCGAACGGCAGATCGTACCGTAGTCGTCGCAACGGCCGCGGAGTTGCAGACCTCGCGAGTCGATAAAGAATTCAAGAGAAAACTGTTCGTAGGGCGTCTGCGCGGATCGAGGCAAGGTATCGACATCGCTGAGACCGAGGTGACGGACGCCCGCCTCCAGAAGCGAGTCGCTGGCGATCCCCGGTCCCGCTTCGACGGCGGCCCACAACTGTTGGATTCGTCCTCGATGGACCTTGGCGGACTTGATCTCCACTTGGGCTCGTCCGTTGAGCGTATGCGGGAACCGGTTGGTGACGAGTCGGTCGAGGTCGATTTCGCTCAACCGTCCCGTCGCTTCCGCGGCCCAGCCCTCGGCCGTCCGGTTTGCCCAGCCGGCCCCGCTGAGTTGTGCGTCGGCGCCGAGCATCTGGCGCAGGCCCAAGGAGGGCGGCAAAACGATGGAGGGCAACGCCGCGCCGCCGGTATTCCACTCCAGTCCGGTTTCGGGAGGATCGGTCTGGCGGTTGCGAACGACGCGAAACCAGGCGGGCTGGGGCATGGCGATGCCCGCGACACGGAAATTCAGCTCGATCTGGCTGCCAAGAGAAACGATCTGGACGCGGCAGCGAACCTGGTCGAGTGCGCAGGAATCCTCGGCAACGCGGTAGACGGCCTGATCCACCTGGAGCCGCGCATCGAGGCTGTGCCAGCCCGCCCGGCAGCTCAAGACCCGATCGACAACCGCCGAAAGCTGATCCCACTGGTCGGCTTGGATTTCGACGCCCGTGGCCGACAGCGCCACGAAGGGGCCGGTGGCGGCCTCCAGCCGGCGGCAGGCGACGATCACCCGTCCGGTCTCCGGGTTGCAGACCCGCAGACCTTCATAGACGGTTCTGCCCGGCACGGGGTGAAAGAGGTTGTCCAGTTCAATCCGCGCGCCCAGTTGTCGTCCCAGCCGCTCCGCTTCGCTTTGCGCGTATCCCGGCAGGCGCTGCCGGACGCACCAGGCGACCACCATGGCCGTGGGCGCGACGCAGAGAAGAAAGAACAACGCGATGCTGATCCGTCTCCGCGTTCGATCGTAGAGCTGGAACATCCCTGTTCCCTCGCCGTTGCCTAGCGCTTTCGCGCCATTTCGTGAAACAATCTCCACCGCGCCTGCATCTGGGCCAGGCTGTCGCCGCCGAACTTGTCGACCATCGCGCGGGCGATCTCGAAGGCGACCACGTTTTCCACGATCACGCTCGCCGCGGATACGGCGCAGATGTCGCTCCGCTCGTAGGAAGCCGACTCGGGCCGGCGCGTTTGCAGATTCACCGATTCCAGTGGCTTGGCCAAGGTACTGATCGGCTTCATGGCGGCGCGGACGACGATCGGCTGGGCGTTGGTCATCCCCGCCTCCAACCCGCCCGCGTTGTTCGTCGGCCGCGTGAAGCCAAGCGATCGCGTCTCGGCTTGCTCGGGGTCGTAGTGGATGGGATCGTGAACTTCAGAACCGCGCCGCCGGGCCGCCTCGAACCCCAGCCCAATCTCCACTCCTTTGATGGCCTGCACCGCCATCACCGCCTGGGCGAGCCGGCCGTCGAGCTTCTGATCCCATTGGGCGTGCGTGCCCAGTCCAAAGGGGACGCCTTCGACGCGAACCTCGACGATTCCGCCCAGCGTGTCGCCCGCCTTCTGGCACTCGTCGATGAGCGCCTTCACCTCGTCGTCCCGCTCAGGGTCGAGCGAGTAGATTTCGCTGGTGTCGCGGAGGGCCTGCTGTTGTTCGAGCGTTGCCGGCTTCGGCGCGATCTTGATCGGTCCGAGTTCCACCACGTATCCGAATGCCGTGATCTGAAAATGGCTCAGCAACTGCTTGGTGAGCGCCCCGGCGGCGACACGGACGGCCGTCTCCCTGGCGCTGGCCCGCTCCAGCACCGCCCGAATCGTCCCCAGATACTTGATGGCGCCACTGAGGTCGCCATGCCCCGGCCGGGGTCTTTCTAGCTCCTCCATTCGCTCTAATTTGTAGTCTTTGTTGGGAACGACCAGGGCGATTGGGCTGCCGAGGGTGGTATTTCGCCAGATGCCGCTGAGAATCTCGGCGTGGTCGGTCTCGATTCGCTGTCTTCCGCCGCGGCCGTAGCCGCCCTGGCGGCGTCGCAATTCGATGTCGATCGGTTCGGTGTGAATCTCGACGCCGGCGGGGAAGCCATCGACAAGGGCAACCAGAGCCTTGCCGTGGGACTCCCCGGCGGTCCAATAACGTAACATATTCGGCAGTCTCTACTTACAACCAGAACGATAACGCCGTGGCAGGCAATCTCTCGCAATCCTCCGATTTTACCCGGGCCGCCGCAACGGGGATAGGGCGGTTCGCTCGTGACAGAGGGAGCATCCGGCGCGTAAGATAGGAGAGCAAGCAGGCTTTTTCATACGGAGTCGCCCATGGCGAGTGCTTTATCACCTCCTCTGCCGTCCGGCCCCATGGACTGGACCATCTGCTTCCTGGATTCGAATTATCGCTGAAGACATGGTTCGCCCGAGCGCGGCGGCGTCCCGCTCGCCGAAAGAAGAAGTAGACGTGAACGGTGCAAGAACAAGTTGTACTCAAGCGGAGGCGCTACGATGAACGATCGGATCAATAGTTCTCAGTTCCGGCGGCGCGACTTCTTGAAAGCGGCCTTGGCGTCGCTGGCCGCAGGCGGGTTCGGCCGGCAGGCACTGGCCATGCAACAACCCGGCGACGCGGGAATCCCCACCCGTCCCCTGGGGCGTAGCGGCCAGCGAATCCCCATTGTCGGCCTGGGTGGTTACCATGTCGGCAAGCTCGACGAGGCGGAGGCCGTTTCCCTGATGCACGAGGCGATCGATGAGGGGATGACCTTCTTCGACAACGCCTGGGATTACCACAACGGCGGCAGCGAAGAGTTGATGGGCAAGGCCCTTGCCACCGGCGGCCGACGCGACAAAGTCTTCCTGATGACAAAGGTCTGCGCCCGCGACTACCAAGGCGCCATGCAGCACCTGGAAGACAGCCTCCGCCGGCTCAAGACCGACCGCATCGACCTTTGGCAGTTCCACGAGATCAACTGGGACATCGACTCCCAGTGGCTCTTCGACCAAGGGGGCATCAAGGCCGCGGTCGAGGCCCGGCGGCAGGGCAAGGTCCGCTATATCGGCTTCACGGGCCACCGCGACCCCTCGCACCACCTGAAATTGATCGAACAGCCGTTTGAGTGGGACACGGTGCAGATGCCGATCAACCTGCTCGACGCCCACTACCGCAGCTTCCAGAAAGAGGTGGTGCCGGCCTGCAACGAGCGAAAGATCGCGGCGATCGGCATGAAGGCGCTGGCGGGCGGAACGATCCCCGCGAAGCTCGGCGTTCCCGCCCAGACTTGCCGCCGCTTTGCCCTTTCGCTGCCGATCACCACCCTGGTCTGCGGGATCGAATCGCGCGAGAATCTCCAGCAAGACCTGGCCATGGCCCGCTCGTTCAAGCCGATCAACGAGCAGGAGATGCAGGCGCTTCTAGCCCAGACACACGAGGCGGGCGGCGACGGCAAGTTGGAACTCTGGAAGACGACGCCCTACGGGAGCCGCTATCACCGGGAGCAGCATAAAGAGGCGTAAGGCGGATCCAGCATCGGCAATCAATACGTGTCGCAAAGTCGACTCCAAGAGATGGAAGAGCAAGATGAGCCTGATTACTGTCGAAGTTGAGATCGAGCACGGTAAGTTAACAGCCAGGGAGCCACATCTGTTGCCGGAACAAGGGACCGGACTTCTGACTATTCTGCGCTCGGAGGAGATCGCTGCTCCACCAAGGCATCGGGTGCAGTTGCCGCTCGTTCATTGCCACCCCTCCACTCTCGTTGATCCGACAGGTGAAGATCTTGATGCAAGCCTCTGGGATTAGTCTGGTGGATGCTAATGTCTGGCTCGCTCTAGCCGTTGATGCGCACGTCCACCACATTTCGGCATCGACGTGGTTCGATGGGCAGCGGGAAGGAAGTTGTGCCTTCTGCAGGCTTACCCAGTTGGCAATCTTGCGCCATCTGACGAACGCCAGAATCATGGGCGAGGCGAACGTGCAGACGCAAGCTCAAGCGTGGCGAGTGTACGAGGCTCTGGTCACGGATCCACGCGTTGAGTACCTTGATGAGCCGCCGGGTATAATCGGCCCATTTGAGTCTCTCACGCAAGCTTCCCAGCCGGCTCAGAAACGATGGAGTGATGCCCTCCTGGCCGCGTTCGCGATGTGTCTTGGCCTGGAAGTCGTTACCTTCGACGCCGGCTTCAAGAGCTTTTCGGGGCTATCTGTCCGGCTTCCGTCCGGATAGGTTGTCAGTGTTTTCATTCGCCCCGCGCTGCCTCACAAGCCAACCGGCTCGCCCGTGGCGATGCTTTCGTAGCAGGCGTTCATGGCACGGATCGTCCGGCGATGGTGACGAAGGTTGATCCGAGGCGTGTGACCGTTGCGGATGCAATCGACGAATTCGTCGATCAGTCCGATCCACTCGTCGAAGTAGGTGTATTGGACGGTGTAGCGATCGTTCGGCGCACCGTTGTGGTAGACATTGGGGCCGAAACAGTCCGCCAGCAGGCTGCCACGGCTGCCGTGGACCAACAGGTTCACCTCCATCCGCTTCGGAAAGACCTCCCAGCCCGGCCCCGGCTCCACCAGCCGCTCCTCCAACCGCGACCAGGATGGATCAAGGAGAAACGCCGTGCCGTCGGTCATCTTGCCATTGACCAGTAGCATGTCCTCCACGACGAGATCCCTGCGGAGATTGGGAGCGACTTCGGCGTGGATGAAATCGAAGTCGGCGGCGGTGAGCCAGCGGAGGAGGTCGAAGATGTGCGGGTGGTCGCAGAGGGCGCCGCCGCGGAAGCGGGCGTCGTCGTGTCGCAGGGGAACTCGGCTGCCGTAGCTCTCTTCCGGCACTCCCTGCCAGGGAAACGCCCAGACGGGCGAGAGCGTGATATTCGTCGCCCCGATGGAAAACAGGTCGCCGATTGCTTTCTCTTCCAGGAGTTTCTTGACGCGGTGGACCACCGGGTTGTAGTGCAGTTCCAATTCGATCTGGCAGACCAGGCCCGCGCGCTCGACCATCTCGATCATCCGATCGTACTCGGCCAGATCGAACGTGGGGATCTTCATCGAGAGAATGTGGACTCCGCGCTGCACGCATGTTTGGATTTGTTCCAAGTGCCGATGATTTGCCGAGGCGAGCACCACGGCCTCGATCTCCGGGTGCCGATCGAACATCTCTTGTGGGTCGAGATAACAGGGCACTCCGGCGACGGCGCGCTCGAAACGGTCCCGGACCACGGGGTTGTCGGCGGAGCAGGCAATCCAGTCCAGCCGCGGCGAGTCGCGGAGCGTTTGATAGTACTTGCGCGTGTGGCCGTGCGTCAGCGACAGCATGGCGATTTTTACCGGTTTCATCTCATGCTCCTTCCACGGCCAGCCGCTGCCGCCGGCGATCCGAGTTGATTGCCAAACGGACGAGACCTCTTAATCGCCGGTGACGGTTGCGCCACTGTTCGGCCAGTTCCGGTTCGGACAAGACACGGTAGGCCGCTCGCACCAGAAACACTTGCTCCGACGGCAGTCCGATCAATTCCGCATCGGTGTCGGTGTAGGTTTTGGCGCCACCGTCGGCGAGAAGATAGACCGAACTCTGCGGAACCTGGGTATCGACCACGCGATCGCAGGCGACGCCACGACGAGCGATCAGTTCGTGGCGGTCGATCGGCTCGCTGCCGGCGGGCAGTGTGCCGGAAACTTCGATGCTGGTGACCACGCCGTCGGCCAGTCGGCAAAGGACGTTCGCGCAGCCCCCTTGGGTAATCGTGGCGAACACTGTCACAATCCGGTCGCCGGCCAACCACTCGCAGAGGTCCAGCATCCGGTAGAGTTCGTGGGGAAGCGCCGACTCGCCGCCGTCGGTGAATCTCGCCAGCCGGCCCATCACCAGCGGCACGACGGTCTTCTCGTCCACCAACCGCTTCAATTCGACGAACCGCCGCTCAGCCCGCCAGGGCAAGAGCGGCACCACGCGGTCGCACGGTTCATCGCTTTCGATCGTTGTGGCGGGCGCGAGCAACCAATCGTCTCCGGCGACTGCTTCGAATGCCGAGAGCAACCGCCAACCGATTACCGGCCGGACGCCGTATTTCTCCAGAAGCCCATCGAGGGCCTCCGTCATGGTGCAGGGGGCTGACGATGCCGTCATCGATGCGGATCTCAATAGTTAGAGGTATTTGACTCGAGGCAGGTATTTTTCCACGAAGCGGGCGTTGTATTCGTCTCCGCCGGGGGCGTTGGCGCTGCGCCAGACCGGCGGCTCGATCCCGCGCTCAACGCATTGTCGCACGGTCTCGATCTCCAGGCGGTGCGCGATATAGAAGTCGACCACGTTGGAGTTCGGGGCGATGGGAGTATCGAAGCCGGGGATGCGGACGGCGCAATCGCCCACCTCGTTGTAGTCGTCGATGGCCACGTCGGCCAGATCGAAGAGGTTCTTGCCGTTGGGGTGACGGATGAAGTGGTCGGGCGGCATTTGGCTCTGCCAGAGCGACGAGCTGACGGCAATGATCTTGGCCCCCGCCTCCTTGGCCTCCATCGCGGCGTCGATCGTGGCCGGGTTGATGCCGATGTTGTGGAAGAT
>JAAYEH010000502.1 GCA_012728855.1 Rhodopirellula sp. | reverse complement strand
GCCGACCACCTCAGCGACACCCCCACGCTTGCTCGCTTCTGGCGAAATCGCCCGCAGCGTCTCACCGGCTCCCGTTGCTACCAATCCCATGCTGCCTAAAATCGCAGAGTGCATGGTGCGCCCCCACCCTACGTGATTGCGGCCGCAGGGCCAAATTAGGCTGGACGCACAGGGTTGCGTTTTGCGCCGGTGGTGGCATAATGGGGGTAGCCATGTCCGCCACGGGTGCAGTTCGCCTGGGATACGGGCCAGTTCATCCGCCGCACAAAGCGGCTAATTGCGTCAGGAGGGATATCCAATTGTCCCAAGAAGACTTTTTTCTGGATGTCAGACGTGCTCTTAGCGAGATGAAGCCGACGGTGTCAGCAGACAGCGCGGGCTTTGATTCGCAGCAAGCGGTGGCCCTGTTGACGGGTGCGGCCACCTGGCTCACCCCCAGAGCGGTTGAAGCATTTGATGCCACGGAATTTGCGGGATCGCAGCGGCGCGAAGCATTGTCCGCAACCGTTGAGGCGTTTCGGAAACTAGCTGAGGAAGTTCGGCCCGACCGGCCCGCGTCCGAGGAGCAACTGCAAGAAGGGATTGCGCGGTTCAGGCAGTTGGTTCTCGTTTTGAGAGAAGAAATCTTGGCGGAATGGACTGCGGCCATCGAGCAACTCATGACAGAGGCTGCGTCTTGGTCCTCGCAACGTGGCTGGCCGTCGCGACGCGAGAAACTAAGCCAGCAAGAAAGACTGCTCGACCGCTATGAGCTGACTCAATTGTTCATTCAGGTTCGCGCGACGACGTATTTGCTCGCGCCGGTTGCTCGTTTCGTGCCGGGGGCGATCGGCATGGTCGACTTCACCGTGCTTCCTTCCTACCACACCGTGATAATTCCCCGGACACCCGAAGGTTGGTGGGTACATATCGACGACGGTTCTAGTCTGGGGACTGCTGGGAAGATGGCTTGGGGACAGGAGTCCTTTGTCACAGCGGTTGAATGGTTGGGACGACGTGCATGATCAAGCGGCAGCAACGCCTCGAAAGGATTCGTGCTGTCGAACGCGAGTACCTCGCGGCGCGGGCAGCGGTTCGGCTTCTCGTGGGTCGGCTCCGCGCGGATCCGGCCTGGGGGGAATCGGAAGGATGGCGGGCCCGTGACGGCGTCAATCTCTCTGAGAATATTGAAGGAACATACGTCCTGCGACTATATGCCGAGTTCGAAGCGGGCCTCCGCGATGCGTGGGTTCATTTGGTTCGAGATAACCATCCCCCCATGCGAGACTTGATGGTGGCGATGGCCAATCAGAGGATTCCGCAGGACTGGCTTGACGAAGCAGACGAAGTCCGCGCATACCGCAACTCGCTCGTGCATGAAGGGGACGTTGCCGACGCGATGCGAATTTCGCTGGTCGATGTGAGAAGTCGGCTGTGTCGATATTTCAGCCGACTTCCCGAAGACTGGTGAGTAACCGATTCCAGTGCTCGCAGGGTTGCGTTTCGCGCTGGTGGTGGGATAATGGGGGTAGTCATATCCGCCACGGGGGCAGCGCGTCTGGGTCACGCAAGTGCCCGTCGCTGCACCCTGTGGAGTTGAACGCTTACGGTCCGGTCCGCGGCAGTTTCGCGAAGCGAGGGATGGAAATGGCAAGCCGTCGGCAAATCCTGGTGGCGCTGGCTGTCTGCGCGTGGCTGCCGGCTGCGCAAGCTCAGGAATTCCGCGTGGGCCCCGTGCGATCGGCTGTTGCCCCGTCGGCCGCGCCGATGCAGCCCGATCAAGCCGCCGCGATGGTGCAACCATCGACGGCGCAGCCCGGCGAGAAAGCGGGGCAGCCGGAGAAAGTTTCGCCGCCTGGCGGGCCGCCATCGCGACCGGACGGATCGGCCGCGCCCGGTGGAGGCGACAGTAAAGCGGCCGATGCGGAGAAGACGCCGCCAACGGCAGAGAAGAAGCCCGAGGCGGGCGGCGGCTCCGGCCCGGCCGCCGTCCAGCGGCCAACAAGCCCGCCGGAACCGGGCGATCCCGAGCAACTGAAGGTCCGCCCGGACGAGGAGGGCAAGATCCGCTTCAACTTCACCAATCAGAAATGGCTGGATGTCTTGGAGTGGCTGGCGGATATCGCCCATTTGAGCCTCGATTGGCAGGATCTCCCCGGCGATTACCTCAACCTGGTCACGGCAGAAAAGTACTCGCTGGACGAGGCGCGAGACCTGATCAACCGGCATCTGCTGGCCCGTGGCTATACGCTGTTGCGCCGCGGCGAGGTGATGTCGGTGGTGAAGCTCGACAAGCTCAATCCGGCCATGGTCCCCTGGGTAGAGCCCGGCGAACTCGACCGGCGCGATCCGCACGAATTCGTTAAAGTGACGTTCGCGCTGGATTGGCTGCTTGCCGAAGCGGCGGCCGAGGAACTCAAGCCGATGATTAGCCAGTACGGCAAGCTCAACGCGCTGAAGAGCACGAACCGTTTGGAAGCGATGGATACGGTGGTCAACCTGATGGAAGTGCGTCGGCTGCTGGCGGAAGAGCAGTCGGATACGGGCGAAGGTCGACTGGTGATCGCCTTTCCGCTCAAGCACACGCGTGCCGAAGAGGTCCGCAAGCTGTTGATGCAACTGCTGGGAATCGAGGAGAAGCCGAAGGGTGGCTCGCCCGGTCAGCCGCAACCAGGACAGCCGGGGCAGCCGCAACCTCAGTCACATCGTCCGGACCAGCAACCGCAGGGAAAACCTGAGAAAAAGGAGGCCGTGGTCAATATCGTCGCCGACGAGCGGACCAACACGATCTACGTTCACGCCCCGCCCGATAAAATCGCCGTGGTGCGGCAGGCAATCGAATCGATCGACGCGCCGACGGGGCGGACGGAGATGCTCGCCCAGAATATCACGCGAATGAAAGTCTACCGGCTAGAATCGCTTGACCCGGAGCCGGTGCTGAAGACACTGGAGGAATTGGGAGGTCTCAGCGTCGACGCCAGGCTCAAGATCGACAAGGAGAACAAGGCGATCGTCGCCTACGCTTCGCTGGCCGACCACGTGATCCTCGCCTCAGTGATCGAAAAGCTCGACGGCGGGGCCAGGCATTCGGCGGTAGTCCAGTTGACCGATCTGCGGGCCGAGTCGGTGGCGCGGGTGGTCAACACCATGATGGGAGGCGGACCGGAGGAGGACGGTTCGGAGCGGTCCGATCAAGAGGAGGCGTTCAACCCGTTCTTCTTCCCAAGCCGTTCTTCTTCGCAACGCAAACGCGTGGAGAAGCACGAGGATCGTTTTCGCGTCGACGCCGATGTGAAGAATAACCGGCTGTTGTTGTGGTGCAACGATTTCGAATTGGCCAAAGTAGAGGATCTGCTGGAGAACCTCCGCGCGGGCCGGCCGACGGGCGATGAAGAGCGATTGTTGGAGGTGCATCGCCTCGTTTCGCTGGACCCCGAGCCGCTGGTGAAGACCCTCGTCGAACTGGAAACGCTCGGCGCCGGGGTGCAATTGGAGGCCGACAAACAAAACCGCGCCATTCTCGCCTTTGCCACGGAGGCCGACCATGCCCGCATCCGCGTGCTGATCGCGCAATTGGACGGCAGCGGGCGGCAGTTTCACGTCGTTCCGCTGCGGCGACTGGAAGCGGACTACGTGGCCGGCACGGTCGCTTTCATGATGGCGGGAAAAGGCGACGACGAAGGCTCCTCCGGCAGGAGCTACCGCTATTCCTACTACGAGCGGCGCTATTCGCGCGACGAGCAGAAGAAGGAGGACGTCTTCCGCGTCGACGCCGACGTCGAGTTCAACCGGCTGTTGGTCTGGGCAAACGACATCGAAATGGCGGAGGTGCAAAACCTGCTGGTCAAGTTGGGCGAGGCGCCGCCGGAAGGAGGCGACAGCCGCAGCTTCCGCATTCTGGATATTCCCCCGGGGCCGGAACGCGACCGGCTGCTGGACCAACTCCGCCGCACGTGGCCGTCGCTAGCGCCGAATCCCTTGTTGCTGCCCGAGACGGCGCCGCCGGAGGAAGAGAAACGCGCCGATCCACCGGAGCAGAAGGTGGATGCGACGTCGGGTAAGACGACCGCCAAGGAGGACGGCGCTTCGCAGTTCAGATTCGTGGCGGAGGCGGCAAAGGAGGGCATGGTTCCAAAACGGGGACTGGCTCCGAGCCAAGCAGCCTTGCACCCGCCGGAGACGCATCCTGGCGAGGTGCCTGTCCCCGTTTTGGAACCACGCCCGAAGGATGCGGCTGCCGGGCCGCCGCCGGTGCGTGTGGGCGCCAGCGCCGACGGGCGTTTGATGCTCTCCTCGCAAGACACGAAGGCGCTGGATCAAATCGAAGCCTTGATCGCCGAAATCGCGCCTTCCCGACGCGATTACGAGATCATTCAATTGAAATATGCCGAAGCCTACTGGGTGGCGCTGACTCTGGAGGATTTCTTCGAGGAGAAGAAGTCCAAGGACAGCGGATCGAACGACTACGGGATGGGTTGGTGGGGCTATCCGCCGCCGTCGTCCTCCGAGAACGACACTCGCCGGCTCTCGCGGCGCCGGCCCTTGAAATTCATCTCCGACGACACGACGAACACGATCCTCGTCCAGGGGGCGACTCCGAACCAACTGCGAACGATCGGGGATCTCGTCGAGATCTACGACCGGCCGGCGATGTCCGACTCCGATTCCGCCCGCAAGACCGAGATCCTTCCCATCCGTTTCGCCAAGGCCGCCACGGTCGCCGAGGCAATCAAGGACGTCTACCGCGATCTGCTCAGCGAGAACGACAAAGCGTTGTTGAGCGCAAAGAAGAAGGACGACGAGCGTCAGGAGAGTCGCTATACCTACGTCTACAGCTTCGGCAACGAGCAGGACAGGGATCTGGAGCGCAAGCCTCGCTTCAAGGGGTACCTTTCGCTGGGGGTCGACGAGGTGTCGAACGCGTTGGTCGTCTCCGCGCCCGAGTTTCTCTTTCGCGACATCTCCCGGCTCGTCGAGGAACTCGACGAGGCGGCGCGCCCGGCTGCCGATGCGATTTACGTCCACCGGCTTTCCGGCGGTGTCGACCGCAACGACTTGCGCCGCCGCCTGTCGAAGATTCTCGAGGGGGAGGGTGTGCGAGCGGGTGCGGCGAGCCAGAAGGAGGCGGGCGGCGA
Source organism: Rhodopirellula sp. (assembly GCA_012728855.1). Taxonomy (GTDB): domain Bacteria; phylum Planctomycetota; class Planctomycetia; order Pirellulales; family Thermoguttaceae; genus JABWBD01. The sequence goes on along the minus strand of JAAYEH010000502.1, from coordinate 24,444 downwards.
GGCCGCGACGAACACCGAACGGCCGAAGGCGAAAGAGGAGTGACGAAGCAGTGGGTGGTTGGAGAGCTTCAGCAGAAGTCTCTCGATTTGGCCGTCAGGTCTTGCAGCAGATCGGAAACGTTTTCCAGTTTCGTCGCGACGACGTGGATTACCTGGCCATGGCGCTGCAGCCGTCCGTGGGCGAGTAGAACTTTCGCGCCGAGGGCGGCCTGCCGCCAGCGCTGCCATACGTCGGGGCGAATAATGAGATTGGCGGCGCCGGTCTCGTCTTCCAAGGTGACGAAAGTGATCCCCTTGGCCGTGGTGGGCCGCTGCCGCACCAGCACAATTCCCGCCACCCGAATCGGATGACCGTTGGGCCACGTCTTGAGTTGCTCCGCGCGGGCCACCTTCCGGCGGTCCAATTCCTCGCGGAGAAACGCCAGCGGATGGGCCTTCAGCGACATGCCCGTCGTGCGATAGTCGGCCAGCACCTCTTCGGCGGCCGACATCCCGGGCAGCGCGGCCGCCTCGTCCTTCTCCGGCGCCAAGGAGTCGAATAGCGGCATCGCCCGTTGTTGTTGGGCCAGCGCGTGCCACAGCGATCCGCGGCGGTCGAGTTCCAGCGAGGCGAACGCGCCTCCCTTGGCCAATCGTGTACTCACCGTCCGGCTTAGGCAGCTGCGCCGCGAAAAATCTTCCATCGAGCAAAACGGGCGACCGCCGCGAGACTGCTCGATCCGGCGGCCGTGAACCTCGGCCAGCCCCTGGAGCATGCGAAAGCCGAGGCGGAGGGCCCATTGGGAGTTGTGGGCCTCCAACGTGCAATCCCAATCGCTATGGTTGACGTCGACCGGCAGGACTTCGACGCCGTGCCCGCGGGCATCGCGGACCAGTTGCGCCGGCGCGTAGAAGCCCATCGGCTGGCTGTTCAACAGCGCGGCGCAGAAAGCGGCCGGATGGTGGTGTTTCAACCAGGCGGAGACGTAGACCAGCAGCGCGAAACTGGCCGCGTGCGACTCGGGGAATCCGTACTCGCCGAACCCGCGGATCTGTTGAAAAGTGGCGTCGGCGTATTCTTGCGGCATGCCGCAGGTGAGCATCCCTTCGACGAGGCGCCGGCGGAATTGGTCGATCATCCCCGTCCGCCGCCATGCCCCCATGGCGCGGCGGAGCTGATCGGCCTCGCCTGGAGTGAACCCGGCGGCCACCATCGCCAGACGCATCGCCTGCTCCTGAAAGAGCGGCACTCCCAGCGTCTTTTCCAGCACGCCGCGGACAGCGTCGTTGGGATAGGTGACTTGTTCTTCCCCGTTGCGGCGGCGGAGGTACGGGTGGACCATGTTGCCTTGGATCGGGCCAGGGCGAACAATGGCCACCTCGATCACCAGGTCGTAGAAGCATCGCGGCCTCAACCGGGGCAGCATACTCATCTGGGCGCGGCTTTCGATCTGGAACACGCCCATCGTGTCGGCTCGCCGGATCATCGCATAAACGTCCGGATCGCCTTCGGGGATGGTCGCCAAGGTGAGCGGTTTCCCGTGATGCCGCTCGACCAGTTCGAAGCACTTGCGGATCGCCGTGAGCATTCCCAAAGCGAGGCAGTCGACCTTGAGGATGCCCAACTCGTCGAGATCGTCTTTGTTCCACTGGATCACGGTTCGCTCGGGCATGGCGGCGTTTTCGATGGGAACCAGCTCGCGCAACAGCCCGCGCGTCATCACCATGCCACCGGTGTGCTGGGAGAGATGGCGAGGAAAACCGACCAGTTGGTCGACCAACTCGATCAACTGCCGTCCCAGCGCCGACTCGGGATCGATGCCCGCTTCCCGGCAGCGCTGGTCCAGATGCGGCTCGCTGCGATACGACTCGATCCGCTTGGCCAGGGCGTCGACGCGGTCGAGCGAGAGCCCCAGGGCCTTGCCCACGTCGCGGACCGCCGACCGGGGCCGGTAGGTGATCACCTCGGCGGTCATGCCCGCCCGGTCGCGACCGTACTTCTCGTAAAGATACTGGAGGACTTCCTCGCGTCGCTGGTGTTCGAAGTCGACGTCGATGTCGGGCGCCTCGTTCCGCTCGCGGCTGATGAATCGCTCGAAAAGAACGTCGGTCCGCTCGGGATCGACCGCCGTCACGCCGAGGCAGTAGCAGACGGCTGAATTGGCCGCCGAACCGCGGCCCTGACAGAGGATGCCGCGGCGGCGGGCGAAGCGGACCAGATCCCAGACGGTGAGGAAGTAGGCTTCGTAGTGCAGTTCTTCGATCAACCGCAGTTCGTGCTCGATCAACTGCCGGACTTTTTCCGGAATGCCGTGAGGATAGCGTTTGCGAGCCCCCGCCCAAGCCAGGCGGGTGAGATATTCCACGGGCGTCTGCCCCGCGGGAGCGAGTTCCTCGGGATATTCATAGCGGAGTTCGTCGAGCGAAAACCCGCAGCGGTCGGCGATTTCCAATGTGCGGCGTATCGCATCCGGAAAGTGGGCGAACTGCCGGGCCATTTCCTGGGGGGATTTCAGGTAGCGCTCGGCATTGGCGAAGAGGTGTTCGCCGGCTTCGGCCACCGTAACGCCCAACCGGACGGCGGTAAGCACGTCCAAGAGCGCTTGACGTTGTGGAATGTGGTAGCAGACCCCGCCGGCGGCAGCTAGCGGCACGCGCGAACGGCGCGCAAGCTGGGCGAGCCGCTCGAGGAGTTTTTCGTCGTCCGGCCCGCGGTGCAGTTCCGCCAGAAGATAACAACGATCGCCGAAGACGGCTCGATATTCCGCCAACCGGCGAGACAGCCCGCGCTGAAACGCCGCGTCGGGCAGCACGCCGGCCAACAATCCTTCGCTATACTCCGCCATGTCGGCGAACGTCAGGCGGCACTCGCCTTTCTCGGCCTGGCGACGCCCCTGGGTTATCAAGCTGGAAAGCCGGCCGTACGATGCCCGGTCCGCCGCCCACAAAACCAGCGGCGGCGCATCGACAGGCGCGATTTCCGCCCCCACGATCAATTTCAGGCCCGCTTCCTTGGCTGCAATATGCGCGCGAACCACGCCGGCCAGACTGTTGCGGTCGGTGATCGCCAAGGCGGCACATCCCAACTCGGCCGCCCGGCACACCAGTTCCTCCGGATGGGAAGCGGCTTCGAGGAAGGAAAAATTGGTTTTGGCGTGGAGGGTGGCGTAGTTGTCATTTGTCATTGGTTATTTGTCATTGGTTGTTCATTCGAACATTCCGTGGAGGAACCAGCGGCCGTCGTGGAGGCGGCGAAAGAGCCAGAAACGGCGGCCGGCGTCGGTTTCGATGCGGTAGTAGTCGCGGCCGACTAGGCGGCCGCGCCACCAACCGGTCTCGATCCGCTCCGGACCCCAGGTGGCGGCGATGCGATGTTGTCGGCCGCAAAATTCAAAATGCAGCGGAGGACCGTCGGGCTGGATGGAGATCGCAGCCAACCCGACCGGCCGGCGAACCAGCCGCAAAGGGCGCGGTGGCAGTTCGCCGGGAGCCGTTGAGGAAAACTGCCGTCGTCGCAGTTGTTTGATGGGATGGTTTTCCAAGATCGGGTCAGCGTGCCAGGCCAGTTCCGGCTGGGCGTCGGAAACCAGGCGTGGGCGAACCACTGCACGGTGACCCAACCGGCTGCCGAGCCGGTCGACCAAGGCAGCCAGCCATCGCAATCGCTGGGTTTCGCGACGGTCGAGGAACAATTCCTGCTGCCCTTGCTGGAGCGGGGCGGTGAGCGCCGCACGCAAGGACACGGCTGCGACCGGCGCCGGCAAGGCGAGCCGTTCCAACCGCATCTGGACCAGTTGAAACAAGTGTTGCGATGAAGCGGTCGGCTGAAACATGCCGAGAGAGAATTCCACGGCCCCGGCGGCTTGGCAAGCCAGACGACACGACAGCCGTGTAACTCCCCGCCCGCCGCCAAGCAGCATTTCCGACAATTGCCCGATCAATTGCCGCAGGATCCACTCGATCGTTTCCCGCCGCGAGGTCGGATACTCGATCGATTGTTCCACGCCAAAATCTGCCGGCAAGGGTTGCGCAAGAATCGGTTCGGCCAATCGCCCCAGGGCTTGGTCCCATCGCTTGAGCAACTCCGGTCCGAATCGTGCATTCAACTCGTTGCGGGGCAAGAGGGCTAACTGCCCCACCTGGAATACGCCCAACTGATGCAACAGATCCACCGTCGCCTCCGGCAATCGCAAAGCTTCGATGGGCAGATCATCAAAAGGGGGTCGGGAGTCTTTTTCCGTATCGGCCTTATCATCGCTTGGCAATTCCAGCCCGGTTGGAGGCCGATACGGAAAAAGACTCCCGCCCCCTTCTTGTTGCTGCTGTCCAAAGTGGGCCATCGCCCAGGCGGCGCCGATCGTATCGGCCACCCCGATTCGCACCCGCAAACCACGACGATGAAAGCCGCGGACGACTCTCTCGGCCAGGGCCGCTTCGCCGCCAAATAGGTGCCCCAGCCCGCTGATGTCCAGCAGGAGACTGCTCGGCGCCGGGGCATCTTCCAGTCCAACCACGGGACTGAATTGCCGGCACCCCTCGGCGATTTTCTCCAACATGCGGCGATCGGCCGTGGCGTCGTAAGGTTCCAGGTGAACCATGCCGGCTTCGGCCAGGGCGGTTGCTTCGCCCAGCGGCATTCCCGCCGCTACCCCCAGGCATTTCGCCCGGTCGGAACAAGCAACGACCCGGCGACTGCCACGGTGGATTTCGAAAAACACCACGGCGGAGCCCTTAAGCTCCGGTCGCACGAGGCGGAATCGCTGAACGGTCCAATCGGGCAACCAGATGCATAGTGTGCGTTTCATCGTCGACCTCCACCTCGATGCTCTCGCCGGCAGTTTGTCCACGGCTTCGCAACACTTGAATCTTCAACCGCCGCCCCTCTTTGGATGCGCTCGGTCGCGGTTCGATGAGCAAACGGACATCCGCCCAAGAGGGTTCCTGCCCAGCGGAAGTGGGCCGGACGAGCAATCCCAGAACCCCACCCTGCTCGGCGGCCAACTGCCACCGCCGGAAGGTTCGCCCGTCGAGTTTCTCCAACCGGCCTAGCACGGCAGCCACACCCGGGCAACGCAGGGCTTGGTCCATCGCCCAGAGAAAGTCGGGCCGGTCAGCCGGGTGGACGAGGATCATCTGCTCCTGTCTCAAGCCCAGCCGCAGGGCGGCCGGAGGATAAAACTGCCCGGCATCGTCCAGCACAACCAAAACTCCCTCACTGCCGCAGGCACTGCGGGCGGCAATCAGGGCAAGTGTCTCCGCCCCGGCGCCATCTCCCTCCGCCAGCCACTCCACTAACGTACCGCTGCGAAAACCCGTCTCCGGCAGCAGTTGATCCAGCCCTTCACAGCCACTGGAGATCGACGCCTGATCGCAAGGGCAGCGGCTTTGTTCGAGCCGGGCGATCTGCCCTCGAAGTTTCTCGACCAGCTCACGGGGAGTATCGATGCCCCGAGGCGGAGAAAACGGTGTATTTTCGTCAGGTAATCGCATGCTAGCAGACCTCTGGGGGTTAAGTGTACATACGTATCGTTCCGCCGTCAATCGGAAGATCGGTTGCGGGAGAGGTGAATTTTGACCGGAAAATGCGGAGTTTAGGAAATCAGGGACGGGGTTATTGGCTCACCGAAGTACAAATTGCCCTTTACGTCGCATGCGGATTTTGGGAAACTCCCACCCCTATTACGCCCCCTTCTCAAAGTGAGCGATACCATGGTCGCTTTTCGGACTACTCTCACCAAAACGCCGTCGCTCGCCCGTTGGTGTTGGGGAGCGGCGCTGGGGATTGGCCTGGCTCTGCCGGGCTGCTGCAGTATGGATCTGGGCGGCGAGAAGTTCCGTGAGGACGAGTTGTCGGCCACCTGCCAGCAGATGCGACCCAGCGAAATGAATAGCGAGTCCTTCGGCTTCAGCAACAAGGCGAAGCAGATCGAGCGTAACTTCGGCTATCAGTAACAATATGCCCGACCCACTGTCCCGGCTCTACGAAAACGTCTGCCGTCACGCTCGCGAAACGGCTCTGCTCAACTCGATCGAATCGGTGCTCGGCTGGGACGAACGGACCATGCTGCCCGCCGCGGGCGGCGAGCATCGCGCCGATCAGATGACCTTGCTGGCGGGCATGGTTCACCAGCGACTGATCGAACCGCAGTACGGAGACTCACTCGGGCAATTGGCCGAAAGCCCGCTCGCCGCCGACCCGCACAGCGATTCGGGCGCGACGATCCGGCGGCTGAAACGCCAACACGATAAGAAGGTCAAGCTGCCCCAGTCCCTGGTGGAAGAACTGGCGCGGACCTCGGTGCTCGGACAGCAAGCATGGCAGGAGGCACGGCAAAACGACGATTTCGCCGCCATGCGGCCCTGGCTGGAAAAGACCTTCGCGCTCAAACGCCAGGAAGCCGATGCCTTGGGCTATGCCGACCGGCCCTACGATGCCTTGCTGGACGACTACGAGCCCGAAGAGCGAACGAGCCATGTGGCGGAAGTGCTCCGCCGTCTGCGGGAAGAACTGGTGCCGCTGGTCGAAGCGATTCGCGGCAGCGCTCGCCGCCCGGACACGTCGATTCTCCGGCGGACCTACCCCACCGACGCCCAGAAGGCGTTCGGCCGGCAAGCCGCCGAACAAATCGGGTTCGATTTCCAACGCGGCCGGCTCGACGTGACGGCGCACCCCTTCTGCGCCGGCCTAGGGCCGAACGACTGCCGCATCACCACGCGTTACAACGAGCGATTCTTCAACGAATCGTTCTTCGGCATCCTGCACGAAGCAGGCCACGGAATCTACGATCAGGGCCTGCGGACGGACCAATACGGCTTGCCGTTGGGCGAGGCGATCTCGCTGGGCATCCATGAATCCCAGTCGCGGCTCTGGGAGAACCTCGTGGGTCGAAGCTGGCCGTTCTGGGAGTCCTTCTATCCGTTGGCCCAACAGCATTTTCCAGCCGCCTTGGGAGACGTCGATCCGGACGACTTCTACTTCGCCGTCAACGACGTGCGTGCGTCGCTGATTCGAGTCGAGGCCGACGAGGCGACCTACAACCTCCATATCCTCATCCGCTTCGAACTGGAGCAAGCGCTATTGGACGGCGATCTGCCCGTCGCCGACCTGCCGGCGGCATGGAACGGGAAGTACCGGGATTATCTGGGAATCGAACCTTCCAGCGACGCGGCCGGCGTGCTCCAGGACGTTCACTGGAGCGCGGGGCTTGTGGGATACTTTCCGACCTACTCGCTGGGCAACCTCCACAGCGCGCAGATTTTCGCGGCGGCCGACGCAGAGTTGGGTAGTTTGGCCCAGAGCTTTTCCCAGGGCGAGTTTCAACCCCTGCGGCAGTGGCTCAATGAAAAGATCCACCAGCAGGGCCAGCGTTACTCGGCCGACGAGCTAGTGATGCGGATCACGGGCAAACCGCTCTCGCACGAGCCTCTGATGGCGCATCTCCGCGCGAAGCTCGGCCCCTTGTACGGTATCGCCTGACCGTAAGCGGGGCGGCAGGTCCGAGGGGGTCGGGAGTCTTTTTCCGTATCGGCCTCATCGCCGTTCGCCGTGTCATACGCGGTTGGTGGCCGATACGGAAAAAGACTCCCGACCCCTTCCCGCGTCGATTTCACGCTAGATCTACTCGCTTTGCAGCCGCACGATGTGTTCCGCCGCCTCACGGCGAATACGCCGGTAGTCGACGCCGTCCAACCGGCCGGAGAGCGAAACCAAAATCGGGCTCTCCTTTTCAATCGCCTGCAAATCGGCCGGGACGGGCGTGACATTGCGGCGAAGCTTCTCCAGCCAGGCACGAGCCTCGCGAGCCGCCGGCGCATCCGGCCGTTGGCTCAAGAGGAACTCGAGCGTCTCCAGGTATCGCATATCATCGACCCCTTCGCGGAATGCCTCCCAGTGCCGCGTCGATACCAGCCGGCTCGGGTCGCGGGGATCGGGGGCGGCAAAGGCAAAGTCGCCGCCTCGCAACCGTGGCCCGTCCGTTGCGTCCATCGGATTGCCGTTGAAGCTGTAATACATCCAGGGGACATGGACGCGCAGCGGGCTCGCCCAGAGCCACAGCCCATTGACCAGCCGCATCCACTCCGCCTCGAAGAACGCCCCGCGGATGTTGTGGTACGTCCACCCTTCGTCGCCCGCCCGCTTCAACTCTCGCCCGAGATCGTCGAAGGTGTGGCCGGCACGGACCCAGGTTTCCAGGGCATGGCCGTTGTAGCATCGCACATCGACATACGGATCCACTTGCTCGGTCATTTCCGCCACGCCGGGGCTCGGCGTATTATGCAGGGTGATATAGACCCGCAGCGACGGGATCTGCCGGACCGCTTCGGTGAGGCGGATGTAGAGTTGCAGCCGATCCCGTCCGAAAACCTCGTCCATATGCGTGGCGAGCGGTTCCATCTCCGGATACCGCTTGAACAGATCGAGCATCCGCAGCAGCCCCTCTTTGACGACGGCGAAGAATCGCGCTCGCTGTGCTTCATCGGCATAGTCCTTCACCGGATCGTACTCCAGCAGCCTTGCCGCCTGGATGCAGCCGGTCTCCACCGGCAACGGGCCGTGAAAGCCGTGTTGTTTCAAGAGCTTGAGCATTCGCTCCAGGCGGTCCAACGACGGCTCGATGTTGCCGTCGCCGTTTCGCTGGTATTCGATGCCGACGTTGGCTTTCACCAGCGTGCAGCCGTGGTCGCGGAGATCGGCCAGTTCCGCGTCGATATAGGCCCAGTCGCTCTCCATTGCCGGGAACCGGTAATACATACCGTAGGCCCTGCTCGGCTCTCGGAGACGGAAGGGAAGCACCGTCACCTCGAGCGGCAGTTCCGTCAGCGGCCTGCCGGACGGACGAATCCGAACCTGGCCGCGGTACACGCCCGCCGCAGTCTCGTCGGGCACGTGGACGATGAGGTGGTACTCGCGAAACGTGCCGGCGGGAATGTCCACCGTTTCCAACGGCAGCAGGAACCGCGAAACGACGGTCGAACGCTCCGGCGGGAGCGTGTAGAGGTCGCGCATCAGGCCGCGGAGGACGAGCCGAGCATCGATCCGCGAGGCTGGAATCGATCGATCGCCGCCGGCCAGATCGCTCACCTCCACTGCCACCTCGTCGAGATCCTCCACGGCATAGACGACGAAATTGACCGGCTCATGCTCTCCCGGCGTGGCCGTCGCGCTCAGGGCCGATTGCAGCGATTCCGCCTTCGGCGGCTGGGACGGGTCGAGATCGTCCTCCCAGAACTTTCGTGCGACGAACGAGGGAGAATTCACCGGCGGCTCGAATGTGTAGTTGTCGGCCATTTGCTGGCGGCGAAACATGTCGAGCAGCGCCGGTTCCAGCGTTCGCACGGACGGGAGCACCTCTTGCTTCGTGTCGCGGCGGACCAGCGGGTTTCCCCACACGCCCCAGGCTCGCCGCGCGGCTTTTCCGTCGGCAATGGTCGAGAGCGTCAACTGCTTGACGCCGCTGATCGGCACGGAGACGTCCAGCGGCGGCTGGCCGGCGGCCCGCGGCCCCGATTCGAACAGTCGCTTGCCGTCGCCGGAGATTTCAAAAGAGCAGACCGCCTCGGGCGCCGAGAAGGCGTCTACGCCTACCTTCGCCTCGAGCGTTGCATGGGGTTCCGACAACTGCACCGAGAGCTTCGTTTCGGGCCGGCACGAGATCCCCTTGAGATACTGCACATCCGCCAGGACCAACGGGATCGAGAGGCCGCCCAGAAGCCTTCTCTCGAAGGGCTCGCCCGCCGCGCCGGGTCGCCGGTTGAAATCAACCAGATAGCGGTAGGGCGGCTGAACCGCATTGGCGATCGACTGCTTTGCGTCGTCCTCGTCGAACATCCGCTTCGAGATGCGGAAACCGTCGATCGTCGCGTCGCCGCCGAGGACCGAAAGGCTTTCCGGCATTTCTGTCGGCATTCGGGCATCGTCGACCGTGTCGCGGCTCACTTGGCCGTCGAGAAGAACTCGCAACTGCCCCTCTCCCCAGGCAAAGGCGACGTGATGCCACTCGTCCGCCTTCCAGCTTGAGGTGTCGCCGTCGGCTCGCCGCCACGTCCACTGATCGCCGTCGCCTGCGGCCAGGGCGATACCGAGCCGGCCCTTGCCGAGGGTGTTGATATTGATGTACCCCCGCTCGCCCAGCCGGCAAGTGAAGAAGCTCCGTTTCTCCGGGGCGTCGCCGGGCCAATGCGGCTTGATCCAGAACTCGATCGTCCCCTCGGACGGATGGAAGTTGCCGTCGTTGCCGACCAGGCTGATCTTGTCTCCGGCAGCCAGGTTGACGCCGCCTCCAAAGCGGCCTCCGCTGACTCCGGTGAGCGGGGCTTGCGTGTCCACATTGGGCGTGCCCAGCGCGTAGTCGGCGGTCAGTGTACGGTCGAACTGAAGCAACAGGAGTGTGTCGCGGTCGGGCAAGATCTGCGACTCGGCGGCCGACGGCAATGCCGCCAGGCAGAGCAACATCACGGAAACACGCAATAGGCAACACACTCGTCGATAAACAGCGCGGTTCGTATTCACAACAAGAATCTCCATTCAGTTCGGTATCAGGCTGGTAGGGGGCGTCGTGGGGCAGGCATGCAACCTGCCTCGCATCCGCGTGTAAAGCGGGCAGGTTGCAAACCTGCCCCACGGTTTCCCGCCCCCCGATGGGTGGCTGTATCTCTTCGCCGACGCCTGGTACGTTTCCAGCCGGGCTGATGCTCACTTGCCGGCCAGGATCAACTTCGCCAATTCAACCCTCGCTCGGTCATAGGCGGCCGGGTCGGTCTCCCAATCAAACCAAGATTTCGTCAGTGGCAGCACCGCCTTCTCCGCCTTCTCGGCGAGCCCTTTCTCCTCCAGGATCGAGAGATACGCATAGTCCTCGATCGCGTCGCGGAGTGCTTTCACCCGCAGACCCGGCGCTACGCCCTCGTAGCCAACCGCCCGACCCGGATAAAGCATGCTTCCTTCGCCGTTGTACATCAGCTTGGGATTGCGGTCGCGGCGGTCGAGCGTGCCGGGCTCGGTCCACGGATCCTCGACGTCGTTCCAGTAGGCCATTCCGCCCCAGTAAAGAATGCCCCTCATGCGGTAGCGCCAGGCGAGCCAGGCGGGCACGCGGTAGTTCAGCAGCGGAAAATCCGTATGCCACCAGGGCGTCGGATCCCGCTGACACAACGCCGTGTAGGTCCAAACGGTTTCCCCCAGCGCCTGCCGCTTGGCGGCGCTGTCGGCCTTGAACAAGGAAAACAGCGGACACCAGATATCGACCGCCCCATACAAATCTCCCCAGGCCTCATCCTGGGTCCAGGTCTGCTCCACCACCATCACCTTCACGACCGAGTTCGCCTCGCGGACCGCACGGCCCCATTTCTGCACATACCGATACGCTTCCTCGTCGTTCGGCTCGTCGCGGAGGTAGGTGTAAAAGAGCACCTGCGGCCGGTCCAACTCCTTCGCCGCCCGGTCCCAGGCGCCGAGCCAGCGGCGCAACTTCTCCTGCTCCGCCACCGGGTCTTTCACCGCGGTCCGCGGATGGGGAACCACAAAGGCGTTGATGTGGTAGCGATCGACGAATTCGCGGAAGGCGTCGATCTGTTCCGCCGGGATACGATACGTTCCATCGGGCTGGGCCTCCGGCGCGATCATGTCGCGGGGCGGCGTGGCGTTGATGTCATGCCGGCTGAGCAGCTCAGCCACCTGACTCTCCACGGCATCCCAGTCCTCGGGCTCCTTCTCCTTGCCTTCCTTGGCGCGGCGGGCATAGTAGCCTCGCAACCGATCCGCCGGCGAGCCCAAGGCGGTCCGTAGCGACGGTGTGTCCGGCAGAGCAAAATCCCAAACGGAGAGTTCCACGGGGATTTCCACGGTCGTGCCGCCGTCGGCCGTCAGCCGGTACTGTCCGCGGTAGACGCCCGCCTTGGCATCCGCCGGCGCCTTGACATCGACCCAGAATCCGTGCGTCTGGGCGGCGGGCAAATCGAAGGGGACCGCCGTAAAGCGGGCGCCGCACAGCGGTTCGCCGCTGATCGGATGCCGGAAGGGGATGAGGGGATCCGGATACCAGCCCGGCTTGAACTGTTCGTTGCGGTGCGTGGGGACGGTGATTTCCAGTTGGTGCTGCCGGTAGAGTCTCGCGTCGCTTGCGGGGATCACCGCCCCATCCGGTCCCGTCAGATCTCCCGGCTGAAGCGTAATCCCCTTGATCGGCGCATCGCCGCGCATGAGAACCTGAAAACTCTCCCACTCGTTTTTCGCCGCGCCCAGCCGAACGGCCAGTCCCTCGGCGGCCGGATCTTCGCGGAGCACGCGGCGGGTTTGGGCAACTGTCCAGACGTGCCAATCGGCAGCGACTTCAGCGACAGCCGCCAGCACGAGGGTTGACGTCAGCATCATCCGCAGCAAAACCTTCATCGCTAACCTCCTTCGATCGTGGTGGTCTTACCGTTTTCGGAGCGGGAACGCGGGGGGCAGGTCGATGTTTTCGGACAGCGTCTTTGCCGCAAGACATCCCGACGGACCGAAATAATGAACCAGCCCCCGCCCGCGCCGTTGAACGGCTCGGTGGAGCCATTCTAACGCCAACCGCGCGAGCCGAAAACGGGTGGCCGACTTCCGCATTTGAGCGCGGGACGGATTGGTAATCCGTCCCGGAAACACAGACGGATCACCAATCCGTCCTACAAGAAAGGGGCAACCTATATCGCGGTAGCAGGCACGCGCCGCCGTGCCGTCGGGAAGGACCGCAGGAAGAAGGAAAGGAACGATGAGGATCGTTGGCGGGGACCACAGCGTCTCACCGCGCCAGTGGTACACGACACAAGCGGTCGGTCAGCGGCTCGCGAGGCGGTGCGGCAGGGCTTCGTGGCACCCGCGGGACGGCTGAGTGAACCGATACCTTCGTTGGCCCCCCAAGCGTCGGAATGGTCAGTTCGTGTTTGTCTGTCCATCATGCAATGAATCGGACGTGAACCCACAGACCAATCTGGCTCGTTGTTTTCACTGCGAGCGAAACTTTGATCCGATCGAATTCACGATGGCGACTCAGACGGACCACGTCAAGGAAGCGGTGGAGTTTCCGAAGCCGTTGTTACGCGATTAGCGCAGATCAACCTACCGTTCCAGGGCCAGCACAACACTGGCCCTTTCTTCTTGCGCCGCGGCCCGCCCCTCTCCAAAGGGAGTTACTCAAAGCGGTTCCCAATCGTCAAACGAATTTGAGTCGAAGCAGGCAGAACTCGCCGCAGTTGGTTCGGCGCGGAGTATTCTTGGAATATCAATCCACGATATGGCAAAGCAATATCTCCGTAACTCATTAGCCGAGGCGGGACTCGAACCCGCACGTCCTTTAACGGACACGGGATTTTAAATCCCGAGCGTCTACCGATTCCGCCACTCGGCCCAGTAGGGAGGCGGTTCTGCAACCGCCTCCGCCGTTTCCGCTTTCTTGGGTTGGCTACAGATTCGCCGGTTCTTTCTTGCCATCGCCCACCGCGACAATTCGGTTGATCGCATTGAGAAAGGCCTTTGCGCTGGCTTCGACGCTGTCGGTCGAGACGCCGCGGCCGCGGTAAAGGACGTTCTCGTGCTCGACCTGGACCGTCACTTCGCCCTGGGCGTCCTTGCCGACCGTTACACTATGCACCCGGAAATCCTTGCAGGATACAGTGTAGCCGGTGAGTTCCTCGATTGCCAGAAAGACGGCGTCGACCGGTCCGTCGCCATAGGCTTTCTCCGTGGAAAGGATCTGTTCGCCCCGGCGGATGGAGAGCCGGACTCGCGGGCGGTGCCCCGTTCCGCAGGTGATTTCGTAGGAATCCAGCGAATAGACCTCTCCGGCGGCATGAATCTGCTGTTCGATCAGGGCGGCCAGGTCGGCGTCGTAGATCTCCTTCTTCTTGTCGGCGAGCACCTTGAACTGCTCGAAGACGACGTTGAGCTGCTCGCCTGTCAGATGGTAGCCCAGCGTCTTGGCGCGATCGGCCAGCGCCGCGCGGCCGCTGTGCTTGCCCAGGACGAGGTCGCTCATGGTGAAGCCGACGTCCTCAGGCCGCATAATCTCGTAGGTGCGGCGCTCTTTGAGCATGCCGTCCTGGTGGATGCCCGCTTCGTGGGCGAAAGCGTTCAGCCCCACGATGGCCTTGTTCCGCTGCACGTGCATGCCGGTGATGCTGGCCACCAGGCGGCTGGTGGGCACGAGCCGTTGGCTGACAACGGCGGTGTCGGCCTGGTAGTGGTCGTGGCGCGTCCGCAGCGCCATGACGATCTCTTCCAGCGAGCAGTTGCCGGCGCGCTCGCCGATGCCGTTGACGGTACACTCCACCTGCCCCGCGCCGGACTCGACCGCAGCCAGGCTGTTGGCCACCGCCATACCGAGGTCGTTGTGGCAGTGGACGCTGATCACGGCCTTGTCAATATTGGGCACGCGATTGCGGAGCCTTTGAATGACTTCGCCCATGTGCTTCGGGGTGGCATACCCAACGGTGTCGGGGATGTTTACCGTGGTAGCGCCGGCGGCGATGGCGGCCTCGACGACCCTGCAAAGGAAGTCGTGCTCGGTGCGAGCGGCGTCTTCGGGTGAAAACTCCACGTTGGGACAGTAGCCCACGGCCCGCTCCACCCCGGCCACCGCCCGGCGAATGATTTCCTCCTTGTCCATCTTGAGCTTGAACTCGCGATGGATCGCGCTGGTGGCGAGGAAGACGTGGATCCGCGGCGACTCGGCATGTTTGACCGCTTCCCAAGCGCGGTCGATGTCCTCGTTGCGGCAACGGGCCAGCCCGCAGACGACGGGACCGCGGACGGTTCGGGCAATCTCGCGGACGGCCTCGAAGTCGCCGGGCGAAGCGATGGGGAATCCCGCCTCAATGATGTCGACTCCCAGCGCAACCAGCGCCTGGGCGACCTCCATTTTCTCGGCGAGATTCATGCTGGCGCCGGGAGACTGCTCTCCGTCTCGCAGAGTCGTGTCGAAAATAACGATACGCCGGTCGGAAGATGGATTCATGGTAGGTGTTTCCTGTGGGATTCGGGATAGTCGTTCTACGTGCGGTATCAACTCCAACGATGGTCCGTTCGCCGACCCCTGGTCGGCGCGGGCAACACCAATCCGGCCCTCGGGGAACAAAGCCACTGGAACATTCCGAACCACACTGGATTCACCGTTTTCCTATTCACCAGTTGATCGCCGACGATTCAAAAATCCGGCGAGATGTCCGTTCAACAAAAAACCCCGAAGCCGTCTTCGGCCTCGGGGTTCGGATGATCGATTTGCTCGTTGTCTGCGCGAACCCTACGGCCGTCTCCCGGAAAGGAGCAATAACAACAGGGATAACGGGTTCGCGTTGGTCATCGGTCTGCCAAGATCTATCGCACAACAAAACAGGTCAGCTTGGAAGTGTATCGGATGAATGGGGGCGAGTCAACTATTATTCCGCTTCTGATATTCGGGCGCCCCGGGTTGTGAGCGGCTGGCCACCAGGGTAACCTGATAGGGTTATCGGTTTTGTCAGAAGGGCCGCGGATGAACGACACTCTGAAACTCTGGTATCGAGAATCGACCGGCTATCACTGGTGGATCTTCACGGTCGCCACCTTGGGCTGGATGTTCGATACGATGGATCAGCGGACCTTCGTGCTTTCCAGAAGCCGCGCGCTCCAGGAACTGCTGGGGCCGACGGCCTCGGCCGCCGAGGCCAATCAATGGGGGGGCTTGCCATGCCGTTTCTGCTGATCGGCTGGGCAACGGGGGGTATTGTTTTCGGCATGACGGGGGATCGATGGGGCCGCGCTAAGACGATGCTCCTGACCATCCTGGTCTACTCCCTGTTCCCAGGGCTCTCGGCAGTCTCGGTGACGGTGTACGACTTTTGCCTGTACCGTTTCCTTACAGGGGCTGGGAGTGGGAGGCGAATTTGCCGCGGGCGTTACCTTGGTGGCCGAGGTGATGCCCGCCCGTGCGCGTCCCCATGCCTTGGGACTGCTTCAGGCGGTTTCGGCAATCGGCAACGTGATCGGATCGCTCGTAGGGTTCGTGCTGCTGCCGATGACGATTTCGCTCGGGTTACTCGCGCTGGGCTCGATCGTGCTGGTGTTCGGCGCGCTGAACGTCCTCTATGTATCGTTGGGAGTTCAATATCCCTTCCGCTGGGCCGCGATCACCGTGGCCATGGTCTATGTAGTCGGCTTGGCCGTGATTCCTTTCGCGCCCGAGACAAAAGATCAACCGCTGCCCGAATAGTAGGTCGTTGAAATTGGCTGCCGACGCAAGACGATGCGGGATTCTGCTGGGCGAAGTCGTACTGGCGATCGTTGCGGTGAGTCTGCTGGTGCGGACTTCTCGCGATGGCAGTGAGGCGGTGGAAGCGGCCGCGGGTGGAAGCTGTTCGCGGATCGTCTCCATGTCGCCCAGCATCACCGAGACCCTTTTCGCGCTGGGGTTGGGAGAACGCGTCGTCGGGGTGACTCGCTACTGCAACTACCCGCCCGAGGCCAAAGCCCTGCCTCAAATCGGCGGCTGGCTCGATCCCAGCTACGAGGCGATTGTCGCGCTACGGCCGGACTTGATCGTCACCCGCGAGGGAAGCGACCAGTCCACCGCGACATTGCGGCAGTTGGGCCTCGATACGCTTGTCGTCCACCACGATCATCTGGAAGGGATTCTCGACTCGTTCACCACGATTGGCGGGCGATGCGGGGCCGACGGCGAAGCGGAGCGGCTCGTGGGGCAGATCAGGCAGAAGATGGACGAAATCCGCCAGCGGACCGCTTCTTTGCCGCGGCCACGGGTGTTGTTCGTCGCCGAACGAACGCTCGACAGCGGAGAAATCCAGGATCTCTACGCGGCGGGGGCCGACGGCTTCATCAACCGGGTCATTGAATTGGCCGGCGGGAGCAATGTTTGTGCGGAGACGGCCGGCGGTTTTCCCGTCCTTTCGGCCGAGGGAATTCTCAAGCTGAACCCCGAAGTGATCGTCGATCTGGTGCCGAACTTGCCCCAACAGCCGCGGGACCGGCAAGCGTTGCTCGGCGATTGGCGGCAACTCGCCGAACTGGATGCGGTTCGCCACGGTCGAGTCCACGTGCTTGACGACGACTACGCCTTCATTCCCGGCCCCCGCTTCATTCTGCTGGCCGAGAAGCTCGCCCGGCTATTCCATCCCGAAGAGGACTGGTCCCGGCTATGAGCAACGGCGCCGCACTCGAAGTGGCCGTGGAGGTTCGCGACTTCTCCTTTCGCCTGGGCAAGAAGGCGATTCTCCACGACGTGTCGTTCACGGTTCGTCGCGGGGAGTATCTGTCGATCATCGGGCCGAACGGCGCGGGCAAGACGACA
This sequence comes from Rhodopirellula sp., assembly GCA_012728855.1. Classification (GTDB taxonomy): domain Bacteria; phylum Planctomycetota; class Planctomycetia; order Pirellulales; family Thermoguttaceae; genus JABWBD01. Next base: position 7,156 of record JAAYEH010000502.1, on the reverse strand, counting down.
CTGTTGAAGTGTATCGACCGGATTCTCACGGGCGGAAAGGGCGAGATTCGCGTCTTCGGCCGGCCGCTGGCATCCTACCGGCAGAAGGAACTCGCCCGCCGGATCAGCTACGTGCCGCAGGCCGACGGCCGGGTGTTTCCCTTCACGGTCGAGCAGTTTGTGTTGATGGGGCGTTATCCTTACCTCAGCCCGTTCTCGTCGGTCGGCCTCGAGGACCGCCGGGCGGTACGCGAGGCGTTGGAGAGGACCGCAACCACGGAATTCGCCGGTCGGCTGTTGAACACTCTCAGCGGCGGCGAGCGCCAGAAGGTTTACCTGGCGGCCGCCCTGGCCCAGCGAGCGGACGTGCTGTTGCTGGATGAGCCGACGACGTTTCTCGACTACCGGCATCAGAGCGAAATCCGCGACGTGCTGGCGCTTGCCAATGCCGAGTCGGGCGTGACCGTGGTCACCGTCACCCACGATGTGAACCGGGCAGCGCTGGACAGCGGCCGCATCGTGGCGCTGCGCGACGGCGCGGTGGTCTTCCGCGGCCTGCCGCGCGAGGTTATGCAACCGAGCGTTCTGGAGCGGATCTACGGCACGGGTTTGCTGCTGGTGCCGCACCCGCAGGCTAACGTGCCGGTGATCATTCCCACTCCGTCGCCGGAGAGGACGCCATGAGGCCGTCGCTGGTGCTGATCCTGCTGATGGTGCTGGCGGCCCTCGTGTTAGCCGCTGCGCCGCTGATCGGCATGCAGGAGATCCCGTTGCGAACGCTGTGGCGAGGAAACGACGAGATGGCCGCGCGGATTCTTTGGCAGATCCGGCTGCCCCGCGTGGCAATGGCGTTTCTGGCCGGCAGTGCTCTGGCGATAAGCGGCATGGCGTTCCAGGCGATGTTTCGCAATCCGTTGGCCACCCCCTTCACGCTGGGCGTAGCCAGCGGGGCATCGCTGGGAGCATCCGTGTATATTCATTTGGGCCTGGGTTTTTCGCTGTTGGGAATCGCGGGCAGCTCGTGGTTCGCCTTTGCCGGAGCGTTGGCGGCCATTCTGCTTGTCTATGGATTGACTCGCACCGGGCAGGGAGTCTCGACGGCGGCCATGCTCCTGGCCGGCGTGGCGGTGAGTTTCTTCTTCTCCAGCCTGATCCTCTTTCTCCAGTACCTCAGCGACTTCACGCGAACCTATCGCATGCTCCGCTGGGTGATGGGTGGGTTGGACAACGTGGTCGGGTCGGATGAAGTGCTCAGCGCCTTGCCGATCGTGATCCTGGGCGGGTTCATTGTCGTGTACCTGACGCACGAGTTGAACCTGATCTCCACGGGTGAAGAGCTGGCGATCGCCCGCGGCGTGGACGTTCGCCGTGCAAAGCTGATCGTCTTTTTCGCCGCCAGCATGATGGTGGGCGGCGTGGTGGCGGTCTGCGGCCCCATTGGCTTCGTGGGCCTGATGGGCCCGCATATCTGCCGGCTGCTGGTCGGCCCGGACCATCGCTATCTTACGCCCGCCACGATCCTCTTCGGCGGCGCGTTTCTCGTTCTCTGCGACACGGTGGCGCGGACGGTGCTGGCGCCGACGGAGCTGCCTGTCGGCATTCTTACGGCACTGTTGGGCGGGCCGTTCTTCCTCTGGCTGTTGCTGAGCCGCCGCGAGGAATTGGCATAAACGGCTCCGAAAACGACCGGCTGGGGCCGGCAGTACGGGCAGATCCCCAGCCCCTGGGCTGTGCTCAGGCAAAAGCGACTTCGGGCGATAGCCACGTCGTCAACAATGTGTACTCCAAGCAAAAGGTGACAAGGCTTCGGCAATAGGCAATACGCACAAAGTCGCATTGGAGCCTCCGCGCGAGTTTCGTGCAGCACGCGCTCAAAGGCCTGGTAGTCCCCTGCTTTCTCGAAGAGTGGCATTCTCGCAACGCCGCGACCGAAAACATGAAAAACCATTCCACCGGGGGCAATTCTTGCAGTACGCGGCACGCCATCAGATTACCAGGACTGAGGAGGATGTCTGTTGGCACATTCACCACACCGTCGCTACCGATCCGGAGGTCGGCTGGGTGTTTGTGTCGGACAACCTGAACACGCACTGTAGCGAAAGCCTCGTCCGTTACGTGGCGAAAGTGGGGGGGATCGACCAGCGCACGCTGGGAAAAGAGGACAAGTCCGGCATTCTCAAGTCGATGGCCAGTCGCCAGGCGTTACTCTCCGACCGCAGCCATCGGATTCGCTTCGTGTACTTGCCGAAGCACCGTTCGTGGTTGAACCAGGTCGAAATCGTTTTCGGGATCGTGACGCGAGGCGTTCTACGACGAGGCAGTTTTCCATCCACCGCAGCTTTGAAGGAGCGGCTCTTGGGCTTCATCGACTACTTCAATCGTACGAATACCAGACCGTTCTGATGGACCTACACCGGCCGTCCCGTGACGGCATCCACTGTGAAACGTCCTCCGACCTAGAAGAAGAAATGGGCAAATGCCCGGGAATGTGGCGAAACTATGGCTTTGGTGGGCTGACAATTGTGAGTTGCGGCACTAGCCTTGCTTGACTCCATCAATGAGGGGTGTAGACTGAAGGCGCTACCGGATGCGGCGTTACATGCCTCGATTCCTCTCGCCCTGGAACGAAGGAGGGGGAGGCACTTCTGCGGAGCGTGCGATTGGGACGGATGCACGTGGCGAGATCATCGGCGCACGCAGCGTAATCGCCGTCGTTAGGAGCGAACGTATGAACGCACGTAATTCCTGGTCAAACGTTCTCACCATCGTTGGCGGCATGGGCATGGTGGTCGGAGCCATTGATCCGGTGGAGGGATCGCTCCTCATCCTTCCCGGCAGCGGGCTATTGGCGCTCGGCACCTACCTCGGAAAAGGCGAACGTAGAGTGCTCGTCTACAAGGTGTGGGCGTTCGTTCTGATTGCGATTGGGGTGGGGGCGTTGTGGGGGCTGAGTACGGTCGGTGGCATGGGAGGCTCGTCTGGACGTTCCATGTGGTGGGGAGTGCTGATACTGCCTTATTGGGTCGGCTGGCTGATGGCTATTTGTGGCCCGGGGAACCCGCGCTGGTTCTCGTTGCTGGGCATCGTTGTGGGCCTGTGGTATCTGGCGCTGTCGGGGATCATCCTGACGCGACAAGGCCAGGGAGACTGGGCAATCCTCGTTGTGATCGCCGCTACCGGCGTCGTGGCGCTGGCGGGTTGCCTCTATCGACTGGTGAAGCAGATGAAAGCAAAAGGCATGGCGACGAGGACGGCCTGCGGCTCATAAGAGATTACGAGGACACCCATAACCGCCCGCGTGTTAAGGCCCGGATTTCGGATTTCTTCCAGGATTGCGGCTTCGCCATAATCCTGTGTTACACTTCAAGCGCCTGGTGAAGCGGAGTCGGACGCTGCGGGGACGCAACCCGACGAGGAATAGCCAGTTTCCGTGCGGTCGCCACGCGTACGCCTTGCGCAGAGCCAGCCGATCGGCCGTGTCGCCCGGCGTATAGGACCGCGGGATTTCTTCGGCTCCGAGGGTCGATTGAGCAACATCGACGAACTGCTCATCCGGCAGGATCACGCGGGTCATGCACATAGACCAGGATGTTCATCTAGGATTGGTTGCTCGTTTCTTCCTCTGGCGGTTGCTGAGCCGCCGCGAGGAATCGGCTTAGCTCTTGAACGCGCATGTCAAGGTTCGCCTGCCTCCGCTCCCCACGGCTCGATTTGCCGCAAACCTTTCGTTTCCAGGGCGCGGTAGCAATCCGGCAGGTCGAACGTCTTCAGCGCACCGAGCGTCATCGCCGACAGGGGCCACTGATATCGCTCCGCTTCGGCGATGGCGGCATAGCTTGTCAGGGCGTTCTTCAGTGTGACTTGGGCCACTCGGTCCGAGACGAGCGCGGCGAACGTCGCCGGCAACGTTCCCCATCCTTTGCCGGCGAGGTGAACCTGCTCGATGCCCTGGGCCTTCAACCAGTCGAGCACGCGGAGCACGTCGTGGGTCTTCTGGCCGACATAGGGGTAGTCGAGCATGATCGAGTGGATGGCATAAAAGTAATCGGCGCCGTAAGGCTTCAAGAAGGTGTCTGTCCCGCAGGTATTCGGCCGCGATTCGCCGATGCCGCGGACGTCGCAGGTGCAAAAGAGCGATTCCGGCTCGGCCTGGAGCAAATCGCGGACCAGCGGCTCGTCGCGGAGTTCGGCGTCGCTGGATTGGTGCGCCACATAGAGCACCGCGCGTCGAAAATCTTGAGGTGGCCGAGAAGCGCGGGCCTTGTCGTCGAGCATGTAGACCAGGGCGAAGACTCCTGGTTCCGTGTCGACGGCATAGGTGGCAAAGCCAGGCTTGGGATACTTCCGCCCGCCGATCGGACGGAGAACGCGATACTCCGGCGCTGCGCCGCGGGGCGGCAGCTTGAGCGTCTGAACAACCGCTTTTTTGAGGGCATCGCCCTCCAGTTTCGGCCGGCGCTTGGCAAGATCCTGGGACGCGTCGCGAGTAAATGTCCAGAGCGGGCGCGACCCCAGTTCGGCAACCTGACCGCGCGGCGTACACCAGAGCGTTTCATCCTTCTCGATGGTGAGTTGCGGCTCGCTGGCGGCGTCGGAGATTCTGCTGGCTCGGTTGAACCAGCGGTACATCGCCTCCCGGTTTTCTTGCGTGTAGCCGTGTTCCGTGGGGCCGACGAACAAGGCGATGTTGTCCTCGGCGCCCAACAGACGGTAGAGCCGCTTGAGCCTTTGATAAGCCTCTTCGCTGCCGCGGACGTCGAAGTAGTCCTTCTCTTTGGCAAGAATAATCACCGGCTTGGGGGCCAAGGCCGCCAGGAAGTCGCTGTGATCCAGCCCCAGCGCCAGGGCTCGGGGCGGGCACTGCTCGGTGTCGGCGGGCAACTCGTTTTCCAGGTTGCGGCGCAACGTGGTGACGAAGCACGACGGCGCACCGGCGGCCCACCGTTGCTCGACGCCGCAGAGCCACGTGCTCATCGTGCCACCGCCCGAATTCCCCGTCACTCCGACCCAATTCGGATCCACTTCCTCGCGGGTCAGCAGGTAATCCAGCGCGCGGATGCCGTCCCACGCCCGCCACGTTCCGAGAAACTCATCGACGAGGAACTGCGGATTCCCCTCGTAGAGATGTTCCGCAACGCCGGGGCCGATCGGCGACTTGAGTTTTTCATCCGTGTATTGCAGCCGCTCGCCCTGACTGATCGGATCGTAGATCAATACCACGTATCCCATGCGAGCCAGGCCTTGCGCGAACGATTGGTATGCCTCGGCGCACTTTCCGTTGACAGAGTGGCCGCAGGTGCCGACGACGCCGGGCAAGGGGCGGCGGCGACCTTTGGGGAGATAGAGGTTGGCGGTAACCAGGAAACCGGGCCGGCTCTCGAAGATGACGTTTTCGATGGCGTACGTATCGCGATCGACCGTGCCCGTGATGCGAGGGTTCAAGGGAGTCCGTTCGGGAAAGGGCCCGAAACTTTCGCGGATCTTCTCCCGCGCCCAGCCGACGTAGGCTTCGGCGTCCTCTTTCGACTTCAACGCGGCGCGTCTCTGTTCTCCCATCATCTCCGCCTGTCGAACGCGCTCGACGAAGTAGTTCTGCATCATCCGAGGGAAGCGGTTCAACGGCTCAACAGCGCTCACCGCTTCCGCCGCCTCCGACTGATCGAGGAGCATCCAACTGGCCATCGCCAAACCGAAAACATCGCGGCCGGCGATCTGGAACATGCGGCGACGGGTGAATCGAAGGTCATTGGCGCTCGGCAATCGTGGTCGACCGATCATTGCGGTTTCCTTCCTGAAGCGATAGGGGATGATCTAGCCAATCGTTCGTCGATATCTCGTGTTCAGTCCGCCGTGATTTACAGGGTACAAGGGGGTTGGGAGTCTTTTTCCGTATCGGCCACTGACTGCGTTGGATGTGCCGAGCGACGGGAAGACCGATACGGAAAAAGACTCCCGACCCCTTTTTGGTTCTCGCAATGGTCCATTGTTCGACCCTCAGCCGGTCGGTTCTTTGCCGCGCATCAGGCGCGCGGCCTCCACCGTGTTTTCCAGAAGCATGGCGATGGTCAACGGACCGACGCCACCCGGCACCGGCGTGATCCAGCTTGCCACTTCGCTCACCGGACCGAAATCGACATCGCCGAACAACCCCTCCTCGGTCCGATTCATGCCGACGTCGACAACGACCGCGCCCGGCTTGACCATATCGGCGGTTACGAATTTCGCCCGCCCGATCGCCACAATGAGAATGTCGGCCAGGCGGGTGACGGCCCGAAGATCTTTCGTGCGACTGTGACAGACGGTGACCGTCGCGTCGCCGCCATCGCCCCGCTGCACGAGCATCATGGCCATCGGCTTGCCGACAATCTCACTGCGGCCGATCACCACTACGTGCTTCCCGGCGATCGGTATCCCGTTTCGCAAGAGCAACTGCTGAATTCCGTGGGGGGTGCAGGGAAGAAACCGCGGCCGACCCTGGGCAATGCGTCCGACATTCTCCGGATGGAAGGCATCGACATCCTTGAGCGGATGCACGGCGTCGAGAACCTGTTTCTCGTCAAGGCCCTTAGGGAGCGGAAGCTGAACCAGGATGCCGTGGACCGAGGTGTCCTGGTTCAGTTGGGCAATCAGCGATAGGAGTTCGTCCTGAGTGGTTTTCGCGGGGAGGCGGTGCAGTCGGCTTTCGATGCCCGCCCGCTCGCAGGCCCGCTGTTTGTTGCGAACATAGATCTCGCTGGCCGGATCGTCACCAACCAAAACGGCCGCCAGACAGGGGGCCGACTGGTATTCTCCGACGAAACGGGCGACCTTCTCGGCGGTTTCTTCACGAAGTTGACTGGCCAATGCCTTTCCGTCGAGAATCGCTGCGGTCACGGCGACAAGCTCCTGGGTGGTGTGAATGGATGGGAGTCTGGGAAAGGCCCATTCTAGCAAATCCGGAGCCGGTGTCACCAAGCCGGAACGCGGCCGGGATAGAAAAAAAGAGGGCTCATCTGGGTTTCTTGTGGGTAAGAAGTAATGAACACTAGTTTACATGTAAAGATGGACTGCCGCAAATTCGCCTGAAAACCAGGCACTTCCATAGAATCCATCGACAACACGCATAAGCCTGCCCGGGAAATCGCAGGCTCCTGCCTATGCGCTGCAAGACGCGGAACAGAGAAGAGGCACCGGTACT
>JAAYEH010000501.1 GCA_012728855.1 Rhodopirellula sp. | reverse complement strand
GTTCATTCGCTGCTACGGTCTCTCGCCAAGCCAGTACAGAAAGGCGGTTGAATAAGACCCTGACACGCTTGGGGGCAGTGCAAAAAGCCAGCGGAGGGAATCGAACCCACAACCACCGCTTTACAAAGCTGGACGCTGACCCTTCTAACGCTTTGACAACTCTACCACTTGCGGCCGCCGCCGACAAGCCGGTGCCGCAATCGGTGCCGGGCGGGCTGGAAGGCCAGTCAAGCGGTGTAAGTCACTGCACAACAGCCACTACCGGCAACGAGACCACCCGCTTGGCGGTCCTCGCCGATTTACTAAGTAACCTGCCCGCAGCCGAACGCCGCGATATCATCGCCAGCCTTTCACCCGCCGACCGGGTGGCAATCGCCAAGCAAATCGCTGGTGTGACCACTGAATAGAATCTGCGGGACTTATTGCCAAGTACTGAGGAATCGTCACACTTCTATCACTCGGCCTGTTCCAAACACCCGAACAGTGGCCCTTTCGGATGGGCGGACGGCTCGGCTGGTGGACCGGCGATTCGGCAGTTCTTCGACTCGGCCAGGTCCGGGTTCTTGCACGCACAGGTGTGCACGTCGATGCCATGTTTGGCCGCCAGAAACGCTAGCCGTGCAAACCGCTCGCGCCGATAGTCCGCATCGATCATCTTTCCGCCGCCCACGCCGTCAGCAAATCGATGCCATGTCCATTCTGTAGAATTCGCCAGACCGGGCACGTGTGAAAGCCGTTGTCCGAAACCCGGCCGCAGGAATAGATAGCTCGCGGCGATGCTGCGGATGCCTCGGCGCTGAAGCTCAGCCAGTAACGGTTCCAGATTCTCAACCGTGTCCGTCAGGCCCGGAATCAGCGGGTCCAGCCTCGCACGCACGAATGCTCCGCTATGAACCAACCCGCTGATATCCTCCAGCCGCTGCATTATTGACGCGGCATTGGGCTCCGTCACTCGGCGGATATCCTCATCCAGCGTTGTGATGCCAATCTGGGCAAATACCCCCGCGCGGGTGTCGGCGAAAAGTTGAAGGAATTGCTCGGGAACGCCTCCCTTCGTCAGGAATGCGACCTCCACGCCGTGTTCAAGCAGGATCGCCATCGTTCGGTACGTCACATCCAACACCTCGGGCACCGGCTGGAAGGCATCACTGGAAGGGCTGAAATAGACCCGGCGGGGCTTGCGACGTTTCCGGCCGATTTCGCCCTCGGTGAGCTCTGGGATATTCTCAAGAAGCGTGACACGCCCCGCCCCCGGGTATCCCGAATAACCTTGCGTGTAGCAGTAGACGCAATCGTGCGAGCAGCCTTCGGTGATGTTAATCGTCGGCATCTTCCCTAGGCACGGCAACGACGATGGTGTCAACACCGGCCCCTTCCGCTTCCGCCGCTCCACAATTACCACAGTCGCTCCCCCCGTATGCAGGCCGCCTTCTCAGGCGTCGTCACGACAAACTGATTAGCCTCGGTTCTGAACCCATCGTCTTTGCAGAACACGGCGGCCGTGCCCGGCAAGCCAAATTCCACCTTGTGCTGTCGCAGATGCTCTGGTCTTGCATCCACATCTTCCACAATCACCGCTTGAGATACCTTCATCAACTGCGCCAGAAGGCTTCGGCCGCTCGGCGTGATCAATGCGGCCGGATTGAACCTCCGGACGGGGAGATACCAAAGATCCTCGCCTACCGAATCCCACGAGCCGTTCTGCAGCGCCAAGAGCGACGCGAAGTAGTCGCGAAGAGAGTATTGCGGATAGAGGGTGCCCCCATTGCGTTCTCGCCGAACCGTTGACACCATCAAGCGGGGCAATCCTTCAGGCTGGGCGTGCGGAGCAAGGCATCGGTGCGGCAGGCAATCAAGCGAAGGCGATCCGCCGTCCGAAACCCCGATGGGCTCAATGAGGAAGTTGCTTGCGTTATCCAGAATGCGACACGCGAACACCCAGTCGAAAGGCCCGTTCTTCTTGAGCCAGGCATCATCGTCCGCCAAGGCTCGATAGCTGGTCGTCGTCCACTCAACATGCGTGATGCCTGCTTGGTCCCGAGAAAGCCCAAAGGAACGGCCGAAGGCGGGAGGGTTGGCATCCACAAAGTGGAACGAGGCCGCGGGGACGGACCCCTTCAAGCGGCTCAGATAGGTCCAGGACTTCGCGAGGAGGTGTCCCGTGCCAGCCCCAAGATCAAGAATGGACACAGGCAAGCCGTCGTTTGGATCGTCGCTCCGTCGAGACTCCAGCAACGGCTTCAGTATCCGCTTGGCGAGAAGCCTTGCCCTGGGTTTCCAGTAGGGATCAGGCCTATCACTTACGAGGCGGTTGAGTCGGTCGATGGGGACAAAGCTGCTCGCCCGCTGAGGCATTTCAACCGCCGGGCAAACGAAAATGCGCTGTGATGGAGTGCCGGAAATCTGAAGCTGCCGGTAGTGGTAGCAAAGGTCCTTCAGCCCACTTGGGCGAAGCAGCAGGACGTGACGCGGCGTTGGCACCGTCGGCTCAACGGCCAGTTGCCCCAGCAGGAACAGTGGATTTCGAGAGGTAATCGTGCACGCTGCCGTGCCTGACTCGCCAGGAGCCTCCAGCAGGAAGCTCTCAAAGCCAATGATCGTCGCCAAGGCCTCCATGGGATCAGGCCTTGTGGGCTCCTCGCGGGCGATACGGATCGTATGATGGAGCAGCCCAAAGTACCGCCAGCAGTACGACATTTGGGAAAGCCTGTCCGACGGATACTGCAGCAGGAGCCGCCAAGCCTTCTTCAACCGGTTGAGCCTCTGTACCAGGCTAAGGTCGACCTCGAAGAAGGGCCGACACGGCTGCCAGTAGTCCCGCCAGGTCTGTGACTCCAACCCCAGGCGCGATCGCTGAATAACCAGTCGAACGGGTACCCGTGGAATGCCACATTGCTGCGCCAAGTCCCGCCGGTTTTCCGCCCTGGATGTCCCCGATACGATCAGCATGCCGGATATCCTAACAGAGAACGAACACATGTCAAGCGCTTTCTTCTGAGGATGGCATACGGCATCGCCTGAACGCATGTGCCGCGGAGCGACAAGCGGGTGAGCCGTTTCTGCCCTGCAAGCCGGCGAATAGGTACTTGGAAAAGGTCGCTTCAGGTGACGCCAGCGGAACCAGGCGCACCCATAGGCAGACTTTGTTTCAGGTGTCCGGTTTTTCCGGCGTGGCTGCCCATAGAACGCCAAGGCCGCCAAAGGATCGAGATGGCATTCGTGGCGTTTGATGGTGCCGGTTCGACGGGAGTGAACCGGTCAGCCAGAAGAGAACCCCGCCGGGTTTGGCGGGGTGGTGAGGTGGGTCAAAGTGTAGGAGATGCTCAGGCTTGATCCGCAAGGGCGAACCTACCTCGGCCGACCTTGCGGAACCGGCTGGCGTCGCCTTTCTTGCTGATCTCCCGGAGCATGGCCGCGTAGAGTGTATTGGCCGGGGTCTTGCCGCCGGTCTGCCAGAGGCCATCGGCCAACATCTGCTCGACCAGTTCCTTGCTGCCCATCGGTTCATCTACAGCAGCCAGCACGGCCGCTGCGGCGTCCAGGACGCTCAGCTTCGCCACCGTCCGCCCACGTTCGCCCGTGTCGCGATGGGGCGCGTCGGTGGCGTCCTTGGACGCCCGCTTGGCCGTGTTGGCCACAAGGGCCGCGTCGTCGAGGCGTTTCCTCAGGCGTTGGGGCGAGTTGATTCTGATGGCCTTGCCCGTCTTTCGACTGGTGCCCAGCCAGCCGCCGCTTTCATGCTCGCGGTCGATCCGCACCGGCACCAAGTTGCCAGCCACTTTGACGAGGTAGGTCGCGTTGATCTGAACATCGGTCTTCTTCATGAAAGCTCTCCGTTGGCTTGGCTCAGCGGCACTCGCCGAGCAGGTTCTTGATGTCTTCAGGCTCGCGATTCGACAGGAACGCGAGCGTCTGGATCAGTTTCTCTCGGACGTGGCCCAGGTCGCCGG